>JANPJT010000230.1:0-7971 GCA_031425635.1 Pseudomonadota bacterium
GAAACAGCTAATCGTAAGCTACAGGCACATGATTGTTCGGGAGATAGATCTTAAAACAGGCCACGGCCAACCAATCATTCGCCCCCAAGTGTAAAGGATGTACTGGCACAACCTGTAAAGGATGTGTTGACACTGAACACGGAGCGGCGAAGCAACCATTGACCCGTGAAGATCGATAAACAAAGTTTCTTCCTAACCCTGGGTATAAGGTTGCTTCACCCTGCGGGTTCGCAATGACGAATACGAACTGCAGAATGGGTGTCACTCTCTTTCCAAGCTTGAAAGGTACCGGTCGTAACTTTTGATCACGAGGGTTTCACTCCAAATCCAGAATCCGTCAATTCGAAAACAAAACGCCCCACGGGCGCCCGCGAGCGCTACCTATCGAGCTTGGAAAGAGACTGACACCGGGCAGCTCCAAGAACCAAAGACTTTTTCTACCAGGAAGCGACTTGGCCCTCACCTTGCAAAGAGGGCCGATTGCTTTGTTCTTATCTCGCTTGGCACTCGCTGAGCTCGAACGGGAGCATGATTCTCACCCGCTTTTCATTGTGCTCCTGAGCAATCAGAAAAATGTTTGCTTCCAGTTTTTCCTCTGAGTAGTCTTTAGGAACACCCACACGCGTGCGCACTACGTGAGTCATCTCGAAATTGGCGACCGATAGATAGAGGCTATCCACCACTGCCCCCGCTGCATCTAAACTGCGCGCTTGCACCCGCACCGGCGGCCAGGCGCTCGCATCTAGTTCGCAATATCCCACGGCCAAACGGTCCGACGAGAGCGTACAGGCATCGGGGGCGAAAGCCAGCTGGAGAGCCTGACCCGCTTTGAGCCCCAGCCGTTTAGCCGCCCGTTCTGCATCGAGGCCCCGCAAGTTCACCTGCACACCGTTGGTGGTACGGGACAGCTCAATTTTGAGTCGGCTAAAAAACACGGCCGCATCGCAAGAAAAGTTATCCGCGGGCGCAGCTGCCTGCGTTCCGATGGACGATAGGGCACATAAAATCAATCCAAGCTTTTTCATTCAAACCTCCATTTTATTTAGTTTGAGCCCGCTCCTGCGAAAAGAAAAATAAGAGGCGCTTATGGCCACCATAGCGACTACCCGCGCGTGGGCCAGGTGCGCTGATAGAAACGATGCGTAAAGAACTTCAAGTATTGTTTGGCTTTTATGACTAGCCGTTTCTAGCGTTTTCTTTTAAGCCGAAGCTTTGCTGGAGCATCCACACCCAGCGAGAGACGATCGGGCGTTTTGTCAGCTTTATGAGACTGCAGCCATCGCCCTAAAAGCTGCTCTAATTGCGATTGCGGAGAAAGTTTTAAGCCCTCGTAAAGGTGCTGAACCTACGCAATTTGTGGCCCCCTGCCATCACTAGGAAATAGGAGGTCATCGAGATGAGCCAACAAAAAGAAATGGAACGCGGGCTCTGTGTGCGGGTGGTTTTCGTAGGTACTGGCATAACCGAATCCATTCCCAAGAGCTGCTTGGTAAACCGCATCGGATTCCCCACGGCGAAAAGAGCCCGTCTGGGTAGAGGCACGGTATTCGCCTTCCATCATGCCCAGAATGGTGAGGCACTCAGCGAATTCACTAAACGCATTTTCAAAAATATTACCAGCACAACCCATTCCTTGGCTGATGGTCGCCGCAGAAGTGGATACGACGTCGCAGCGTAGGTTGGGCAATGGCTTCTGAGTGCTGTAAAAAGCCAACAAGTCGTCACGCGCCGACTTAATCCTTTTGAATTTTGCGTTCAGTTGCTTGGCATTGCCTTCCACAATGTCGGGATGAACCTGCATTGACCGGATTCGGTAAGCTCGTTTGATCAGATCCTGGGCCTGTTCTGGAGCCAGCGATTGGAGTTTTATTCTATCTAATCCCAACAACTTATAGGAATCGTCGGCAGCGTACCCATGGCTGGCCGTTATTACTAAACCTAGTATCAAGCTACGAATAAACACTATCTCGTGCGACTAGCATTTTCCCGCGATGGAATCCACCAAATTCCTCTGGGGGCGCGCAGTGGCTTTGAATTCATGCGACGACCGGGCTTTCTTTGATCCAAGCGTTCCGTGTTGAGTTTGTGTCTCCGAACCACTGGGTCGTTTAAAGACTACCGGCGAGAGCCATAAAATACTCTCTCACTAGTGAATGCGTGAGCTGGTGCTTTTGGTACGCTCCGAAGGAGGGCAAAAACTTGCGCGGATCTGTTGGGTAAAACCGAACGCGGGAGAGCGGGCGTTTAATATCGTACGCAGCAACTTCTGACATCCACTCTTCTACGCCGCGAACTTCAGGAAAGAGCGGATCCACAATCAAAATCCCCTCCTTGGGATCGCGTACACCCATCGCCGCATGAAAACGCCAGTGCTGCTTTTCAACGGTAAGCTCACCCAGCGCAAAGAACTTAACCAGATCTTGTTGGGGAATACCCGCTTTCAAAAGTTCGTAGTGCACCAACAAGGCGCGCCCGAAACAGTATCCGATCTCGCCCGATCGCTTGCGAAACCTGGTGTTTTCGATGCTGGCAATGGGGTGCTTCAATGCCTGTGCCAAAACGCGCTGCGCGACAGAGCGGCGATCGACAGCGCCCAGACTTGAGGATTTTATCCAACTCGAAAGCGGTGCGTTTAATTTACTGACTGCGGTGTGAAAGAATCGATTTTTTCTGTCGCGCTTATCTCTCTTGGAGTTGGCGACAGAATCTTGCGCACTAACCTCCCAGTCGTGGGTTATTTGGCGGACCTCTTGGAGGTTCAAAGCAACAAGGTCTTGGTCGCGGTCCACCGGGTAACTCACAACTTCCGTGGACGATTGATTCAGTGCCTGCAACAGCGCGTCTAAACTTTGAGCAGAAACGAAAAATGGAAAGAAACATCCAGCAACTGTTAACAAACGGTGGTACCGCCAAACGTGCGACATTGACCTACGCTCCCTCACTTCTATATCGTCCACCAAAGTGTCAATCAAGGCACTTTGTATACCTGTTGGGGGTTACAAACATGAAAATCAAAACTATCTCCGCAATTGCGCTGACGGCCTCTTCGGCGTTCGCGCTCATTGGCCCTGATCCGCTTGACTTGAAAAATATCTGTCTCCAGACCCACGAAGATGTGGACGGCGTACTTTCCGCTGTTTCTTGCGATGAAACACAAAATAACAAGAACGGCCGTCTGAAAATCTTGTCGAATGGCTGCGCAGAGGGCCAGATCTCTCTGATCGACACGAAGTCCAAAAAGGAAAAGAAATTCCGTTTTAATATTCCCAATTGCCTGCCGCCGCACTTAATACAGCTCTAACTATGCGCAAACGCCCCCTCTTCTCAAGGAGGGGGTGTTTAAATCCGGGACGACCGATGCAGAATGTGCTTTTGTGGCCATACGATGAAGTCCAAGTCGACGAGTCAGAACACGCCCTGATCCTAACAGCGCCCTGGATTGAAGTGCAGGTGGAAAAAACGGAGGAAAACGCCCCCGAACTCTCCCGCCTTGTTAAGGCACTCAGCGGATCATCCTTATCTGTCGACGATGCGTATTTAGTAACACAGTATTTTGAAGCACTGGACGAGCACTATCTTTGCTACACCCTGCCAACCGCACTGCGGGACGGCCTCGACACCCACTCCAGCCGAGGCGATCTATCCGACTTAACATTTCCCAGTTTGGCCACTACGGCAGTCTGCGCGAGCACAGCGCTGGAAGAACATGAGAAAGCCCAGATCTTGGCGACCTGGGAACCCAACCATTACAAGTGGACCTGGGACTCAGAGGCCGCCCTAAGCTTTAGCGCGTTGGGCGACCGAGTCCACCCGCAAAGCTTATTCAGCGTCGCGCGGCGCTACCATTTGATCTCGTTGATGGATAACGACCCCGGAGCGTCGGTATTTGCGCAAGTATCGACTTTACCTCCGGACTCGTTCCAGAAGACGGCTGCGGTACTCCTGCGGCAAAACCACTACGTCACGCAGATGTGCGAGAGCGCGTTACTTCCCGCACTCCAAATCGCCGGTCGCGCAAGCGGCGCAGTGGCGAGCTTCATGCAAGACGAGCGCGGCCACGATCGAATTTTGGCCAAAGCCCTCGAATCGCTGGCCGTCGATCCGAACACGGTCCCCGCCGTTCCCATGACCCGAGTGCTAATGTGCCTTCTGGAATTCACCGCAAACCGCAACTTTTTAGCGTTCGCCATGGCAGTCGATTTTTTTGAACGTCGAATCTATCACAAGGTGGAACCACTCGCAGAGCTTCTCGAACAACGCGGATTTTCTGAAGCCGCCAAACGCCTCAGCCAACACAAACACATCAACGATGCCGGCGAACACCACAATACCGCCCGCGATTTGCTCAATTGGATGGCACCCTGCGAACCAGCCTATGCACACGAAGCCCTGCGAATAGCCGAAGCCGTCAGCTACACTATGTCCCAAATAGTCCGTTCCACTTTCGAAACTCACGTCCTGCCGGCGTAGCCAATTCTGTCGGAAAAGACTTGCCAAAGCATCGAACTGCGACTGTGCTAAGGACGAGGAGAATACCAAATGCGCCTTCGTTTAGCGGCACTGATACCCTTAGTAGGTTTTAACTTGTTTGCTTCCGCCATTGAGACTTTAGAAATTATAGAAGTACAGCAAGTTGCCAGCTTCAGGGAACCCCTCTCCATCAAGACCAAGACCGAAGAAATTTCCCTTGATAATAGCTCGGTCCAGATAGAAGGAATTCCCGTACCCACCACGTCACGTAAATTTGACGTAGACACTTCCGTTCCATCGGATGAAGACCAGACCGAACTCGCGGTGAAGAAAGAGCTCGATCCAAAGTTTTGTGTGGGCGAGGTTTCAGGCACTCCCTCCTATTTTATTAGGCACGGTTTGGGCGATTTGGCTGTCCGAGGAACAAAGGCTCGGACATCCCCCGTCACTCACAACGCCGTAAAGGTAAAGTATGCCAACGGTAAAAAAACCGTCATCTATGTGGGTTGTAAGTAGAAACGCGGGCCGCGGCTTGGGCGGTTCAGGGGTGGACGCATCAGCCAGGCAAAGCCCTACTACTACCCAAGCGAACGTCAAGGCTACGAAAATGTGATAACTTACTCTCGCAGTTTCCTTCATTTTAGATATTGATTGAGAAACCTCAGATTAATTTTCGCACTCTCTCTTTGAGCTCGAGCATTTTCTCCTGCGGAGCCTCCGAGCTCCCAATACTCGCCACTTCCGTCCGGAAATAAGAAATAAGTTTCCGCTGAGGGCAAACCGGGAGGAGTACCTAGTACATGGCCAACCTTTTTATAGACATAAAATTCATCTTTAAACTCGGTCTGCTTAGCGATCCGTCGTTCATATGCAACCTTCGACAAGGGATACGAAGGCCACAATGCATCGTCTTCTGCGGTATTAAAAAGTATGGGGGCTTTAATGTCCTCTACCGGTAGAATTGCCGCTTCAATTGCGGAGGGATTGGATAATATCTTCCAATTTCGAGTAGATTTGAATTCAAAGGCACGTACACCGCCTGGATGCTGTCGGTAGGACTCTCGACCAAACTGCAAGTTTTTTTGAAAAGGCAGATCGCGACCCTTGTATGTCCAAGGACTTACCTCTTGGCCGGTTGAAAAGTCGTAACCACTTAACGGCAATGCATTCCCAACATCGGCTACTACAGCGCTAAATTCATTTATTTTACTGGCAATCGCCAGTGCGGCTTCGGCCCCTCTGGATCCTCCGGTAATTCCCATCCGCTGTCCCTTGGAAAACGATTGCGATTTTAACCAGTCTACTGCCGTTTTAAAATATTCAATGGGGATGCGATTAATTTCAGAAGGTAAGCCGGGAGCGCCAAAGTAGGCGACAGCAAGAGCTGCGTATCCATACGATGCATAATAGGCTGCCAAATAAGAGGCACCTGAAAGTCCCCCTTCACCACCTCCCAAGACAATAAGAGAGGGAAAGACCCCCTTCCCTGGAGGCAAGAAGATTTGCCCGACGAAGCCACTATCGGTAATCATTCTTGAGGGAGTTCCAGGCGCTGATAAAGATCTTGGAATGGACCGCGAAGCTAGCACTACTTGATCCGAGCTTACGACTTCCAAAGTGAGATCCAAAGTTTTGCTTGGAGGCGACCCGGTCGGGCGCATTGACCAAATTAGCCCTGCACTGTCGATTCCACGATAACTGCCTGATTGGGGAGCTAATTTAGCGACGTCAACCAATCCATCAGCATCAGCGGAAAAATGGCCTTCCGCTTGATTTGCACCCATTGACATTCTAAGCGCAACAAATTGGCCCGGAGTTAATCCTTCAACTCTAATCCTAATATCGTCTGATATTAGAACCGGCGAAACGGATTTTTGATTTTCAAAGGCGTCGTACACGCCAAGTAAAATCTGTGGACAAGATTCCTGAATCTCTTTCGAAATTCCGAAGGCATTGTTAAAAACAAAAATCCAAAGAAAAGAAATAATTGATTTTGTCACTGATTAAGCAACAGAGGTTTTTCTCCGTAGCCCGCCCCCCAAAGATAACCCGTTTGGTGTACTCTTCGAAAAGTGGACGTCCACTCATTCAAAGTGGTTAACCGATGGGGCCTGCGTTGGCGAGCTAAATTCCCTCGGAGAATTGGTGTCAGTCGCTATCCAACAGTCCGGGTCTGGAACACGACGGGAACTTGTTCCTAAGAAGTTGAGGGATAGCCCTCTTGCGAAAAAGGTCCGATCGTGATGCCCCAAAAAAAGGGGGCGCTCCACAGAAACACCAAGGCTAAACGAAAAAAAGGCCACCGTAGTCGCCAGCCTAGGCACGGTAAAGAAGGAAAGGTTTTCGAAGCTTTTTAAAAGCAGCCACATCTTCTGCCGCTTTAGACTCCAGTTCAGCTATGGGCTGTCCATTTTCCACAATGTCTCTAAGCAAAGCAGTGCCTGCAATCAGGTCGATAGGCATCCGCGTGTGCTCGTATTCATACGGCGGCTTTTTCCAACCGAACGAATGCGAAAAATCGCGCGCGATCGTAGTTAGCAAGTGGATACCGGTGCGAAAGCCGTTGAACCTTTTTCGATCCGTCACGTGGATCTGAACGCCCCCGCACACTTCCTCTTTCCACTTTTGGTAAGTAGGCTGAAAATAAATAGGCCGGAAGTACACACCTCCTAGCTTTTTCTGGTTGAGCTCCGACGCCAACTTGTCCGGTTGAACATAGGGGGCGCCGATCCACTCAAACGGCTTAGTCGTGCCCCGGCCCTCGGATAGGTTTGTCCCTTCAAAGTAAACGCTTCCCGGGAACACCAGCGCCGATTCAAGCGTGGGGATATTGGGCGACGGCGTTATCCAGTCTCGCTTCCATTGATCGCCATACATGGATCGTTTCCAACCTTGGACACGAACCACTTCCAGTTCACAACCAATGCTAAAAGCGTCGTTCATGAGGATCGCAAGTTCGCCAATCGTCATTCCATGGCGAACAATAATGGGAAACTGCCCCACAAAACTAGAATACTCGGGCTCCAGGCAGTTCCCTTCCATCGAAAGGCCATCGATCGGGTTAGGGCGATCTAACACCACAACTTTCTTGGAAGCACGCTTCGCAGCGCGCATGCAGTTGGCTAGCGTATAGATAAAAGTATAGATTCGGGTTCCGATATCTTGAAGATCGACGACAAAAACGTCGATCTTCTCTAACATGCGATCGGTTGGTTCCCGCGTATCGGCGTAGAGACTAAACACGGGCACTCCAGTGCGCGGGTCGACAAAATCCTGACTCTCCACCATATTGTCCTGTTTCTCTCCCCGGATCCCGTGTTGGGGGCCAAAAAAACAAGTCACTGTGAGACCCAGCTTCTTCCTAGTAAGCAGATCGCTGATATGCTGCAATTTGCTATCTACCGAAGCCTGGTTGCATAAGACGCCTAACCGCACGCCTTTATATTTTTTGTGCGTTTTTTCAAGAAAGACATCACAGCCCGCGTTCAGGCAATCGGCGGC
>JANPJT010000231.1:0-21277 GCA_031425635.1 Pseudomonadota bacterium
CACCACCCGTTCACACACGCCCCCGAGCCACACCCGCTAGCAGCGATTAACAGCACCAGCAGCAAAATGCGAAAGCGAAACTTCAACTGAGGCGCTCCCTTCAAGGGCTTATTCGAACACACGGAAATAGAACCCGATGCATTCGCCAGCTTTGAATTATTTTACCACGAACCGCCACGCGCGAACCTCTTGCAAATTATCCGCAAAAGCGAATCGTGCTCATACATTCAATCTCTTGCAGCGCGCTCAAAAGGTTCCCTAAAAAGCAAAGAGGCTTTGTGGTGGGCTGAACGAAACTCCTGTCCCTGAAACCGTTGCCGCCGCCGCTTTATCTATAGGAATCTGAGGTCTAACCGGCGGCACGAGCGCCTCGTAACCGGTAAAGAGCAAAATGTCTCGGCGTGTTTCCGGGACAGGAGTTTCATTCAGACCAACGCAAAGCCGGTGGTTCGGCACAGTCGTTCACCCGTATTTATGGGTGTTATGGACTTCGCATCAATCGCTTAAGTCCGCACGCGGTAGCCAACGCCCCGGATCGTTTCAACGGTCTCGGCGCATTTGCCCAGCTTCTTTCGAAGCCCGAAAACGTGCGTATCAATCGCTCGATCGACAACGGTAACGCCCTCGCCCTGGACGAGATCGATGAGCCGTTCTCGCGTTAGAACTCGGCCCTGGCTTTTGACCAAAGCCACTAAGAGCTTAAATTCCGAAGGGGTCAGCTGGAGCTCTTTTTTACCGCAAGTCACTCGGTACGCTTCCAGGTCCACGGCCAATTCGCCTAAACGGTATTCGCGGGCTTCGGTCCCAGCGGGGGCGTTGCCACGTCGTAAAAGCGCCCGGACGCGGGCTAGAAAAACGGGGAGCTCGAAAGGTTTGGTTAAGTAGTCGTCCGCGCCCATTTCAAGCCCCAGCACGATATCGGAGGTATGCGCACGGGCTGTGACCATCAAAATGGGGACCCCTGCTTGTTCAGAGCGAATTTTTTTACAAAGCTCGAGGCCCGATAGCCCCGGCAGCATCCAATCCAAGATCAGCAAGTGGAATGGCTCAGCTTCCGACCCAGAAAGAAGACGAACGGCGTCTTCGCCATTTTCCACAATCACCGTCTCGTGCCCTTCACGCTTTAAGTGGAGCGCCATGAGATCGGCAATATCTCTTTCATCTTCTACGATAAGGACTCGAGAGTTCATTCGGCCTCCGAAGGCGGCTTGCGAAGCGATTCCGAGTGGCGCACGTCTTGCCCCGACGCGCTGAAAATGACATCCTCGGCAATATTCGTCGCGTGGTCGCCAATGCGTTCCAGGTTCTTCGCAATAAAAATCAAGTTCATTCCCTGCTCAATATTGCTGGGGTCACGTTTCATTTCGCCCAAACAATCCGACACGATTTTGCGTTTGTAGGCATCCACTCGATCGTCGCGAGAAAGCACTCTGCGCGCCAAGCGCTCGTCAGCTTTGACAAAGGCGTCGAGCACTTCCCGCACCATCACGCGCACTTCGTCGGACATTTGGGACAAATCATCCACGTGGATTGCCTGCGGGTTCTGCAAATAAAACTCGGTATTGTTCGCAATGTTCACGGCTAAGTCGACCATTCGCTCGAGATCGTTATTGATCTTGATGCACGACACAATGAACCGGAGATCTGCCGCCATCGGCTGCTGAAGGGCCAAAAGCTGAACGCACGCCGCATCGACTTCCATGTGGCACTGGTTCACTCGCCGCTCGATAGCGTAGACCTCTTGAATTTTTACCATATTGCGAAAACGCCACGCGTCCGTCGCGCATTCGACACCCTGCTCTACGTGCCCAGCCATCGTCAGCAGTTTTTGGTTTAAGTTACTGAGGCCTGTATCAATATTGCGGCTGATCATCCAAACTTCCCTGTAATATAGCGCTCAGTGCGTTCTTCTTTGGGCACCGTAAAAACAGACGACGTTTCGCCGAACTCCACTAGCTCACCCATCAGAAAAAAAGCGGTCCTGTCAGATATTCGCGCAGCTTGCTGCATGTTGTGTGTGACGATCACAATAGTGACCTGCTTTTTAAGGTCTAAAATGAGCTCTTCGATTTTTGCAGTCGCTATGGGGTCCAAAGCACTGGTTGGCTCATCCATCAGAAGCACCGGCGGGTCGACTGCAAGGGCTCTCGCAATGCAAAGCCTCTGCTGCTGCCCACCCGAGAGGCTCGTCCCTGGCGCGTGGAGCTTTTCTTTCACTTCCTCCCAAAGCGCTGCTTGCTTGAGACTGCGTTCAACGACGTCGGTCAAAACGCTCCGGCGACGGATACCCGCAAGTTTTAGGCCCACGACAACGTTATCAAACACAGAAAGCGCCGGAAAAGGGTTCGGCTTTTGAAAAACCATTCCAATCTTACGGCGTATCCCTACCGGATCGACTCCGTCCCCATAAATATTCATGCCCGAAAGGATCACTTCTCCCGAGGCACCGGCACTCGGCACTTCTTCATGCAGGCGGTTCAAACACCGGATGAAGGTTGACTTGCCGCACCCCGAGGGCCCAATGACCGCCGTCACTGCGTTGGGCGGAATGCTCACCGAAACGTCTTTCACCGCGTGGCTCTCACCAAACCAAGCGTTCAGATTTTTCACTTGGAGAATAGGGGGCGTTGCCGGCTCGTTCATTCCCTACCTACTCCGTCGCTCACAAAGAAAGCCCGCGTCAAAATATTCACTACAAAAACCAAAAACACGAGCACGAGCGCGCCCGCCCACGCTTGTGTATTCCACTCATTGAAGGGCGAAATAGCGTAAGTGTAAATTTGCACGGGCAAACTCGCAATCGGTTGGTCCAATCCCTCGCTCCAGTGTTGGTTATTTAAAGCAGTAAACAAAAGCGGGGCTGTCTCTCCCGCTACCCTGGCAACCGCCAAAATAACTCCCGTTGAAATAGAACTCACACAGCCTCGCAAAACAATCCGTAAAATCACTTTCCAACGAGGCAACCCCAACGCAAGCCCCGCTTCGCGGATATGGGTGGGGACCAGCCTCAACATCTCCTCGGAGCTACGCGCCACTGTGGGAATCATCAAAAGGCCTAACGCTATTCCCCCTGCAATGGCTGAGAAGCCCCCCATGGGAACCACGACCAACGCATAAACGAAAAGACCGATCACAATGGAAGGTACACTCGAAAGCATGTCCGTGCAGAAACGAACAACGGATGCAAAACGGCTTCTTCCGTATTCCGAAAGAAACACGCCCGTCGCTATCCCCCAAGGCACGCCCACTAAAGTACCAATCGAAACGAGAGTGCAAGTGCCCACCAAAGCATTCGCCATCCCACCCCCCACTTCCCCCACCGGCTTTGGGAGAGAAGTAAAAAAAGAAAGTTGGATACCAGGAAGTCCGTTCTTAAATAAATAAAGCAGGACACTAAAAAGGGGCAAAAGAGCGATGACGGACGCAACGAGTAGGAGCGCTCTCATGAACCGATCAAGCCACTGCCGTTTCGCATAGCCCTCGTTCAAGTAGTTTTGCAGCATTGCCGAGTTCACCTGGCTCCTCGCTTCACTCGCCAAATGAAAAGCCGCGCAATCGCATTGATGACAAAAGTGACTGCAAACAGCGTGAGACCAATTTCGGCGAGGGCCGCCAAATGCAGGCTCGTCGTTGCTTCCGAGTATTCATTGGCAATGATACTCGCCATCGTTTGACCGGGCGCGAACAAAGAAAGAGCGATGTCGTTTCGGTTCCCTATCACCATCGTGACAGCCATGGTTTCTCCCAAAGCCCTCCCTAACCCTAAAATCACAGCTCCAAAGATTCCGGTTTTGGAAGATTTGAGCACGGCAAGGCGCATGGTTTCCCACCGCGTCGCTCCCAGCGCGAGAGCCGCTTCTCGGTTGGATCGCGGCACTGCCCGGAAAACTTCGCGGCACAAAGAAGAAATGGTGGGGACAATCATGATCGCTAGGATGATCCCGGCAGTCATCATCCCCACGCCGTACGGCGGGCCTTGGAAAATAGGAAGAAAACCGAAAGACTTCCCCAAAAAAGGCTGAACGTCGGTCCGGAGCCACGGGGCCAAAACAAAGATGCCCCACAGCCCGTACACCACGCTGGGAATCGCCGCGAGCATTTCTACTAAAAAACCCATCCCGTGCGCCAGTTTCTTTGGCGCGAGCTCACCTAAGAACAAAGCGATCGCGACGCTCAAAGGGGCCGCGATAAGGATCGCCAGGAAAGACGAAACCAAAGTGCCGTAGACAAAAGCCAGTGCCCCAAACTCTCCCGCCACCGGATCCCAATTGCGCTCCCAGAGGAAAGAAAACCCCGAACGAGCCATGCTGGGGAGAGCCGAAAAACCTAGAAAAAACGCTATCAAAAACAGCAGCACCACCACGCCCGAGGCGGCAGAGAACATGAACCAAAAAAAAAGCCGATCTCCCACGTGGAGATCTTTTTTGCGGGAAGCAAGCGTCACTTGGCGGGCCAAAGGGGCCGTCCAGCGCGCGAATTCAGAAGAGGGTAGAGTTTCTGCTTTCATGGCTTCTTTTTTCAATCCGGTGTTCTACCCCGCGAAAAGCCCTTCGGATTGTTAGAATAGGGTTAGGTTTTCAAGGCCCCACCGCTATTTTTTCAATGCCATTGTGGCGAGCTTTTTGTCGACTTTTTCGAGAACGGAAGCAGGCAAAGGCGCATAGTGGAGGCCTTCCGCATAACTTTGGCCGTCCTTCACCGCCCAACGGAGAAACCCAAGCAATTTAGCCCCTTTAACCGGATCCGAAGGGGCCTTCCACACGAGAAGGTAAGTGAACCCAGAAATCGGGTAGGCGGCTTTGCCAGGGGCATCCGTGATAGAAACTCGAAAGTCGTCAGGGATTTTGCCCGTCGCGGCTGCTGTGACCGATGCGAGGCTGGGGGCTACAAAAACACCGGCCTTGTTGCGGACCGAGGCAAATTCGAGCCCGTTGCCGATCGCATACGCCAGCTCCACATAGCCCAAGCTGCCCGGAGTCTGCTTAACAATCCCAGCCACTCCCTCATTCCCTTTTCCACCCAGCCCCACAGGCCACTTCACCGCGGTACCCACTCCCGGCTTCCAAGCCGTGGCTGCTTTGCTCAAGTAGTCCGTGAAAATTTGGGTGGTTCCGCTCCCGTCCGAGCGGTGCGCCACCAAGATCGCCAGATCGGGTAGCTTGAGTGTGGGGTTCATCGCTTTGAGTGCGGCATCGTTCCAGCGGGCAACCTTTCCCTGAAAAATTTCCGCTATCAGGTCCGCGGAAAGCTGCAGCTGTCCGCCGAGGCCGGGCACGTTGTAAGTTAAAACAACCGCTCCCAAAACCGACGGGATATGCAACACCGGCTCTTTAGCATCGTTGAGCTGGGCATCCGTCATGGGGGCGTCGCTTGCGCCAAAATCCACCGTCTTTTGAGTAAACTGACGAATGCCTCCGCCGCTCCCAATGGACTGGTAGTTGATTTGAACATCGGGGTTTTTCTTTTGGTACTCCGAAAACCACTTTGCATAGAGAGGGTAAGGAAAGCTGGCTCCCGCTCCGTTAATGAGAGCGGAAGGGAACGAAGGGGTTGCCCCCAACAAGAAAGCAAACCCGATAAGCGTTTTCAAGAAAACCTCCCTTGGTCATAGGGAGCATTACCGCACTCACTAATCGATGTCGCCCCAGAAAACGGCGGCACACTGATTAAAAGCCTCGGATCGCCACAATCGAAGACTTGGGGAGACCCTTGCCCGTAGGCCAGTGGCTAGTGGGGGCGTTTAAGTCCACGGTTTCCTCACCGGGGTGCTGGACAGAAAGAAAAAGGGTGTCAAAGGAATCGTTGAACCAGGGACCCGTCAGCTCAGCTTCAATGGGGCCCGAAGCGAACTGGAAAGCGTCGCCCGCGGTTGCCCCCTGAGTAGAGACCATGAACAGGCCATTGTTGCCGAAAGGCTGGTAGATCCCTTTCGCTACAACATTGCTCGCCATATCGCACGTCACCCACAAGTTTCCCTGCTTATCAAAGACCAAGTTGTCGGGGCAGCTGAGGCCCGATTGAGCACCACCCGCCAAGAATATTTCATAGCGAAAACTTTCTGACTCGGCGTCGTCCCCCGCTTCCACTAAGCGGATGATTTGTCCGTGGAAAGCGCTGTGCTTGGAGTTGTTGGTGAGCGAAACGTAAACGCTTCCGTCGAGTGGGTTTACTTCACAATCTTCAGGCCTATCCAGCGGAGTCGCTCCTGCAGCCTTCGCCGCCTCCCGCGTTCGCAAAAGGACATCGGCTTGCGATTTAAACCCTGCTGCCGAAAGCGCTTTGTTCCTCGCAAAATCCAGCGGCAGCCACTTGCCATTCGCAAAATCGCCCGCATAAAGCGTCCCCGAAGCAAGAAGGGCGCTCGAATCTTTTCGCGGAGCGCCAGCGTTGAATTTCTCGCTGCTTACAAACTTGTAAAGGAACTGATCGTTCGCATCGTCCCCCATATAAACCGCCACTTTGCCGGTAGCGCCTAATTTAACAGCCGCATTTTCATGGGAAAAGTGGCCGAGCGAAGTGTGTTTGGTGGGTGGGAGTTCTCCGAACGGATCGACTTCAACTATCCAACCATAGTGCGCTTCATTGATCGCCATTCCGGGAACCGCGGCCCAATTCAATCCTTTCCCCTCGCTGGGGTTAAAGAGCTGAAAATTCTCTTCGCCGCTCAGCGCCGTGTGCCACAGCGTCTTGCCCCCCGAGCAGTTGGCGAGCGTTCCCGACATTTCAGGGTGAAGCGTCGCGACTGGCCCCGAGACTTTCATGGTAGGGTAATCCGCTGTGAATCGCTTCGACTTCGGGGATCCGAGAACGTGCGCCCATTTACCGCCTTCTCGTTTCACTTCAATGATGGACCCACCCACCGAATGCTTCTCTTTGAGGATCTGTTCTTTGGTCCGAACGCTCGACCGACTTACTCCATTCACAAAAAGAGGGTTCACAAACTCGTGGTTCACCCACAAAAGGCCGTGGTGGGGATTGCGTTTGCCTTGGAGCGAATCGATCGGGAAGTACGCAATAAAGTCGTTGTCAAAACCGAACGTTTCCTCGCCGTGGGGGCCTTGCACACCCAGGGAGTCTCCGTACGACAAAAGGAGATCGGCATGGAACCCTTGCGCCAAAACCAGCTCATCTTTTATCGAGGGCGAAAGGGGCTTGAACTTCGGGTTGGCCGGACGCGGTCGACGCTTTAGCGGAAACGTGCTCGCGCCTAACGCAGATCCGGAGCGCAAGAGAGAGTAAGTTCCGAGCCCCGCATAGATCAAAAAACCTCTTCGAGTGAGCATGCGAGAAGGCTACTGCGCAGAGGGAATATTGTCGATTGGGTTTTGGACGCCAGTTACCCAAGCGCGCGTGGTTTCAATCACCCAGTCTGGATCGTCGAGCGGTAAGTCGTGCCCTGCCCAAGCGTGCCGGCGGACGGGAATGCCCCACCGGGCGCTTAAGTCTACGGAGCACTCGGGATGGACTAACTTGTCGCCTAAGCTATTGAGGAGAAGCACCGGTTGTTTCGGGGCTTTTGGTTTCGCCCCCAAAGACAATGCCGCTAAAATTTGACGGAGCGCATTTACTTTTCCGACGGGGTGCAAACGCTGGATTTCGACACGCCGCCGTATTTCGGTTTCCGGTAGCTCCGTTTTTTGGCTGGTTAGCTGGAGGATCCGCTTTTCTCGAGCTTCTTTATCTGTACCAAATAGAAGCCCGGCAACCACGCGGTAGTTTGCTGGAGAGAGCCGTCTGTAAAAGGGACTGACCCCGCGCATACTCGTATTGACCAAAACAGCACTCGCTACTTCGGTGGGGTACTGGTTCATCCACTCAACCGCTACCATCCCGCCTAGCGAAAGAGCGAGCACGTGGACCGGAGTGTGCGGCAATACGCCTTTCGAACGGCAATCTTTTCGAACCGCTTCGACGACACCGCGCAACGTTAAAGGGGTTGGGGAGTTGAAGTGCTCTCCGTTGCCAGGCAAATCAATCGTCAAAACGCGGCTTGCTCCGAGCGACTTTTGAAACGCTGCGGGAAAATCTCCCCAGTGCGCGCTCTCGCGGACGAGGCCTCGAAGTAGAACCCAGGTGCCCATAGATTCAGGGAGCATACCATAGCTCTAGAGCGCGTCTTTTTAAGGGATCTTTTTTTTCTTTTGCCAGACCGAGCCAATCGTTCGATGAGAGCACTGCTCGGTGCAGAAAGTCGAGAAACAGCAGGTGGCGGCGCAACGTTCGCTGCAAGCGGTGTGGCTGCATCGGGTTGAACGCACCAAGCACCGAAAATATCTGGCGCATGTCTTTTTTTGCCCAAACCCAAGAACCCATTTCCAAAGTCAGAGGCAGAAAAAAACCGGGCGATTCGGTTTTCCGGTGTTCGTCGTAGAGATAGTCCCAGAGATCCCCGTGGGTGGTGTACTGGGCCGACTGAGGCTCAACGTGGTAAATATGGTTCGGGTACGTTCGATCGAGCATCAGCTTCAGAGCCAAAATTTCCGCGATGTGGGGAAAAGGCTTTTTTGTTTTCGCGTAGGGAAACCAGACACGATCTTTTGTGCCAAAGCCCGAGTGCACATCGAGCGCTATCGCTACTTTTGAAGTAAGGAGCTCACTGCGAACGAGATCGCAAAGCGCGGTCGCTTCGGTTTCCATCGGGGCGCCGGCAGGGCCCCGGTACCAAGGAAGCCTCGGCGAAATACGGTGTCCGCCAAAAAGGGCTAGGGCGGGCATTTTGTCGGCGTGCACAGGCGCGTTGCGCATGAGATCCACGCCGCTCGGGTTCGCGCGCGAGAGCAAGTACATTCCCCCTGGGTTTACCAAAGGAAAAAAAACAAGGCGCGATTTCTCAAGCAGCGCCGCAATGCCGGCATCCCAGCGCATCAACTCCGAAACCGTCCGCAAATACGAAAGCAGCACCTGCGTGCCGATGCGTTCTAGCCCGTGCACCCCTCCGAACAACCCAAGCGCAGGAGCGCTCGGGTCTTGCGACCCTAATGAAATGGAATACAAAGGGAAAGAAAGTTCCTGGTGATGGACTTGCCCTAGCACTTTCACACGCGCCCGCGGGCCAATGTCCTCGAGTATCCGCTCAAGCTCCAGGAGCTCAGGGAGCCGGCTCATCACGGGTGGTTTCACAGAGGGCCTCTTTGTCGAACTCAAAAAGTATGGACTCTTCCTCTTATCGGCGCGCTGCATAAAATCTTAAGGGACGTCAAACTCTCACTTTCCTGGGAGCTCCGACGAGCCCGAAAGCGGGCACGGTACGCCACTGTTTACACGCCGACATTCGCAGCAATCCAGGCAAGCATCGAGTACTTTTAGCCCCACCGTGTGGCTCAGCCCTCTCGGGAGTTTGGATTGGGGCCCTCCCCCAACGCCACTCGCAAACCCGCAGGGCGAAGCTCTTCACGTCATTGCGAACCCGCAGGGTGAAGCAACCTGTGACCCATGCAATTCGACCGACAAAGTTTGATCTTCACCCCAGCTAAAAGGTTGCTTCACCCTGCGGGTTCGCAAAGACGGAACGGGAGTCTCTCGTTGGAGCCGTTGGGCACGCTCCGGCAGAACGCTTTTCATAAATAAAAACCCCGCCGAGCACCCCACCCCTAACGACCGACACACCGCACGGAGTAGCCACCAACATTGCGGCCGTCGGAGTCGAAGGAGGCGCCGTTCCCTTCGAAGTACCACCCGCGGCCACGATTGTTGGATAACACAGAGGCGGACCAGAAATCGAACCCCATGTTCGGCAGTGGGAACCGAAATCCGTCGATGTTGGCCATTTGGTAGTCATACACAGTTGGAAGGCGCCAGACCACCGACGGGCTCCCTCCCGTAGCAGCAAACCGCATGCCGCCCTTCATAGAATCGTAGGTTCCGGGGGTGTTCAGTCCTGGGTCTTCCGTGCACCAGCTTTCAGGCGTTACTTGGTTCTGGTTAGCCACATTGTCACAGTAATTAGAAGGATCCACTTGCCCATAAGGGCCTCCCCCGCTACTCCCACTCGCTCGGCACCAGTTCGTCGTTCCCAAGTTGTCGCTCCACAATAATGTCGTTCGCTCGTCTCGCCATACTTCATGCGTGGCATTGTAGGTCACAAGCTTCCACACCCCTTGGCCTGCGTTCCCATTCGTAGGACCGTCCCAAGTTGAACGCGTGGGGTTTTGTGACGCACAGTGGGCAATCCGAGCTGCCACCGTGCTTTGGTTTGTCCCGCAAGGAGTTACCGGCCGGAGCGCCAACGTAACGCTGCCGCCTAGGTTACCATCATCGTCTTTCGTAATGCTGGGGACCTGCCGGTAAGTCGACTGCACCGCTGCGGTTCCCAGCGCAAGCTCTTGTGCCAGCGTGTTCTGAGGCGTAGCCCTATCTCGGTGCATTTGGCTCGCCATGAAATTCAAAAAGCTGCCGCCCGCACTCCAGCTCCCATCAGGGCACCCGGCTTGATTGAGACACCGCCTCGCCCCACACCCGACAAAAGGCGAAGCCACGCCGAGGATTATGGCAAGGGGTAGGAAGAATTTCTTAAGCATCCAATGACGCTTATCGACAAAACCCCGATAAAAGTTGAACCGCGTACTTTGACGGTGTCAAACTCTCCCTTGGCGGACGATTTTCTTTGGAGTCCTTGGGCACGCTCCGGCCCATCGCCTTGCATAAATAAAAACCACACCGAGAAGCCCACACCTAGCGGCCGACGCACCGCACGGAGTAGGCAGCAACATTGCGGCCGTCGCCGAAGAATGCGCCGTCGCCCCCGCCGAAGACCAACGCTAATTCACGATCGCTGGAGTTCACCGTGGCGGACCAGAAAAATAACCCCGCCATGTTCGGCAGTGGGAACCGAATTCCGTCGATGTTGGCCATTTGGTAGTCATACGCGGTTGGAAGGCGCCAGACCACCGACGGACTCGTTCCCGTCGCAGCAAACCGCATCCCCCCTTTCATGGAATCGTAAATGCCGGGCGTGCTAAGGCCCGCATCTTCCGTACACCGGCTCTCGGGAGTCACTTGGTTTTGATAACTTATGTCGTCACAATAATTAAAGGGATCCACTTCCCCATAAGGGCCTCCCCCGCTGTTCCCACTCGCTACGCACCAGCTCGTAGTTCCCACCAAGGTGTCGCTCCACAATAATGTCGTTCGCTCGTCTCGCCAGACTTCATGCGTGGAATTATAGGTAACAAGCTTCCACACCCCTTGGCCTGCGTTCCCTTTCGTCGGCCCGTCCCAAGTAGAACGCGTGGGGTTCTGCGCCGCGCAGTCGGCAATCCGACCGGCCACCGTACTTTGGGTCGTCCCGCAAGGAGTCGCCGGGCGGAGCGCATACGTAACGCTGCCGCCTACGTAGCCATCATCGTCTTTCGTAATGTCGGGCACCTGCCGGTAAGTCGACTGCACCGCTGCGGTTCCCAGCGCAAGCTCTTGTGCCAGCGTGTTCTGAGACGTAGCCCTATCTCGGTGCATTTGGCTCGCCATGAAATTCAAAAAGCTGCCACCCGCACTCCAACTCCCGTCGGGGCATTGGGCTTGGTTTAGGCAAAGCCCCGTCCCACACCCCAGAAAAGGCGAAACCGCGGCTAGGCTTACAATCAACGGAATGGAGAGTTTCCGGGGCATCTGTTGGTTGTATCGGTGACGCCTTGAGAGAAAATGAGCAAATTTTCAATGTCCAGAAGAGGGTCCAAAAATGAATGCGACCAGCCGGCCCGGCTTCGAGACGCGTTGAAAATTTTTAGCTTGGCCCTTCCTGGATCCAATGGTCTTCATAATTCCTTCATAGTCTTTGGTTAACATTGATAGATAACTCTGGAGTATTCGACGATGAAAGCTGGTTACTTTGTCCTCGCTTTCTTGTGCCTTTCCCTTCCTACTACCCACGCTGAAAGTCCCAAAGAAATTGATATGAGCACCCCCATGCCGGTTAATTTTAAGCAGATCATGGGCGTGCGGATCCGCAATGTTGGAACAGATGCCGTACCTATGCTCGTCATGGATATTGACGGCCCCGTTCATTTTAAATGGAACTTGGGCGATAAATTTCAAAGATTGCAAACCCTTCCCATGAAGGCTTCCGATCCCATTTTCAGTCGTTGCTTGGCCGAAGCCCAAAAGATTCAGGGTGGCCTGCTCCCGGATTCGCGCATGGCAACACAGGCTGCCGCTGAGAACGCATTACAAATTACTTTTCAAGGCAACGGTGTTCTCCACCGAGAGAATAGCTTGATGTTCTACATGGAATACGCGTTAAAGGGTTGCGATGTCCAACGCGCAGTTCGGTGACCGATAGGAACTGGATTCAACCACTGATTTTTCGGCTCACCTGCTAACACGGGTCAGCTCGCCCTACGGGTGGCTTACTTGCTTACTCACCCACTCAATCTAAACCGGGTTTTCGCCCGTCTGGTACCTGCGCTCAAAGAGGGGTGTTATCTTGTCCATTTGAAGAACGGTAAACAAATCAACGCAACGAAAAGCCGCATCGTGAGCAGGATCTCCAAAAACTTTAGCCCCGGCCCTTAAGTAGGAGTTCAGTAGAGGCGGGATAAGGAGCTTCCCAGCCTCGGCCCCTGCCGCTGACTCTGCCGGGTTTTGCCAACCGGCCATTCGGTAGCTCGGCACGGGGCAAAGCCCGAAATCCGAGGACAGAAAATCTTTCGATCCCAAGTATTGATAAATCGTTTGGATCTCTCGGACGTCTTGACTCCGGATGCTAGCGCAACCAAAAAGGTAGGCCGAGCCGCTTTGCTGGATGTACTGTACTAAGCCCCGCCATAAAAGCGAGATGACCGAGCCATCGCGGAAGTCCTTGTGGATACACGCGCGGCTAAGCTCTAGCTTCACCCCTGGCTCGTTTAAAAACTTCCCTATTTCAAACTCCGACGCAGTATAAAAAGCGTTCGAAAATTTCGAACAAATGAGTCGGTACGTCCCTACGATTTTCCCGCTCAAGCGATCGATGATTACCAAGTGATCGCCGTTCGGATCAAAGCGATCAAAATCCATTGCGAGCGGGAGCTGCTGTCCAATAAACTCTTTGTGAAAGACTTCGTGACGAAGGCGAAGGACTTGTTCTAACTCAGACCAGTTTTCCACCGTTTTGACAGTGAAATCGCCTTTTTCAAACTGGATCCGGATTTTAGGCTGAAAGCCTCGCAAAAACCGATGCACTGCAATGTAAGAAGCGTACTGAGAAAGCACCTGTTTCAAACGCGGTAGGGGCTTCAAGGGCAGTAGCGATTCCTCTGATTTCATTTAGCTTCTTTCTACCAGACCCACTAGGGGTCAGAACAAACATTTTTTATTAAATTTGCGTTGGGCTTACGCGTCGAGCCAGCGTTTTTGGAAATGGTTCATTGCCTTATCGCCCGAAGGAGGAAAAGGTAAACGGTTTCACGAGCAAAGGCGGGGCTTTTCTTGGCTCAATGGCGAACAAAGCGGCTAGCGATCATTGACTTGGGCACCAACTCGGTCCGTTTCGATGTGCACGAAACGCTCTCCAAAGGCACTACCCGCCTACTCCATAGAGAAAAGCTGATGGTTCGACTCGGAGAGAATGTCTTCGTTTCCGGTCGACTCGACAAAACCGCGGTGCGTCGAACACTCCAAGCGCTGACGAGTTTTAAGCACCGCGCGGACGAACTCAAAGTCGATAAGCTCGTTGCCTTTGCCACAAGCGCGCTCCGGGACGCCGAAGATCGCGATGGACTGCTAGAAACCGTTCGGCAGAAACTCGGGATCCGAATCCACATCATTTCGGGGCAAGAAGAAGCAACGCTGATTGCCGAAGGGATCCTTCGAAGAGAGAAAAGACCGAAAGGGCTCTTCGCGTTGATCGATATTGGAGGCGGGAGCACGGAAGTGAGTGTCTGCCATGAATCCAAAATCCTCTTCTCCGAAAGCTTCCCCCTAGGGGTCGCGCGCTTACAGCAAGTTTTCTTACGTTCCATCCCGCCCGAAGAAGGGAAGACATCCGTGAAGCACCTTCGGGGGCATATCCGCGCTGTGCTCGGGGAGACGTTGCGACAGAAAAACTGGCCAAAAGTAGACCGAGCGATTGGGTCCAGCGGGACAGCTCGAGCACTTTCTCGAATGTGTCGAAAGAACACTTCTAAAGACATCAGCCCGAAGTGGCTCGCGAAGCTGGTTCGAACGATGACCCCGTGCTCGCTGGAAGAAATCCGGGCCCTCCCCGGAATGGATCCCAAACGAGCCGACCTAATGCTGGCAGGGGCGGTGGTGCTCGATGAGACGTTGCGCGCGCTCAATGCGCATTCGGCCGTGAGCACCGAATTTTCGCTTCGTGATGGGATTTTGGACGGGGAACTTAAACGCATTGAACCTGAGAGAGTGCGCGGAAAATGGGATTTTGCCCCCTACGTGGATCGCGCCGTCTCCTTCGGAGAAGACCGCCACCGGTGCCGTTGGTTGATAAACACCTCCACGCGCCTGTTCAAGCGCCTAAAGCCTGTCCATAAACTGGATGATCGATGGTTTCCCTACTTGGCAATCGCCTTACTTTTTCGAAATGCGGGGAGATTCATATCGCTAGCGGACTCGGAGAAGCATTCTGCCTATGTAGTCCGGCACGCGGAGCTACCCTTCTACGAAAGCTGGGAGGCCGATTTCACTAGCGAACTTTGCCGCCTTTCCCAGGGAACGAAAGCGAGCCTCGGAACCGTCCGGTTTGAAAACAAGGAAACTCGGTCGAAAGCACTGCCTTTCACCAAACTTTTAGCGCTGCTACGATTACTGGACGGACTTGAACGGACGGAACCAAAAAGGGTGGAAGCAGAACGCATCGAAATAACCACGAAGTCAGTCAGCTTCTGGCTGACGAAAGGAGACTCCACGGAACTTGCGGTGTTGCACCTCCACCAGAAAAAGGCTCTTTTTGAGAAAGCGTTCCAAAGAACCTTTACGGCGCAAGTTCGGAAGTAGAATGCCGCGGCACTTTTTGGAGAAGCCACCGAAGGCGAAGCTGGCTCGGTTCAAGTTCCAATTCCGCCCATCCCCCTTTTTTTAAATCAATGGAAGTACCGAGGGCTTTCTGCGTAAACAGCGGAATCCAATCGCCATGAGAGCAAACAACCAGTAGCGGAGGCCCTTTCGTTTTCCACCATTTAAAAAACTTTTCTACCCGCAAGACAAACGGCTTAGTAGCGCCGTCCTGCTCCTTCACTAACTCCAAAACTTTCATTTCCACACCGAGTTTATCGGAAAGCGGCAGGAGGGTCTCAATGCAGCGGAGTTTGGGGCTCGATAAGAGCACGGGAATCTCTTTGGGAAAACGGGATTTAAAGTACCGGCAAATCAGTCTCGCCTGAACTTTGCCGCGCGCGCTAAGACCGTTGTCTTTATCTCTGCCGCCGGTTTCGCGGTGGGCGTGCCTTACTAAAATCAACGTCCGTTTCATCGCTCGAGTGTCGTCCCTTGGTAAGACTTTATCGCTAGGGCCTCAAAAACCTTCTGGGATCTCGCTCTCGCGCTGCTTGCTCTGCCCATGCGCCTTTTCCAGGTCCCTTGAGGCGTAAGCTCTCGCGCTTTGACGTTGTCGGCAAGGTAAGTGGGAATCACCACTTCTTCAATATACCGATATATTTTTTGGTCTAAAACCGGGAACGCGATTTCGAGTCTCGAGAAGAAATTCCTTGGCATACAGTCGGCGCTTGAAAAATACATCGCCCGAGCGCTTGCAAAATAATAAAGGCGGCTGTGCTCTAAAAACCTATCCACAACGCTCACCACTTGAATATTCTCGCTTAAACCCCTCACTCCCGGAATCAACGAGCAAGCGCCGCGGACAATCAGATCGACGGTAACTCCCGCCTGAGAGGCTTTGTAAAGCGCTTCCACGACCGGCTCATCGACTAACGCGTTCACTTTAAAAACAATCCGGGTTTTCTCCCCTTGGAGCGCCGCTTTGGTTTCTCCCTCGATGAGCGACAAAAGCTTCCGGTGTAACCCAGTCGGTGCCGAGAGCAAGTGCTTAAACGCACTGGGCAGTAAGCCCTTCCAAGCGGCGTCTAAAAACACGCGTGCGTCATTGCCCACTTCTTGATTGAAGGTGAGGATAGCCAAATCCGTGTATTGCCTCGCCGTGGTGGAATTGTAGTTCCCAGTCGACAGATGCGTGTACCTCATCAAGCCCTCAGGCTCCTCACGTGTGATCACCGTTACTTTCGCGTGGAGTTTCAGCGCACAAAGCCCGAATGCCACTTCGACTCCCGACTTTCGCAAATCGTCGGCTAGCCGGAGGTTATTGTACTCGTCAAAACGAGCTCTCAGTTCAATGATGACTCGGACGCGCTTACCGTTTCTAGCAGCATCCTTTAAAATCCCCGCCAAAGGAGACGCCGAATCCATCCGGTAGATCGTTTGCTCAATCTCCTTCACTTTCGGGTCTTCGGCTGCCGCGCGCACAAACTCCACAAACGCGTCGAAAGGATCGTAGGGGTGGTGCAACAAGTAGTCTTGGCCACGGAGCTTCTCAAAAATCTTGGAGCGATCGGCAAAAAAGACGGGGAGTTTGGCCCGCAGGGCCGGGTACGCTAACCCGTGTTCGGCCGCTTCGTCCGTGGGGATATCCTTTACAAGAATCCAAAGCGACTGGAGCGTTAGGCTCCCTGAAACCGGGAGAATCTGCGCTGGTTTCAAGCGGAGGAGTTTACCCATTTGGGAGAGGGTTTCGTCGGGAAGGTGGCCTCGGTACTGCAGGCGGATGGGCACCCCTTTTTCGCGAGAGAGCAAACGGGCGAGCACTACGTCTGGCAACACTTCCAAATCGTCTTCCCCCATTTCAACGGAAATATCTGCGTCTCTGGTCAACCGTACCAAGCCCACTTCGCCCTGCGTCCCAGCAGAACCGCCAAGAAAGTTCTCTAATAAATCATCTAAAAAGAAGTAATACCGAACCCCTTCCCAAGTCTTGGAAAGTAAACCTGGCAGACTCGCAGGGATCGTGAACCAGAGCTGGTTTGATAAAATGGCGGCAGTTCGGAGGTTCGGCAGCGCTTGGAGCTTGGAAACGTCGAAGCTCTCCGGGGGGGCGAGCTTTGGCAAAACTTCCGATTCAAAGACCGCCCTGCCAATCTCAGAAATCAGTCCGGACTCCGTGACCGAAGTCACCAGATGAATATTTTCCGTTCGCAGTTCCGGCGCCAGCATATCAAGAACTTCTTGCTGCTTTGCCCCAAACTTCGCAACCGTCTCGAGGATCGAATCCCAGACCCCCAACGAGTGGCTTAGACTGGAAGCCCACCCTTCCCCTTTGGACTGCGTGCGGATCTTTTTTTTGAGAGAAGCCACTCGGATCATGAAGTACTCGTCCAAATTGGACGCGCTGATAGCGAGAAACTTTACTCGTTCCAAAAGGGGGTTTGCGGACGAGGGACGGGCCTCGTCGAGAACCCGTTCATTAAAATGGAGCCAGCTCACGTCTCGGTGGATAAACGGGGTCCCGGGCGTCGATAGCAAGGAGGGTAGCGTTGGTAATTGCCTGAATTGGCGCATTGGGCGCAGTATGCCAGAGGCAAACCAAACAATACAGAGCAGGGAACGGAAAAATCACCCGGAGACGGGTTTAAGCATATAAATTCATATGCTTGTATACGGCGAGCGCTTTTTAAGCAACTTGGCGGACAATCGCGGGGTCGGGAGTAAAGTAGCGAAAGTCGATTTTCTGTCGGCGGATGGAGTCTAAAATCGCACTTTGGTTTTTCTGGCAGGAAAGAACCGTCTTCCAACTTTTCATTTGTTTAGGAACATGCAGGTCGCTACTCGCAATTTTTGGTAAGTTTGCTCGCACAACTTCATGGAAAAAATGGGGCCCACTGGCAACTTCCCACGCGTCAAAGTCTGGAGTCAGTTCTTCTTTACGGTCCCAGAGATAGTAAGTTTGTTTCTCCAAACGCCTTGTCCACACGGGGTGCGCCGCAATGCTAATGCCCCCTTGCGTTCGGATGGCCCGTGTTAGGTCCCGAACGTCCCCGTCCGCTGAAATGAACTCCGTGATCCCGAGGCCCAAAACATGGGCCGATCGGTGGTTGAAAACGGTGTTTTTGGTTAGTTCGACACCGGGAATGACCACCATCTGGTATTGCTGCCAGGCGCGCTCTGCTTCGGCAGCGAGAATCTCTAAATAACGTGGGTACGTGGCCCGCGTGAGGCTGCAGCCGATGTACACTGCTGCTTTCCCAATCACCGTATTCTCTTCACACAAGTGGTCTGTGACCGCTATCGCTCCAAACCCATGTTTCCCGTACAGATCGACCAGTTGAGGGATGCTGAGTTTGCCGTCGCTAAAGGTAGAGTGGACATGGAAGTCAGCTAAAAACATGCTTCTATTGTCGCCTCAAAATGTTCGGATTGGATTAGGGCGCGTTCAGGATCTGGTTACGCTCTTCCAAAAGCGGCCTTTTCATTCGCCTGGATAGAAAGTACGCTTTAACGATTCTCGGAGGTCTACATGTTGCAGCTCACTTTTCGTCCGTTCCGCCTTTTTATACTCGTCCTCGCCTGCTTAAATCTGGCGAGCTGTGGGTACAACCAGCTCCAAGGGCTAGACGAAGATGTCAAAGCAGCCTGGTCGGAAGTAGACAACCAATACCAAAGAAGGTCGGACCTGGTGCCGAACCTGGTGAACACCGTGAAAGGCTACGCGAAACACGAGAAAGAAACGCTCGAAGCCGTGGTTCAAGCCCGTGCCTCCGCAACGCAAACAAAAGTCGATGCCGGCACGCTCGCCAACCCGGAAGCTTTCAGCAGGTACCAAAAAGCTCAAGAGGGTTTGAGTGGAGCGCTTTCTCGCCTTTTGGTAGTGAGCGAAAACTATCCCGATCTCAAAGCCAACGCCGGCTTCCGGGACCTTCAAGCTCAGCTAGAAGGCACAGAAAATCGGATCACCGTGGCACGCAAGCGGTACATCGATCAGGTCGCTGAATTCAATAAAGCAGTCCGCTTTTTCCCCACTAATCTAACGGCCCGCTACCTGCTGAAGCTTGAACCGCGGGCAACTTTCTCAGTGGCTGAAGAAACCAAAGCGGTGCCCAAGGTCCAATTTTGATTTTGCGGTTTGCAGCCCTCCTTTGCTTTTACGCGGGCTCCGCATTCCCCGCGTCTATCCCGGCCCTCACTGGACCGGTGGTCGACACTGCAAACCTACTATCGGGCCCAGAAAAAGCCGCTGTCACTTCGCTTCTGGAGAGATTGAATGCGTCACCACGCGTTCAAATGGCTGTTTTGATCACGGACAGTTTGGGCGGCGCCGACATTGAATCGTACGCCCTCCAAGTCGTCGAAAGTTGGAAACTGGGGCGAAAAGGCGAGGACACCGGGCTCCTCTTGGTAATTGCGCCTAATGAACGGCGCATGCGTTTTGAAGTCGGTTACGGCCTGGAGGGTAGCCTCACCGACATCGGCACAAAGCGGATTCTAAGCGATGAACTCGCCCCCTACTTCAAGCAAGGGCGGTACTCAGACGGCCTGCAAATAGCGATTGCTGCAGTAGCTCGTGAGCTCGGCGTCGACCTGCCAACTTCGGTGCCGCGACTCAAGCGGCGCGAGCAGCCTTTGAACCCTTTTGCCCAGTTCCTCCTTTTTGTCCTCCTGATTATCGTGATCCTAGTCGTGCAATCGGTGGGGGGCTTCGGCGGAGGGTTCGGCGGAGGCCGGGGGTACGGCGGCGGAAGCTTTGGCGGGGGAGGCTTCGGCGGAGGCGGCGGGGGATTCGGCGGGGGCGGAGGCGGTTTCGGAGGAGGCGGCTCTTCTTCGAGCTGGTGAACTATTAATGGTGCTCACTCAAAAAGAAAAAGAAGCGATTGAGGGACTAGTCAAAGAAGCGGAAGACAAAACTTCCGGCGAAATAGTCGTGCTCGTGGTGGGGGCGAGCGGAGACTACCGATCGGTACTCTTTCTTTGCGTCCTTTGTGGCATCGCGCTCGGCACGGCAGTGGCGCTCGCACTGTCCCACTTTTTTTGGAGCGCTTCGCTTCTGGAGTGGCAGTTGATAGGCGCTGGCCTCGGGACGGCGCTTTCTACCCTCCACGCGGTGAGGCGGTTGTTTTTGGGGAAAGCAAACCTCGGAAAAGTGGTTCACGAAGCCGCGCTCGCGAACTTTTTGATCCAAGGCGTGTCGGAAACGCGCGATAGAACGGGCATTCTTCTGTACGTTTCCGAGTTTGAAAGGCGCGTAGAAATTGTTGCCGACCGCGCAGTGCACTTGAAACTTGGAAAAGACTATTGGGACGCTCAGGTCGCCGGCATTTGCAAAAGCCTCCGAGAAAAGAAAGCTTTTGAAGGCATCGCAAAGGCCGTGAAAGAAATGGGCGATCTCCTTCGAGAGCATTTTCCCAAAAAGCAAGACGACAAGAACGAACTTCCGGACAGAGTCCGCTAAAGCGCTGGTTCTGGCGGCTTTGCCTTATCCAAAGCGTCCAATTTTTCAAAAAGCTTAGCTACCATCGCTCTACGATTGCCTTCCCGGACGGGCCGCGGGCCCCGGTGCTCTTTTAAAAGGCCTGGGGGCATCTCCACTAAAAACCGTGAGGGAGCCACTTCTGCCCACTGGCCGTGTTTGCGGCGCCTTTCAGCGCGCGACAACACAAGTTTGTCTTGCGCGCGAGTGATCCCCACGTAAAAAAGCCGGCGCTCTTCGCTAGTGTCGGTCCCTAGCACTCGGTGGGGAATCAAGTCCTCCTCCACCCCAATCAGAAACACGGTTTTAAATTCCAGCCCCTTGCACGCGTGGAGTGTCAGCAGTTGAACCCGGTCTTCGGTTTCTTTTTTCTCGTCTAAAACGTCGCGAAGCTCCATGGCGTCGACGAACTCACGGAGCGTGTTTTCATTTCGACCGCCCGTATCGATAAACTTATCCAGAATGCCTGAGAAAACTTCAAAAACCCGCCACCTTTTTGCAGCGACTAACGCGTTCGGCGCGTTTTTCTCTACAAATTTTCGGTAGCCGATTTTTTCAAACCACGCGACTAGGCACTGGCCCACGGTCGCGGTGGAGGGGGCCAAAAGGTGCGGCGCTAGCTCTTTGGTTAAGCGAAGAAACTCTTCAATCGAGCGCCCTGCCCGCTCTTCAATGCCGGCTTGCCGCCAGGACTGGAGAGTTCCCAAGAAGCTCCCGCCGCGCGACTTTAACGACGCCAGTAAAGCGTCCATCGTCGCGTCGCCAATCCCTCGGGACGGAACGTTCAGCACTCGCCGCAGCGCGATTTCATTCGGCTTCAGCGCGCAGCGCAAATAAGCCAGAACGTCGCGGCTTTCTCTTCGATCAAAAAAGGCGGTG
>JANPJT010000232.1:0-5620 GCA_031425635.1 Pseudomonadota bacterium
GTGCAGTGCTGGTTTGAGTAGACGAATAGCCGTATCGGGAGCTTCCGGCTTTATCGGAGGGCAAGCGGCCAAGCGGCTCTCGGAGTCAGGCTACGCCATTACCCGCCTCGGGCGGGATCAGCTGAAAGCTCCCCAAGCCCATTTGCTCGGGGTCTGGGGAGTGCTCCATTGCGCTGGCAAAGCAGGGGCGTGGGGCAGTTACGAAGATTACTACAGCGGCAATGTGGAGCTGACCGACCGGCTCTTGGACGCTGCAAAAGCCTGCGGCGTGCGGCGTTTTGTGAACCTGTCTTCTCCTTCGATCTACTTCGACTACCGAGATCAACGGGACTTACGAGAAGACTTTCTGCCCCCGCAGTTTTCCAATGCGTATGCAAAAACGAAATACCTTGCCGAAGAACGGGTCCGCGCCGCGCACCATCGCGGGTTTGAAACGGTTTCCTTACGGCCCCGCGGTGTTGTCGGGGAGGGTGACACCAATTGGCTGCCACGGATCCTTGAACTTCGAAAAACCGGAAGTCTGAAACAGGCCGGCTCCGGTCCGGTTTGGGCTAACTTCACCAGCATTTCCAATTTGCTCGATGCGATTGAACTCTGTTTCAGCGCGCCATCGAGCGCGATGGGCGAAACCTATAACATCCACAATGGGGTCGACGAAGATTTTTGGCAGGTCGTGGAAGAAGCACTGAAACTCAATGGACTAGACTCGAAACGAAAACGGGTTCCGCTTTCGTTAGCCATGTCGGTCGCTCGGGCGAATGAATTTTGGAACCGGTGTCTGCGCCGCAAAAAAGAGCCCAATCTATTACCCATTAAAATCGGGGTGAGCGCGTATTCCATGACAATGGACATCTCAAAGGCGCGGCTAAAGTTGGGTTACGTCCCTCGGAAATCGACTCTCGATGCACTGGCGGAATGGCGCGCTCCGAGCGTCTGAACCTGCCAAACCCTACTCGTGGGTAGGGTTTAATTTCGACTTAAACACGCCTTAGCCGGCGGTTTTGAAATGTGCCTCCGGAGAGAATCGAACTCTCACTCCCTTGCGAGAACCGGATTTTGAGTCCGGCGCGTCTACCAGTTCCGCCACAGAGGCATGGCTTAAAAACAACGAAACAAGGTCCTACCAGGCTGCCAGCCCCATTTCAACCTCTCTTAAATCCTCGAAACCCCTCACGAAACAAGGTGTCTAAGTTCTGCTTATTGCTGCGACGCAGCATAAAAAGCTAGAATAAAGGGATTCCAGTCTTCGGAGGCATAATGAAGTACGTCCCGCGCATGCCTATTCCTTGGGATATGGTTGTGTTTTTAACAATCACCTCCACGGGTTTCGGTCTTTCAGTTCAAAGAGTGCTCTCGGTCCCCAAACCAGCGTCGGCCCAGATCCGCGATACTGCGGCTTTGAACGGGGCGAGGAATGAATCCACGACCGAATTGGGTTGCCTCGACAGAAGCCTGCCGAATCGGAAAATCCTCAGCGACGCCGGAACGATTCGACTCAAAGGGCGTTTTTGCCACCTTTCGAGAGCTGCTTCAAAAACGTTTGGGGGCGTGGAAGTGCGCAACATCACCAATGGGTATGAAGGGACTGTTTTCTTTCAAGGCAACGACGCTTCTTTCGTGACAGACTATGTGTTGCTGCAACCAGGTAAAAACGAAATTGAGTTGGTGTGGAAAGAAAAGGATCCGAAGATAACTCGGAAAATCCTCGCCGAAGTCATCGAAGACTCCAGGGGCTCCCAAGCGGGGGCTTATTAGGGGCTGTCCTGACTTCGGCACACCCCATTGAAATTCCATCAAAGCGAATAGCTAAAATGGAGGCCGCACCGCTGGTTGCCGGGGGCTTGTGCCGCAAAAGCAGCCGCTCTCAATCGTGGAGAAATCCATTTTCCCAGGCTCCCTTCGATCGTCGCTGTGCCGGGGACAAAGAGAATCGCTGAATCTACCTGAGCGCTCAGAGCCATTGTCGCCCGCAAAGTGAACGCCGCCGGGTTCCGAGCAGACGAAAACACCCCACTCAAATTGCTGTGGTAAGCGCCTAAAGACCATTTTGGAGCAATGACTTCCAGCTTTGAAGCGTCTGCCAAAAGATCGTAGCCAACGTGGATCGAAGGCGCTCCCGGTTCGGGTGAGATCGGCACCGAAGCGTCCTTTAGGACGTCCAGGTTTTTAGCAATAGCCTGTTGGTGCTTGCGTGCGGCCGCTGCCGCTAGGCCCTTGCGGGTAAAGCTCTTGATCGAGGACTCAAGACGAACGCGAAGAACCCCGCTTGCCAAATGGGTGCGAGCTTCGGCAGAAGGCGGAACATACCGAAACTGGTCCTCGTAGCTTTTCGCGATAGGGATGTCTTTTTCCAAAACTGTGTCACGGTAAAGCCAGTCCTCGCTCCGGGGAAGGGGGAGGGTGAGTAAGCGTTCTATGGTCCCATCCGATGCGGCGGCGATGGCAGCCATAGACCGTTCCTGTGCGCTCGCTAAGCTCCCCACGGAAAAACAGAGCCATAATGCGAGGGGCAGCCGAATTCCGGATTGGTTTTGCACGTGCCGTTGTTCCCTTAAAAAGCGTTCGGCCTGGGGAAAAATCCCCTTCCGCCAAGGGTCGACACAGCAAATTAGGTGCCATGGTGAATACAGCCAGTGGGGCGCGTTTTTCGCGGGCAATAAAGTGTCTCGTTGTTAGACACTACGGCCGTTTAGCGGCGCTTGCGATAGCTCGGGCGGGAGTGCCCGCGAGGCCCAGGCGCTTTTGTTCGGTTTGAAGCTTTTGGTAGCGAATGGCCGCATATTCAAAGATGTTTACGTTCTCAACTCCGCCAGAAACTTGGGCCGGATCGTTTTCCCACGTTTGGCCCATTTCGCTGTCGCTGGACTCCTGCGGTAAAGGCTCGCCCATGAGCTGAGACATCAAAGCATCGATCGGGTCTTCTCCTCCACCGCCCGATTCCCCCCCCGATGCAGCAAGGTAACCGAGTTCTGAGTTAGCGCGACGGACTTTTCCTTCACTCTTAAGATCGCCGCTGTTGGCCGGCGTGTTTTCCTTGGTGGGCCGTGCGTCCGTGGTCCCAGGGAGTCCTAAATAACCGCCGGCAGAGGGGGTAGCCACTGCCTGATCGTTTACCGTGAGTTTCGGGCGTTCTAGCGGGCTAAGCGCACCGGGGGCCGGGAGAGCCTGTGCGTTGATGCCAGAAGTGGATTGTAATTCGTTTTTAGCTTCCGCCTCTGGGGAGCTTGCTTGAGCGCTGGTGGCCGCCTGGCCGTCGGCAGTGTCCGAAGCAAGGATCGATCGACGAGCGCTCGTTTCGTTCGCCGCGAGAGTGACGTCTTTGACTGAACTTGCCTGAAGGGTCGAAGTGCCCGCTTCGTATTTGGCTGGTGTGGGTATGTCATTCTGGGAAAGTTGTTTACGCCCTTTATCGTTATCTTTCGCGTTTTGCTCAAGCGCTGCGGCTTGGCTGCACTGTTGGCTTGCGGCCATCATTAAAAAGGTTTTTTGGCTTTCGTCTTCCGTCTTACGGGCTTTGTCCATGAGCATGTAGCAATTCACTTTGCCTGACGCGGCGCCTGCAGCAGCGGCAGCCGCCGCTGCTTTCGATCCTTCGGATCGGTCTTGAGGTTCCGGCGGCTTTGCGGGGGTGATCTTTCCTTCCGTCACTTTGAGTTCGGTCAAATCCTCCGCCTGTGCGGGAAAAAAAGTAAGAAGCGTTAAGCAAAAAAGCGTTGTTTTTATCATGGGGTTACCGCCGTGGTGCTTCGGTTCATGAAATTCGCAGTTAACTTGGCTTTTCCAATTTTGATTTCGCCGTCGACTCTGGATTTCTTCATGCGGTAGCTCGCGTACTCAAAGATGTTGGCGCTTCGAGTGGTGGCCCCCTGGTGTGGCACGTCGATTCCCGCAATTTGTCCCCCTAAAAGGGCTTCACTCCCTTCGCCTCCTCCACCCAGTAAACGCGCGAGGACACTACTGGCACTAGATTCATCTGAGCGACCTTCGGAGGTTGCGTCTTCAGTGTTTGATGAAGGCGAAAGCGTTTCGGCGGCGCCTGGTTTTTTCCGCAGAAGCCCTTCGGGCTCTTTGATTTCTCCGTTCGCGGCCTTTTGCTGCGTGGAGTTTGCGCTTGCCGAGGGAAAGCCGAAGTTTGGTGAAGGGTTTGCATTGGCTGCCGCCATGGATGACCCGTTGCCTTCATTGACTCCCAGGATCGATGGCTCAATCGGGCTGAGTTTCGTCAAAGAGTCGCCCCTCGCAGAAGCATTTTGCTGGATACCCAGCGATGACTCCGCAACTTTGGGCTCAAAAATCGCGGGCTCGGGTTCTTTAAATTCTGTAGCGTCCGCAATTTCGCGAGCCGTTTCTGGTTCGAACTGGTTTTGCGGTGAAAAAGGATTCTTTGGTTCCGCAGACTGGGGCGAGGGCGTTTGCGCCGGGTTCATTCCCGTCGGAGTGTCGTTCAGAGAAAGCCGTTCCTTCGAATCTTGGTTCTTTGCGGCATCCGCTGCGCTTTGGGCTGCTTGTGAGCACTGCATGGCTGCCATGGCCCGAAGCTGAGCAGCTTGGCCTGGGTCCACCGGTTCAATTTCTCGAGCCTGCCGGTAAAGTTCCAAGCAACTCATTCCTGCGACGGCAGCTCCCATCGCGGCGAGCCCTGCGGCCATGCCCGCTCCGTCTTTACGATCTTGTGGCTCCGCCTTTTGGGCAGGGATAACCACAGGAGGCTCTGCCACGGTTTCGCTGAAGCTGGGCACGCAGAGCGTCAAAAGCAGGAAGCTTTTCCACGCCCATCCGTGCGGTTTTAGGCTTAAGAAGTCCATTACCAGGTGTATTCTGCAAGGTGCGGGCCTAGGTTAACTATTTGATTTGATTGGGCTACACTTCCAAAAAGGCGACTACCAAATAGTCACAGTGCCTAAGGACTAGCCGGCAGTATGCCTCTGACTTTCTTGAAGTTTTCGCTAGAATGCTGGCGTTTTTTGGGCTAAAGAAGGGACCATGGCAAGACACAAATCTGCAGTAAAAGCTGCTCGGCAGTCTGAAAAGCGCCGAGTTCACAATACAACCCTTCGCTCCGCTTACAAAACGGTAGTCAAAAAACTCCGGAGCGAGATCAGTAATGTCGTTGGCGGGAAATCCAGCAAAGAAGCGGTAGTGGCCGCGCTGAACGAAGTGCAAAGCGTTTTGATGAGGGCTGCAAACCGCAACCTTATTAAAGTCCGCGGCGCCTCTCGGCGGATTGCACGCTTAAGCTCCGCAGCCCACAAAGCGATTTCGGGCTGATCGGCCCTCTCAGGGTTTTAGCAGGGATGGCCCGGGTACCTCTTTAGGGACGGGTCTACCTGCGACGACCACGCATCGATCCCTCCCTCTAAGACCTGAACATTCCAAAACCCTCTATCTGAAAAATAGGCCGCGGCGTCCATGCTGCGTACTCCGTAGTGGCAATACACTGCGATCGGAGTGCTTTTGGGCCAGCTTGCGGATTCCTCAAGAACGCTTTGAACCAGAGGCCTGCCCCCTTCTAAGGATCCCCAATCGCGTTCCCATGGTTCTCTCGCATCGAAAAGAACCGCGCCCGGCGTTTCTTCCAGCCAGTTTTTTAACTCCATCGGACGAACGCAGCGAACTTTGC
>JANPJT010000233.1:0-5598 GCA_031425635.1 Pseudomonadota bacterium
GGCTGTGGTTCGCGCGGGGGGACCCTGCGGTACGTGATTGCAGGCAATGGCTCCGGACTCGATTCAGAGCCCGAAGCCACACGTGGTGGGCGATATTCTCCGTCCAATCGCCTGACGTTGGTTCTGGGCGGCGCTGGGGTCGCAAGCTTTGCGACCGTTGGGCTACTCAAGAAGCTGCAAGAAGAAGGTTTCGAAATCGAACTGATCGTCGCGACCGGGTGGCCGGCGCTGTTCGCTCTGGCCGCAGGGTACTTAAAAAGCGTTCACGACGTGGAATGGTTCGCAACCCGGCTAGGAGAAAAAGATATACAGAGGGTTTCATCGGTCGATTTTAGGCAGGCAATCGATCCCGGCGAAACGCTGAAGGGAATTATTTTGAGCTCGTTTGGAAACAGCCTTCTTAACCAATCGAAAGTGCCTTTGGTCATAGCGGCAACGAACTCTGACGGGGGAGAGCCGGATGTGTTTAGCTCCGGAGACTGGAAAGAGCCTCTGCTCAGAACGCTTTCCGTGCCGGGACTGTACCGAAAGTTTCCGAGCGAGCGCCCGCCCAGCTGGTTGGATTCTCTTCTCGGGCTGGATGCTCGAGAAGCTGCACGCCGAGGAGCTTCCAATATTGTGGTGGTGAGCATGTACGACGACTTTTTGGCTTGGTCGGTGGACAAGTCTCAAAAGTCTGACGAGCTCTTAGGCCGTCGGGCCTACGAAACGCACCTCCAGAAGACCCTCACCGAGGCCAAGCGGTTTGCAGTGCTTTCGACCTCGATCTCTTTAAAGCGCCCGCCTCTTGACTTTACTGCTAAAAGAGCCGCAATTTTAGCAGGTTACCGTGAGGGTGCCCGCGTTGTAAAACAGCTGCGGGATTCGGCGAACTCGACCACAAATTGACTCGGAGCCCAACGTCACCTACAAGAGACAAGTGAAAGTAAAGCATTACATAATGGCGGCCTCTGCGCTTTTTCTGTCTTCGTGCGGAGCACCGCCGCCCACGCCCGAACTCCCAAAGCACGTGGCTGCTCCTATCGAACGCGTGCTTTTGGATGACTCCATTGATCTCGGTGACATACGGCAAATTTTTGATGCTTTAAACCACAGCGATAAACTCAAAGGGCTCGCCCCCTGGATCCAGCGCTCCACCGACAGCGATTTGAGCCGCCTGGGAAAATTGCTCAACGAACATGTTTTCCAAACCGCTCTGGATAAAAGAGGCCTCGTTGCGTTGCTCTCCGAACGGGTAGGGAGCCGGTCCTTTTCAAGTGCTGCGAGTAGCTCGACTCGCTTGAGTCCCGATCAAATAAAAAACCTGACCGAACTTGCGCTCGCCGCGGTCCGTTCCCCTTTCTGGATGGAGCTCGTTGAGAGAGATGTTCGCTTTTTGTCTCCGGAGTTAGACGAGTCGCTCAAAGCAATGCACCAGGACTTTCAAAAAGCCTGGGGCGTCGCCGATCCTGAGTGTCAGGCAGCTGGTGGAAAAGCCTTTCCAACGCTGGTGGACGATCTGACGCGCTTTTTGGGCGACCGGAGCTTGAGAAACCAATGGGTCGTGTTTACGGATTCCCTGGTGGATTCCTGGCCGATCGTAGGTCTTTTGCGGGCCATTAGGAAAGTCGATCGAAAGTACGCCGGAAAGGCTTTCGACGGCATGGGGGATGGCCTTGGTCGCATGATCCGCACCCCTTTAGATGAAAGCAAAAGCCCGGTACCGACCCAGTTCGATTCGTTTTCGAACCTCATTTTGGCGCTTAACGGCCCTTCGGACGGCCTTTTTACGGCGATTCAAAATAATCTGGAGAAGAACTTAGAGCTGGTTAAGATGATTGGCGACTCGGTTCAGCCAAACCTGCCCGACGGCCTTTTCGGTTACGCGCCCTTTATCCCGAAAGCGATTTTTGGGCTTTTGCTGGCGCAGCTCGACCCGAAAGAACCGTTTGCCATCTCCAGAGACGGCTGGCTTGCTTTGGCCGCCAACCCTCTTTCGCCTCAGGGGCTTCAAGTCACTTCTCAGTTCTATTTGGCCGGTGTCACAGCGTCTGAGTTGATCTTGGGCTCGCAGAAGAGCGAGGCGGCAGCGGACTTTGTTTCTTTCAACCTGCCCCTCTATTTAAACAATTACGTGTTGGCCCAGTGGTTTGCGGAAGCGGTTTCTCAGAACCGGGCTGCTTTCGAAGGAGTCGCCGAAGCAGATTTTGCTGCCGAAGTTTGGAACCTCCCTGTTTCGGTGAAACCGTTTCGCCTCGAGTTTACGGAACCCGACCCGGTAAAGGAGACGGTTTTCTCTCCCGCGCAGATCCAAAAACTAACCGACTTTGGAATGGGCGCATTTGCTAAGCAGCTGTCGATGAATTCCCCCATCGGCCTCGGTGGGTTTACCTATTCTGTCCCAGAAATTCAAAGCGTTCCCCTGAAAGAAGCCCTCCGATCTGCGTTGCTGGGGATGGATCAAGTGAGGGGCTATTCCGACGGTTCGGGTGCGGTTCGCACAGCGATCCACACGTTGATCGATCGGAAGAAAACCGGCAAAAGCTTTTTGGACAACCTCGAAAGCACGAATTTGCTCCAATCAGCACATCGATTGCTCGCGTCGACGCCAAAAGAAACGTGGAAAGCCGCTACTTCGGTGCTTTTCGACGGCCTAGGGGTAGGGAGTTCGGATGGGCCGTCGGCGCTGCTGTCCTTTTATGAAGACGTCCCAAAAGCGGGTGCCAAGTTTTCCCGCATCCTAGAGTCGGTTGGTTCATTAAAGGCCCTCGACACCCGCCCTAAGTCGGGCATTACCGCGTTTGAAGCCTACCAAGAAATTATTCAAGAAGTCGGGCCCATTGAGTGGAAAGCGTTGGGTGATGGTTGGGCCTTTATCGCTAGTTCGGGAATTTTTTCGACTGACCTTGTTCAAGGCAAAGGAGTTCCGCGGTTTCCCTCAGCTTATTCGCTGATGTCGGCTGGCAATAGCTCCGTTGTGTTTCGGTTGGCGGCTAACTTGGAGCCCCACCGCTACCGCACCCTTGCAGACTTTTTAGATGAATCCATGCGCGAGAAGGCTGGGGTCAAGGGAAGTGCATTGCACTGGGACTTTCTGGAAGAAATGGTTCAAAAGAGCCCGCAGGGAGTGGAGACGCTGGTGCAGCTCTTTTATGACGGCGCAGGCTCGGGTAGCCGTGATCGGTTTTCGGTAAAAGAGCGGGACTGGATTGTGAACTTTGTTCAAGAAGGGGGCTTTAGGGACCTTTGGACTGTCCTCGAGCCGTACGCCGTGAAGGGAAGTGGATCCGGGCGGTGGGTAGCTTCCATTCGCGCGCTTTTAGCCGACGGAACGCTTAAATCGACTTTTCGAATGCTGTCGCTCATTAAGAATGAGCGAATGCAGGCTATCGGGAAGTTGCTCCAAGACCTTGAGTCTTCGGGAGAGCTGCTGGCCATTTTGGATTCACTCGACTTTTTGATGGAATCGCCGGCCCATTAGGATTATAGGTGCCGAGGGCAGCGCCTAAGCCACTTGAAATCTTTTTGTGAAACCACTATTTTGCGCTCAGTTCCGCAGGCTTTGGAAGGTGTGATGAACATGTTGAATTTACTCGTTTTCGCTCTAGCCTTGACCCCAGGGCTCTTGGCGGCTGAAAAAATTAAGACCAAAATCGTCGCAGAACGGCCCCCTGTGCCGTCGGATTGCGTGGATTTGGAACTCGTAGGGGCCGGGGGGCCCCGGCCATTTTTCGAAAAAAGGGCAGAAAATGCTCAGTGCCGTACGCAGCTAGATGCGGCTTTCCTGGAATACGAGACCACGCGGGCGAAAATTGAAGCGTTAAAGGCCGAGCGCGACCCCGCTGCTGCCGCTGACGATGCCAAGCTGGTGGCCCAGAATAAGCAGATCGATAGCTTAGGGGCGGATTTGAAGACCAAGCGAGCGGCAATCTTGGGTTTCATGCAAGAGTGCGGCGAATGCGCGACCAAGGATGTTACCGCCTTGACCGTGATGCCTAAAATGGGGCGTGGCAAAGAAGCTTGGTACGAAACTGACGGGTCCTGCCAGATCCCGTCGACAGAAACTGCGGTACTGGAAAAGGCTTTTTCGTCCATTAGCGATTCTTTGGTCCACGCGAAGCGGTACCCGCTTTACTCACCCGGCGGTTTTGCGAACGTTCTGGATTTCCAAGTCGTCGACGGACTGGATTTCAAATCGGACGTCGATGCGTTCCCACCGAGCCCACTGAATTTAGGGGTTTGGGTCCGCGGGCTAAAGCTTCCTGGGTTTGATTTCAGTCTCGCGTTTCGCTACTTCATTGAAGCGAAATACGGCACTCAGAACCGGGGGGCGACTAAGGAATTCTCGCTATCGTTCTCGACGGTAGAGGACCCAGACGTTCTTCGCGCACTCAAGTTCCCCGACGACGTGAAGGATCGGTCGCCTAGTGGGCGCCCCATTGAGGTAATCCCCAAGAACCTTCTCAACGTGCGCGGCCTTTGGTGCGTCAACTCGGAAGGTTATATTCGGTATTACACTGCGGCCGAGTTCCCGTACCAGAGCCCCCAGCTTGCTAAATTGGGCCGCGATATCTTGCTCGATACGCTCATCGCGTTATCCAGTCGAGGGCAGTGGAAGGCGGCGCCGTGATCGAGCGCTACCAAAGGCCCGCGATGGCGGAACTTTGGTCGGTAGAAAACGCCTACGGTACCTGGCTGGAGATTGAAGTCCTGGCTTGCGAAGCCTGGGCGAAGCTAGGGAAAATCCCGCCGCAAGCCATCAAGGCAATCCGCACCAAAGCTTCGTTCGATGCGAAGGCAATCCAAAAGCGCGAGTTGGAAACGAAGCACGACGTAGCTGCTTTCGTTTCGGTTGTCCAAGAACGGGTGGGAGAATACGGAAGATTCATCCATTTAGGCCTGACCAGTAGTGATGTAGTCGACACGGCATTTGCTTACAAAATGGTGCAGTCCGCGGACTTGATCTTAGCGGGGCTAGACAAAACCCTCGAAACAGCAAAGAAGCGCGCGCTTAGCGATAAAAAAATCCCGATGATGGGTCGGACCCACGGAATCCACGCGGAACCCATGACGATGGGGACGAAATGGTTGCTTTGGTACGACGCCTTAAAGCGAAGCCGCGCCAGAATCCTTGCGGCCCGGGAAGAGATCGCCGTAGGTAAAATTTCGGGAGCAGTGGGAAACTATGCGCACTTGCCTCCAGAAATTGAAAAACATGTTTGCAAGAGCTTAGGTTTGAAAGTCGATTCGCTTTCCACCCAAGTGATCGCGCGCGATCGTTTCGCTTCGTATTTCAGCGCGCTAGGGATTTTGGGATCGCAGATTGAAGCCATCGCGACTGAAATTAGGCACCTGCAGCGCACCGAAGTGGGAGAAGTTCGCGAGGGTTTTTCCAAAGGCCAAAAAGGTTCTTCGGCCATGCCCCACAAGCGCAACCCCATCTCTTCTGAGAACCTTTGTGGTTTAGGGAGGCTTTTGAGGTCCATGGTGCTCCCAGCGATGGAGAATATTGCTCTTTGGCACGAGCGAGACATTAGCCACTCAAGCGTTGAGCGGGTCATTGGGCCTGATGCCAATACGCTGGCCGACTATTCTGTCCACCGATTGGGCGAAGTTTTT
>JANPJT010000234.1:0-7110 GCA_031425635.1 Pseudomonadota bacterium
GAAATATTCGATCATCATTCTGGATGTCCCGCCGACCTTTGGGCCATTGATGAACTCTGCCTTAAATGCGGCGGACTCCCTCATCATCCCTGTTGATTCGGGCTTCTACGCCATGAACGGCATCAAAGACATGCTTTCTGAGATCGAAGAGATAAAAGTAGGCACGAATCCGAATCTTAACATTATGGGCATTCTACTAACTCTTGCCGATCACACGCGGATGACGGGCGATGTGTTTGATGAACTAGTGGCGAGCTTTGGGGACAAGGTCTTTTCAACGAGGATTCGGAGAAACGTGAAGCTGAAGGAGGCTCCGGCACTGGGGAAAACTATCTTTCATCATGCGCCGACCAGCTCCGGTGCGGAAGACTACTTGTCCTTGGCCGATGAAGTGCTGGGGCAGCTTCCCCTCTCTCAAAATGAGGTAGCTCAAATGGAGCAACCTCAAACTGCGCCTCTCTTCCCGATGGTAGAGGGAGGTGTGCAATGAGCAAGAAGCCGACACTGCTTCGTGACGCGCTTAAGAATATGCGCGTGAACGCTCCTACCTTCAAACCACCAATGGAAACTCAAGAGGAGGCACCTCGAAAAGAGGTGTCTCTCTCTGAGGTCACTCCAAAAGGGCTGAGTCAGAAGGAGATACCTAAAAAAGAGGCCACTCAAAATGGGGTGCCCAGTTCCAAGGGGCCACAGAAAGAGCTGGCTCACCTTGAGGGAACTCTTTCTAACAGTCCTCAAATTCAGGCGCCTAAAAAAGGGGAGGGCGAAAGTGGAGACTCTCAAGATGAGGTACCTCCAATTGAGTTGCCTCATAATAAGGAGTCTGACTACGCGTTCTTCCGCCTATCCCATAGGGTGTTCTCTGATCCAAAGCTGCAAGGGATGTCCGGCGATTGTTTTCGGCTGTTCCTTTGGATGGCATCGAGGGCGTGGCGTTATCCAAACTCTGACGGAAAGGTGCGGGCCGCGATTCGGTTTATCGAAGAAGGCACGGGTATGTCTCACGCCAATGTCTCCCGCTGCCTTAAGACTCTCAAGAGCCTTGAACTCGTTCGCATTGTCCAGACAGACTTCAAGCAGGGGAATATTTGGTGGGTATCGCCTCTTGCATGTCCGAATGGCGGCGGGGGTGGAAAAGGGCTTCCTAAAAAAGAGGCCCCTCAATTTGAGGTAGCTCGAGATCGAAACGGAGCTGCCTCAGAACGAGCATGTGGCTCCCTCAAAAAGAACACGGAGGTCCCTCCTTTTGAGGGAGAAATAAAGAAGTTAAGAAGTATAAAAAAAATAAAAGAAGCGGCGGTCGCAAATCTCAGAATGCCGTTGGATGATGAGGCAAATTTTTCCGGCAACACCGAAGAAATTCTGACCGCGTTTGAAGCGGCGTTTGCCGATACCGAACAATTGAAGTTGGTAACCGACTTTATGGCCCGAGAATATCCCCACGGGTTCATGCCACCGATGCGGGTGGTTCGGTCTCTCACGGCGAGGGCTTGGTATCGTAGCTCTGGTTCGGTTGGGGCGGCGGCGTGATTAAAATACATAATACCCGTAAATATTAAGGGGATTATGTTGAAATACCGAAGCGGCTATGTATAATACCCTTAATAATTACGGGGAATATGAAAACAGCAGCTCAAACACTATTTGAAATCGCGGAAAGCCAACAGGGCTTTTTTACGACCAAGCAGGCGAAAAGTGCAGGCTATGACGAAAAAAACCACGCGTACCATGTCCAAATGGGCCATTGGATTCGGGAGCACAGGGGGATTTACCGCCTAAAAAGTTTTCCCATTCCAGAGCGTTCAGATCTGGTTCGTTGGGCACTCTGGTCACGGAACCGAGACGAGGAAATCGAGGGCGTTTACTCCCGCGAGACCGCGCTCTCCATCTACGAGCTTTCGGATCTGAACCCGGCCAAGCTCCACATGACGGTGCCTATGCATTTTCGTCGCATGAGTGAAGTGCCGAAGGGGCTGGTACTTCATAAAGCAGCTCTCGATCCTTCAGACATCGTTCAACGGGAGGGCTTCCTCGTAACACGCCCCCTACGTGCCATTGTAGACCTTATCGAAGCGAACGACACCGATGAAGAACTGATTCAGCAGGCACTACACGACGGAATGAACCGAGGACTTATTACCAGAGCGGATCTGCGAAATCGGAAAATCGCGCCACAAACGCGTGAACAGCTTGAAAGGGCTCTCGGAGAAAACAACCATGAAAAAACCCGCAAAGTACGCTAGCCCAACCACATTTCGCAAAGCCTTAGAAGATCGCCTCCAAGCGCTCTCCAAGAAGGAAGGGACGGACCTTCAACGTGTACGCCGACAGGTTGCCTTTGACCGCCTTCTCGCCAGGCTCTTTCTAACCAAGTCATCTGCCTGGTCGCTTAAGGGGGGATACGCGATGGAACTTCGCACCCGTTTTGCAAGAGCAACGAAAGACATTGATCTGAACCTACGCTTAACGAAGAACCAGCAGGCCGACGCAGACGGCATTCGGGATAAATTGGTAGAAGCCCTGGCGCCCGATCTACAAGATCGTTTTAGCTTTCGAGTTGGTGTCGCCATAATGGATCTAGATGGTGCCCCGTATGGTGGTTTTCGTTATCCCATTGAATCCGTGCTCGCGGAAAAAACCTTCGTCAAATTTCATCTCGACATCGGAATGGGGGACTACGTAGGCAGCGCGTTGGAAGAGCTTCAAGGGAGAGATTGGCTTGGTTTTGCCGGTATCGAACCCGTCACTTTCCTTGCTGTTCCTAGGGAGCAACAGTTTGCCGAAAAGCTGCACGCCTATACCCTTCCGCGGGATGGAACCAACTCAAGAGCGAAGGATCTCATCGATCTTGTTCTTCTGATCGACACCAAGACCTTGGTTGCAAAAGACGTGAAGGAAGCCATTAAGAAGACATTCCTTCGCCGTAAAACCCACGAGATTCCGAAGGAGGTGCCGCCGCCTCCAGAGAATTGGGAGATTCGCTTCGCCAAGATGGCGAACGAATGCTCGATAACGCAAACAATGGAAGAGTCCTACAATCTGGTGCGCAAGTATTTTGATTCCCTGAAATTGTAGTCAATACTCGCCTTCATCGTCACCGCCGGGCGGTGTTGACCAGGCCCGCATAAAGTCCCGGTCTCTCCCTTGCGGTTTGAACTGGGGGACGGTTGGGAAGATTAGTTGTTTCGTGTCCCCCAAACCTGGGGGACAACTGGGGGACGCCGTACACCAAACGGAGACAGTATCATGCAGTAACTCGCAGTTTTGAAAGCTGACTAGCTCGTCGATAGATTACGTTATTGATTCTTTTCGGGACGTTAAATGAGCCGCGGGTTCGAGTGTGCCTCCCGAAAATACCGATCTATTTTGAATTACTAAGTAATTCTGAGTCGATTGACGCGTTCATTTTCGCCTCCTAATTTGCCCCATGCACTACTTACGATTCCTTATTAAGACCGCGCGAGCGGTTTTCAAGTCACGCCGGGAACTGATTTCAGAAAACGCACTCCTTCGCTACCAAGTTTGCATGCTGAAAAGGCGACGAAAGAATCCCACTATTCGTGGTTGGGATCGTCCTATCTTGGTTTGGCTTTCGAAGCTCACCGTCAATTGGAAAAATTCGATATTTGTGGTCCAGCCCGAAACGATCATTCGATGGCATCGAATGGCATTCAAGTTGTATTGGGGATGGAAATATAGCCAGAGGGCAGGTCGGCCAGCTGTTCATCCGCACGTTGTTCGGTTGATTGGACAAATGTCGGAAGCTAATCCCCTTTGGGGCGCTCCGCGCATCCATGGCGAGCTGCTAAAACTAGGAATTAAAATTGCTCAAAGCTCGGTAGAGAAATATATGAGCAGGCGCAATCGGCCGCGTGGCCAATCGTGGAAAACATTTTTGAAGAATCATAGTAAGGATATTGTGGCTATCGACTTCTTCATTGTTCCGACAATCAAACTCAAAATGCTTTGGGCCTTTGTTGTTCTGTCACATGATCGCCGGCGCATTATTTACACTGCTGTAACCCATCGCCCCTCGACGAATTGGACCATCCAACAACTTCGAAACGCCTTTCCATTCAAAACAATGCCGAGATTCATTTTACATGACAGGGACAGGAATTTTTGGGGGATTGGGCGAGCCGGTTTTGACGAGATTATCACTGGGCACCGGTGTCCGTGGCAGAATGGTTTGGTGGAGAGAGTGATTGGCTCAATTCGCAGAGAATGCACTGATCATCTGATTGCCTTTAACGAAAAACATCTCCATGGAATACTGAAACAATACCGCCGCTACTACAACCGCTCGCGAACACATCTTTCGCTCAATAAAGACAGTCCCGTTAGACGAGGAGTAAAAAGGAAAGGAAAAATTATCGCCGTCCCAAAACTGGGAGGCCTCCACCATCGCTATGAACGATGCGCGGCATAAAACTATAGACTTCCGACTAATACTGGAATGAATTCTACGACCAATCACTTGGCATGAAAGAATAAATCCACTTCGTATCCGACCAAGGGGGGGGCTTCATAGCCCTTGGACTTCCAGAAGCGGATCAAATCCGCCTTGGGTGGATTTACGCTATAGCTATGCGCGCTATAATGGCCAGGCTGATAAAACGTTCCCTCCACCTTGTTGTATATGATTTGGTCAATTCCGCCGGCACCGCCGGTTACTCTAGTTTTCCCGGCCTGGAACTGTTGCATTACTGCATCACGACCGGGACCAGGAAAAGAGTCCATGAATGATGGAATGAGTTTGGTCTGAGTCTCTAAGCTTAGTAGAGGCCAAAAGTAGTTCCTTCCGACCTCTCGCAAACCAGTGATTTCGGAAATGGAATTCTCAGTTCGGGTATCAGGGGCAACGCCTATTCCTTTCCAACCCTTAGCGTGGAAATTCTCATAAAGAATATCTGCCGCGGGTATTAATCCAGGAGGGTGCTCCAAACGTTCATTCCAAACTATTTCACCTGGACGCCCCAAATTAACCGCTTCCGTCTTTAGATGCGCCTGAATCACGTAGCCTGATTCTCTGTTCCTAAAGAAATAAACAGCTTCAGGGCTCGAATCACTCTTATAATTTGCCTCAGGAATTGGTGCGAACTCTGTTGAGGGGAACAGGCGTTCCAAGACCTCGGGATGAGTGGCAAGTATTTTTTCGATGAGTGCTTTCTCAGAAGACGGCGCTGAAAAGGTTTTAGGAAGCGGTTTTGCTAGAGCCGCAATCGAGAAATCCTCCAAACGCTTCACTTTCTTCAACCCTTCTTCTAGGTGCTTCGTGGTGCCGGAGTTAAATATTTTATCCAGTCTCGGTTTACTTCGAGGAGTGAGATCTGAGACGTCCAAATCGTGGAGTTCGTTTCTACCTACAACTACGTTCCAAGCGTGATTTGATGTAGAGATATCAACCGACTTTCCAGCGACTCGGTTTCCGAACGCAACGTAGGCGCGTTTGTCTTTCGACCCATATTCATACCCTTTTTTGATAATTTCGTTGTAGCGTTGGGTGATCGCCAGAGCATTTTGATCGCAGTCGATGATTTGGCACTTCACTGCCGCATCTGCGGCCGATGCGTCCGGATGATCTGCGAATTTCTCTTTGTAGAGTTCCCACATTTTCGCCCCGGCCTCCATCAGGTCAGGATGCTCTCCGGGGTGTACCGCTTCCTTGATGGGGTGCCACCACGTGCTACCACGACTTACCAATTCGAAAAAAACTTTGATCGTCTGGCCTTCTTCCAATTTCGGCGCGGTCTCCCCCCAAAACAATTCATTAAATAATGAGATCTCTCCCTCTTTTTCAGGGAGCGGATGAGTGAATAGCTGGGATGGTTCAATTTCTCTCACACAATCGCCTTGTGCGTTACTCACGCAAGCGCGAGCGGCCCGGAAGGTTCGGTTGAGGTTATTGTTATCTTGCAATATTGGTAGCGCCAACTTTCCGGTCGTAAAAAGTTTCTTTAGAGCTTTTGGTTCAATCAGCGCCGCGATTGTGTCTTCTTCTCCTAACCGATAACGATCGGCTATCGCCCTAATGCGCAGTTCGGGAAGCATTTTTATCCCAAATTTGCCTTCGGCGACACCGAGCGACCTAAGAACGTGGGTGGGACTTCCCTGCACAATTCGAAGATCCGAGGCCTGCGCTTTTTGCAATTGCCCGAGGGACGTTGGTTCGTAAGTCCCCTCTTCAGGAATGACTCGCGTGACTTGCCCATGGTCGGGAATAGGTTGCTGAGCGCTGCCAGAGTCTTGCACGCGCTTTTGCAGAGTCGGCAGAAGGGATTCAGGGACTTTGGGGCTGTTCTTGCAGAATAGGTAATACTCTTCGATTAAGTACGCGCACAAATCGGCTTCTGTATATGGCTTTCCTTCATACTCAAACTGTCCTGCCTTTCCTTCGGACCCCAGTTTCTTAATAGTTAGGGAGTCGTCATTGCGGCATGTGCGGATTTGAGAAGCTAGGTACTTGGCCAGAACTTCCAACGAAGCAAAACAGCGCCCGTCGAACAAATAAAGGCAGGTTTCCGACTTCTCAGCGTCTGAATAGACAGGGACTTCGCGAACCGAGTCTTTCAAAACTTCAGGAACGGAAAGACGGGAGGCGTTTGTAGGCGCCTGCTCTAATTTATGTGTCGACTCCGCCTGGACCGAATGTGGGAGGGCCAACAGGATTAAAAAACTTAGAACAGCTCTCATTTCAACTCCTCTAACGGACGCCTTTGAGTGACAGCTCACTCCGGTGACTGTTCCAGTTCAAGCAAATTCCGTTCCCGGCCATCGATTCGCATTTTGGGTGAAGACCAACGGGATACATAAAGTTGGAGGCTGAAGTCTCTCCGCTGACTTTGGGAGGAAGTGAGAAGCTTCCGCTATTTGTCATGCCGGGTAGGTTCCATCTTTACAGTTTGGACCACGTGGTTACGCCGTCGAGGGTGGAGAGTTGGGGGCCAATACTAGCGACTCCATCGTCACTATTAGGGGCTGTACTCGGATGGCGCGTCATTTTAGGGCCTCCATCGCAGCCGCGACGTAAACAAACGACAGAAAGTTCCTTATCAGCTTATCGTAGCGGGTTGCGATGGCTCGGTGTCGTTTGATTCGGCAGAAGAAGTT
>JANPJT010000235.1:0-26376 GCA_031425635.1 Pseudomonadota bacterium
CGATCCTTTCCTCCACTACATCCCTCTTCCGCCACGGCATGAATCCTTCCTTTCCTAGGAAGCCCCAGTGTAAAGGATGTGGTGGCACACGGTGTAAAGGATGTACTGTCACCAAACACGAAGCGGTGAAGCAACCTTTGCCCCGTGCACATCCACCGACAGGGTTTCATCCACATCACCGGTAGTAGGTTGCTTCACCCTTCGGGTTCGCAATGACGGAAAAGGGAATTCGCTCAGCCAAGGAAGAAAGAACCCAGGAGTGCGGCTCTTTCTCTTGTTTGCAGGCGCCCGCGGCAATAGTGGCGAACGCTTTTTGACGCGATGTGAGTTCGCAATTTGAGTGGTTCACAACTCAGTGAACAAAACGAGTGAAATTGGGCGCGTTTCTTGATTAACTATTGCCGGCCTTGGAAGTGGACAGTAACTTACCGGGGTTTTTAGGAGCTTAAGCAACCGTGAACTTCGCAGCTGATAGCGCTCAATATTTTCCAATCGCAATCCTCATTGCCCTGGGCTTGGGCCTTTGTGTGTCCATTTTTTTTGCTTCGCAATGGCTGGGGCCGAGAGTTCCTCACCCGAAGAAAAATACTCCGTTTGAGTGCGGAGTGCCGGGCCTGGACGACCAAAACAAGCGGTTTTCAGTGCGGTTCTACTTGGTTGCCATTCTTTTTTTGCTTTTCGACGTGGAAGTCATTTTTCTTTTCCCGTGGGCCATCGTCTACCGGGACTTTTTGAAAGTGAATAGTTTCATCGTGTGGGAAATGGGTTTCTTCGTTGTCGTTCTCTTGGTCGGGTACTTCTATGTGCGCGGGCGAGGGGCTTTGGAATGGGAATAGAGCGCTAAGAGAAAACTATGGCTAAAGACGGTTCAGCGAATTTTTTTACCACTCAACTGGATGCTTTCATTAACTGGGGCCGTAAATGGGCTATGTGGCCTTTGCCGTTTGGCACCAGCTGCTGCGGCATTGAAATGATGGCGACCCTCAGCGCTGATTACGACATGGCGCGTTTTGGATCGGAAGCGATTCGGTTTTCGCCTCGCCAATCGGACCTTTTGATTTGCGCTGGCATTGTGAACGCAAAAATGTCTCCTGTCTTGAAGACGATTTACGACCAAATGAGTGATCCCAAATGGGTCATGTCCTTTGGAGCGTGCGCGTCATCAGGCGGCGTTTTTCCGGTGTATAGCGTTACCCAAGGGATCGACAACATTATCCCCGTCGATATCTACATCCCGGGCTGCCCGCCCTCACCCGAAAGCGTGATCGATGGGCTTTTGAAGCTCCGGGATCAGGTCCAAGCCGGAAACACCCATTCTCAGCGCCGGATTCGGCTCGGGCTTCCTGCGGAGAAATAAGAAGCTATGAATATTTTCACGGAACTTGCGACCAACAATAGCCAGCCCAAGAAGAAGCATGGCGACACGTGGAAATCGCAAATTGAAAAAGCAAAGAACAAGTTTGGGTCTGCAATAGAAGAAGTGCGGGCCCCTGGGGATTACCCCACCGACGTGCCCATCTTTTTTGTGAAGAAGGAAAGCGTTGTTGAGTTCTTGCGTTACCTCCGGGAAGAGCCGGACTTTGGCTACCATTTTTTAGCGGACATGACAGCAACGGACGAAGGCGGCGAACCTCGGTTCGAAGTGGTCTATAACCTTTGCAGCCCCGAGAAGGGGCCCCGCATCCGAGTCAAAACCCGGGTCGCAGAGAACGAAAGCGTTCCCACGCTCACCGGCCTCTGGAAAGGCGCCGACTGGGCAGAGCGTGAAATCTTTGACATGTTTGGTATCCGCTTCGAAGGGCACCCGAACCTCCGCCGCATTCTGATGGATTACCGGTGGGAAGGTTACCCGCTTCGCAAAGATTACCCGCTCGACGGTTACCAACTTTTCCCCGACGCCGAACCGCCGGACCCGGAGCGCCTTAAGTAGAGAGGTTAAAAAACCAAATGAGCGAAACAACAAAGACAAGCTACCCTCTTTACAAAGAAGCAGACTCCCGAGCAGCGGCAGGTTTTGGGGATCGGTTCCTCGTGACTCCCGATCCGGACGATTTGTGGGAAGATTCCAGAGTCATTATTAACCTAGGGCCCACCCACCCTGCGATGCACGGCGCTTTTCGGATGGTGGCAAAACTCAATGGCGAAACCATTGAAAAGTCCTATTGCGAATTCGGTTACACACACCGGGCCAAAGAAAAACTGGGCGAACACCGCACGTACCACCAGTTCGTTGTTTTCACCGACCGCCTGAACTACTGCTCCGCTTTGATCAACAACGTCACTTACGCCATGTCGGTGGAAAAGCTCCTGGGAGTGGAACCGCCAGAACGGGCGGTGTGGATCCGAATGGCTTGCTGCGAAATCGCGCGCATCACGGATCATTTGATTTGCGTCGGCATCGGCGCCGTGGATATCGGGGCCTTCTCCTTCTTCCTCTACGGTTTTCACCAACGCGAAGAAGCGTACACGCTCATCGAAAAGCTCTGCGGAGCACGGCTCACCACTTCGTACACCCGCATTGGCGGCTTGATGTATGACGCCCCCGTAGGGTGGGAACAAGACTGCAAGGCTTGGACGAAAAAGACCCGCGAAGTCATTGATGAAATGGACAAGCTCCTCACCAACAACCGCATTTATGTGGACCGCACGGTGGGGATAGGCGTTGCCGACAAGAAAATGTGCCAAGACTATAGCTTCTCAGGGCCCTCCGCTCGAGCAGCGGGAATCGACCGAGACTTAAGGCGCGATGAGCCCTACATGTTTTACGACGCGCTCAAGTTTGAAGTCCCCGTCGGATCGCAAGGCGACGTGTACGATCGCTACTTAGTCCGCCTTGCCGAAATCCGCGAATCGCTCTCCATCATCGATCAAATCTGCGACCGCATGAAGCCAGGGCCCATTTGGGCAGACGATAAACGAGTGCGGATCCCGGCTAAAGTCGACGTCTACAATTCGATGGAAGCGATGATCCACCATTTCAAATTCTTCATGAAAGGCTTTGAAGTCCCGGCGGGAGAAGCCTACACCACGACTGAAGCAGCGAATGGCGAGCTGGGTTTTTACATTGTGAGCAAAGGCGACACGATGTCGCACCGAATGCGCATCCGCTCGCCTTCTTTCTGGCACTACCACGCGCTTTCGGACATGGCCCAAGGCCAGAAAATCGCCGACATGGTCGCGACTTTGGGAAGTATCAATATCATTGCGGGAGAACTCGATCGATGAGCGAAGTAGAGAGAAAACTTTCTTCGAAGTTTTATTCTGAAATGGATAAGCTGGCTCCGCGTTACCCCACTCGGCAGGCTTTACTGCTCCCGGCGCTGCACCAAGCGCAAGAAGAAACGCGTTGGCTCTCGTCTGAAACCATGGCTGAAATTGGTGCCTACTTAGGCATGCACCCGGCGAAAGTCCGTGAAGTGGCTTCTTTTTACACGATGTACAACCTAGAGCCCGTTGGGAAATACCACCTGAAAGTTTGCACGAACGCTGCGTGTTTGCTGCGCGGGGCCGATGATCTCGTAGAACACTGCAAGAAAAAGCTCGGCATCCAGTGCGGCGAGACCACGCCCGATCAACGCTTTACGCTGATGGAAGAAGAGTGCTTGGGAGCGTGCGGCACTGCACCAGCGATGATGTTAAACGACGACTACGTTGAGAATCTAACGGTCCAGAAAATGGACGAGATCCTAGTGAAGCACTAAAGGGCGAAACCAATGGCAGAAACTCTCTTCATTCAGCACTTTAAAGACGATTCTAGGCCTCTCGACTATTACCTGGGGCAAATGCAGGGGTATACCGCTTTGAAAAAAGCGCTCGGCATGGCTCCCGATGACGTGATTGCCGAAGTCAAAAAATCGAACCTGCGAGGCCGAGGCGGCGCGGGGTTCCCCACAGGCGTTAAGTGGGGCTTTATCCCGAAGCAGTCCCCCAAGCCCAAGTACTTAGTGTGCAACGCAGACGAATCGGAGCCGGGCACGTTCAAAGACCGGGACCTGATGCGCTACACGCCCCACTTGCTGATTGAAGGCATGGCGATTGCTGCTCATGCGATTGGAGCACACGTTGGCTACCTCTACATCCGGGGAGAGTACACTCGGGAGGCTAAGCTTCTCCAAGCGGCTATCGATGAAGCGTATGCAAAGAACTACTTGGGAAAAGGTATTTTAGGTTCTTCGTTCGACTTTGATCTCACTGTGCACCGCGGAGCGGGAGCGTATATTTGCGGGGAAGAAACGGGGTTACTGAATTCTCTTGAAGGAAAACGCGGCGAGCCGCGCGTGAAGCCGCCCTTCCCTGCTATTTCGGGAGCCTTTGGCGGGCCGACGATTGTGAACAACGTCGAGACCCTTTGCGCAGTCCCTTTCATTCTTAACAGGGGCGGAGAGTGGTTCGCAAAGCTCGGAAAGTTTGAAAAATCCGGGGGAACTCGCTTGTTCTGCGTTTCCGGCCACGTAAAAAAACCCGGCCTTTACGAACTCCCCGCCGGCGGAGCGACGATCCGAGAGCTCATTTACGATCACTGCGGGGGCACGCTCGGAGACAGAAAGCTCTTGGCCGTCATTCCCGGCGGCTCATCGGCTCCCGTACTGACTGCGGATGAAATTGACGTCGCGTTAGACATCGAGCCCATGATGAAAGCCAAGACGATGCTCGGATCGGCGGGCATTATGGTGATTGCCGAAGGCTTCTCGATGCCAAAGCTCATCCGCCGCATCACCAAGTTTTATGCCCATGAATCCTGCGGACAGTGCACTCCTTGCCGAGAAGGCTGCCGCTGGATGGAAGAAGTCCTCGGCCGTATTGAAGACGGCAAAGGAAAGCCCAAGGATCTCGATCTTTTGCTAGATGTCGCCGACGGTATCAATGGCAAAACGCTGTGCGCTCTAGGCGATGCGGCCGCCGGTCCCGTCACGAGCTTCGTGACAAAGTTCCGGGGCGAATTTGAAAAGTTGATGCGGTAACGGATTTTTTTAGACTGAGGAATGAATGGCTAAGTGCACCATTGATGGAAAAACGGTTGAGTTCCAGCCGGGGACGAACCTGATTGAAGTTGCGCGGTCGGCAGGCATAGAGATCCCGTACTACTGCTACCACCCCGCGCTCACCGTGGTCGCTCAGTGCCGTATGTGCGCGATTGAGATAGAAGGCATGCCTAAGCTTCAAACGGCGTGCTCCACCGCTGCGACCGAAGGCATGGTGGTGAAAACCACCAGCGATCGCACGAAACAAAACCAGAAGTCGGTGCAAGAGTTTCTGCTCATCAACCACCCCCTCGACTGCTCCATTTGCGATCAAGCGGGCGAATGCGATTTGCAGGATTTTTCGTTCAAGTACGGAAGCGACAAGATCCGCTACGAAGAAGAGCGTCGCACGTTTGTCGATGACGACATGGGTTCGGTCATTAAGAAAAACATGAACCGGTGCATCCACTGTACGCGCTGCATCCGCTTTGGCGCTGAAGTGGCAAAGATCCCTGAAATTGTGGCCGTCCAGCGCGGGAACCACACCGAAATTGTGACAGTCGACAACCAGCCCCTGCAAACCGAGTACGCGGGCAACTACGCCGACATTTGCCCGGTGGGTTCGCTGACCCTCAAAGACTTTCGCTTTAAAAAGCGCGTCTGGTTCCTTAAAAAAACCGAAACGGTTTGCGAAGGCTGTTCACGGGGGTGCAATATGGAGCTCTCCCACGAAAAGAACGAGCTCTATCGCTGCAAACCAGTTTTCAATGCCGACATCAACAAATGGTGGATGTGCGACGAAGGCCGCTTCAATTTCCATTACGTGAACGACGAAAAGCGCGTCATTTCCCCGCGCATCCGAGTCGGTTCTGAATACCGGCAAGCCGAGTGGGCTGAAGCGACCGATCGCGCTGCGAGCGTGTTGAAGAATACTAAAATGGTCGTTCTTGTCGGGTCGGATCTTACGCAAGAAGAAGCTTCGTTCGCGCAAAAGTACGCAAAATCCTTAAGCGCTCCGATCTTCCACTTTGGAACGCCGGGCGTGAGAAATGCCTCGGAAGATTCGGATATCGATAGCTTGTTGAAACGTAAGAGCAAGACCGCCAACCTCCACGGCATGGAAAAGCTAGGGATTGCGCCTTTTGAAAGCCTCCCGGTAGGGATTACGTGCGCTATCGTTTTACGAGGCGGCCGAGCAAAACTCCCTGTGCTCTCCAACATCACCCAAGTGGGCATCGGTGTCTTTTTCGCCGATGAGTCAAAGAGCTACGACGTGATTCTCTCCGGCCCAAGCTTTGCGGAAAAGGATGGGACCGTGGTGAACTCGCAGGGGACTGAACAAAAATTCAAAGCGGCAATACGGCCCTTGGGTAGTTCGAAACCACTAGGCGAAATTTTGGAACTCCTCGGCCAAACGGCGAAAGAGGCTGCGCGATGATGCCTTTCGATCCTTTTCTTCTTTTACCTTTGGTGAAGTGTCTCCTGATATTAGGGCTGGTGCTGACGGTGGTTCCTGGAATGCTCTTTGTCGAACGGCGCGGCTCGGCGTGGATGCAAAACCGCCTGGGGCCGAACCGGCTCGGGCCTTTTGGCCTAATCCAGCCCGTAGCAGACGCCATTAAGCTGATTTTCAAAGAAGACTTCGTCCCGGAACACGTGAATAAATTCTTTTACGCGATGGCGCCTTTTGCTTGCATGCTGCCGTCGCTCCTTACGTTCGCAGTGATCCCTTTCGCAGCCCCGCTGGTCCTGGGCGATCGCATTATCACGTTCCAAGTCGCCGATCTCGATGTGGGAGTGCTTTTCATTCTCGCGATCGTTTCGCTCGGGATTTACGGCATCATGATGGGCGGCTGGGCAGCGAACAGCAAGTACTCGATGCTGGGCGCGCTTCGAAGCGCGAGCCAAATGATTAGCTACGAGCTTGCGATGGGGCTTTCGCTCGTGTCGATGCTGCTCATTTATTCGACGGTGGATTTGGGGCAAATGGCCGAGTGGCAAGGGCGCACGCTGTTTTCGCTAGGGCCTCTCGCAATCCCCAGCTGGGGAATCTTGCTGCAGCCGGTTGCTTTTGTGATTTTTTTCACTTCGACGTACGCCGAAACGAACCGTCTCCCCTTCGACCTCCCGGAGGGCGAGTCGGAGCTAGTGGCAGGTTACCACTTGGAGTTCGGCTCCATGAAGTTTGCGTCGTTCATGCTTGCTGAATATTCCAATATGTTCACTGCGTCCGGCGTGACGGTGGCGCTTTTCTTCGGTGGCTGGCAGCTGCTCCCGGGAATGGGGTACTTGCTGGATCTCGTTCCCTTGACGGGCCTTGGGCACGATATTGCGCGAGTCGCTTTTCAAGGGACTGCGTTTATGATCAAAGTTTGCTTTTTTATGTGGACCTTTGTGTGGATCCGCTGGACTTTGCCCCGGTTTCGCTACGATCAGCTGATGGACTTAGGCTGGAAAGTGCTTCTGCCTCTGTCTTTGCTTAACCTATTTGTGACGGCAGTGCTGATTTACGGAGGGGTCTACTAATGCAGGTAAAAATCCAAAGACCCTTTTTTCAACGGTTCTACTTGGTCGAAATTTTCACAGGCCTGTGGATCACGATCAAAAAAGTGATTTTGCACCGGACGGTGACCATCCAGTACCCAGAACAGCGCCGCAACTACTCCGAGCGTTTTCGCGGGCTCCACTACATCAAAAGCGTGCAAGGCGTTGAAAACTGCACTGCGTGCATGCTTTGCCCGACGGTTTGCCCTGCCCTGTGCATCCACATTGAAGCGGGAGAGAAAGCGAACAAAGAAAAATACCCCGTAAAGTTCGATATCGATCTGCTCCGATGCATTTTTTGTGGGATGTGCGAGGAAGCGTGCCCAGAGGACGCTATTAAGCTAAGCAATATTTACGAAATGGCTATCCCCAAACGGCAAGTCATCCACAAAGAATTCTTAGACATCCAGCGCGGGAAAGACAAAGCAGGGCACATCCCGAAGCTCAAAGGCAAAGGGGTCCAACCAAACCGTGTCGATTTCCCTGAGGCCGGGCTCAAGGTCGGCCCAGTCAACCCACGCGCAGCGGGCCCCAAAGAAAGCTATTGAGAGGCATTATATGGCACTAGAGGTTCTTTTCTTTTATCTTTTCGCAAGCCTGGCAATCGCTTTCTCGCTCATCACGGTTCTGAGAAAAAATCCCGCTGTGTGCGCATTTAGTTTGATCATGGTCTTTTTCTCTTTCGCCGGAATTTACGCGCTTTTAGGAGCCCATTTGATTTCCGCCCTTCAAATCATTGTCTACGCCGGCGCCATCATGGTTTTATTTGTTTTCGTCATCATGCTCCTCAATGCCGATGCGCCTTCTTTCGATCTGACGAGTTCACACTGGGGTTTGCGGGTTGCCACTTTCGTGATTTGCGGCGGGCTTTTTTTAGCTTTCGTTTGGGCGTTTAAAAACTCTGCGCTCAGCCCCGTCACCGGGCCTTTCACGGGGGATCAAGTCAAAGCCTTGGGCGGCAATACCCGAGTGCTTTCAAGCTTGCTCTTTACGAAGTACCTTTACCCCTTTGAACTCACATCGGCTTTAATCTTAGCAGGCATCGTGGGAACGATCGCTTTAGCTAAACGAAGTCCAGCAGCTAAAAAGGTGAAACACTAATGCCTAACGCGATTGAACCTTGGGTCGTTCTGTCTTTTTGCTCGGCGATTTTTTTCATCGGCCTTACGGGAGTGCTCATCCGGCGCAATATTTTAGTCATCATCATGAGCCTTGAGCTCATGCTCAATGCCGTAAATTTGACCATGGTCACTTTTTCTACTTCGCTGAACGATATGGGCGGGCAAGTGAACGTCTTTTTTATTATCGTCGTCGCAGCCGTTGAATCGGCGGTTGGGTTAGGGCTTGTGATCGCGCTCTTTCGCACTTTGCGCACTGTCGACACGGATCAAATTCAAGTTCTAAGGGGTTAAGGATGCTCGCTTCCATTGTATTGCTTCCGTTTGTCGGGTTTCTGGCGAACGGCATTTGGTACCTGACCGCCCAAGTAAAGGGAGGTAAATCGATTTCAGCGCGCAACTCGGGAGTACTGGCAACGGCAAGCATTGCTGGCTCGTTCGTACTTTCTCTGGCGCTTTTTATTCGGCTCATAGGGCTAGCGGAAGAAGAGCGCGTTTTCGAAACCGTTCTCTTTCCTTGGATCCAAGTCGGCGCCCTAGATATTTCCTTTGCGCTTCGGATGGACGCGCTGAACGCTTTATTTGCCCTGGTGATCACGGGCGTCGGGACGCTGATCCATGTGTTTTCGATCGGGTACATGGACCATGACGAATCGCCCGCTAAGTTTTTTGCTTACTTGAATCTGTTTTGTTCGTTCATGCTGGTGCTGGTGCTTGGAGCTTCGCTACCCGTTCTCTTTTTGGGTTGGGAAGGCGTTGGGCTTTGCAGCTACCTCCTCATTTCTTTCTGGTACACCGACCCCGAAAAAGCGAGCGCCGGGAAAAAAGCGTTCGTCGTGAATCGAGTGGGGGACTTCGGTTTCCTTATTGGAATGTTCCTCATTTTTACCACTTTTGGGACGCTCGATTTTGCGGCTTTGAAAGCGGCTTTTGCAACGGTTGCGGTAGCTCCGGGGATTGTGACTGCAATGGGGCTCTTGCTCTTTGTGGGCTGCATGGGCAAGTCGGCTCAGCTGCCTTTATTTGTTTGGCTCCCCGACGCGATGGCGGGGCCTACTCCCGTCTCTGCGCTGATCCACGCGGCAACGATGGTCACCTCGGGTGTGTACCTGCTGGCCCGCATGAGTTTTCTGTATGCGGCCACTCCGGACGCGCTATCGGTCATTGCCGGAGTAGGGGCGGCGACTGCGCTTTTTGCAGCGAGCATTGCGCTGGTCCAAAACGACATTAAGAAAGTCCTTGCCTACTCTACCGTCTCGCAACTGGGGCTCATGTTCCTCGCCTGTGGTGTGGGCGCGTACGCCACGGGTGTTTTCCATGTCATCACGCACGCTTTTTTCAAAGCCCTCCTCTTTCTCAGCGCCGGAAGCGTGATCCACGGTATGCACGAAGAGCAAGACATCCAGAAGATGGGCGGTTTGCGATCGAAAATGCCGCAAACTTTCTTTGTCTTTGGTGCCGGCTGGCTCGCCATCTGCGGGATTCCCCCGTTCTCGGGTTTCTTTTCTAAAGACGAAATCCTTTGGCAAGCGTTTAGCTCGTCCCACGGCGGCACTTTGGTTTGGGCCATTGGCAGTTTGACAGCCCTATTAACGGCCTTCTATATGTCGCGCCTTTTTATTCTCACTTTTCTAGGCAAAGGCCGCACGGATAAGGCGGCTCACGCACACGAGTCGCCTTGGGTGATGCTCATCCCTCTGCAGATCCTGGCGGTGCTCAGCATCACGGGGGGCTTCATGGGAGTCCCTCACGCAAGCTGGCTAGAACACTGGCTCCACCCGGTTTTAGCGCACGCGCCCGAGCTTCGCGCGGGAGTACACCATGAAACGGAATGGTTCCTCATGGGCTTTAGCGTCGTGGTGGCCGCCGCAGGGATTGCGGGGGCGTTCTTCTTGTACCGAGACAAACGCGCGGCCGACAATTTGGCAGCGCGTTTTCGGTCGATCCACACGGTGCTCCTTCAAAAGTGGTATGTGGACGAATTCTACGAAGCCGCCATCGTTAAGCCCGTGGCTCGGTTCTCTAGCTTCCTGTGGAAAACGTTCGACGTGAAAGGCATTGACCGCGTGGTGCTTGGATTCGGCTCTTTCGCCGGGCAGTCGGGAACTCTTGCGCGGACCCTTCAAACGGGCTCCACTCAGCTTTACACTTTTTTAATTTTGGTCGGTTTCGCATCAATCGTGGGGTACACGCTCTATGGCATTTTCCGGTAATTTACTTTCATGGCTCGTGTTTGCCCCTTTTATCTGGGGCCTCGCAGGGCTTTTAATCCCTGCCCGAAACCCTTCGTGGACTAAGTACTGGGCGCTCGGAGGGACCATTGTCGCGTTCCTGCTGTCGGTCGTCGTCTATTTGCAATTCGACGCGACTAGCGCGGCGTTTCAGCTCCAAGAATCGGTGAGCTGGATACCAAGCCTGGGGGTTTCCTACAAGCTAGGGCTCGACGGTATTAGCCTCTGGCTCGTGATGCTCACCACCTTCCTCTGCCCTCTGGTCATCTTGGGAGCTTTTGAAGCGGTCGAAAAAAAGCACAAAGGCTTTTTCTTTCTGCTGCTTGCTTTAGAAAGTGCCATGCTGGGCACTTTCCTCGCTACGGACGCTTTTTTGTTTTACGTGTTTTGGGAAGCTTTGCTCATCCCCATGTATTTCCTGGTGGGGATCTGGGGAGGCAAAGACCGTATTTTTGCCGCAATGAAGTTTTTCATTTATACGATGGCGGGATCGCTGCTCATGCTGGTGGCGATTTTTTACCTCGCTTACCAGTTCAATGTGCAATCGGGCATGGGGATTTCGACCAGCCTCTTTGACCTTTACACGGTTAAGGTCCCTGGCGACGGGTATCTGTCGGCCCAGTCCTTGCTCTTTCTCGCTTTCGCCCTGGCGTTCATGATCAAAGTGCCGCTCTTCCCTCTCCACACTTGGCTCCCCGATGCGCACGTGCAGGCGCCGACGGCGGGCTCCGTGATTTTGGCGGGCGTTCTTTTGAAAATGGGCGGCTACGGGTTGATCCGTTTTGCGCTCCCGCTTTTTCCGGACGCGGTTCGGCTCTACCAGTGGCCTGCGCTCGTGCTGGGGACTATCGCCATTTCTTACGGGGCGCTGATAGCGCTCGTTCAAACGGACATCAAGAAACTCGTCGCCTACTCGTCGGTGAGCCACATGGGCTACGTGGTCCTCGGGATTTTTTCCCTCAATGCGGCGGGCATGTCCGGCGCGATTTACCAGATGCTAGCGCACGGGATCTCGACGAGCGGCCTCTTTTTGGTCGTGGGGATGATTTATGAGCGGCGGCACACTCGGGAAATTTCGGCTTTTGGCGGGCTGGCAAAAGTAATGCCTTTGTTCGCAGTCGCGTTCCTCATTATCGTGCTCTCGTCGGCCGCTTTGCCGGGGACCAACGGGTTTGTAGGCGAATTCCTTATTTTACTGGGCCTATGGCAAACGGCGCCAGTGCTCGCAGTATTCTCGGCGCTCGGCGTGATCTTAGGAGCATTCTACTTGCTTTGGATGTTCCAGCGAGTGATGTACGGGAAAGTGAACGGCGAAGAAAACGCGCAGTTAAAGGACCTTTCTACCAGAGAGATCCTCGTGCTGGTGCCGCTCATCGTGGCCATTTTTTGGATGGGAATGGCCCCTGGGTTTTGGTTTTCCAAAATGCAGCCTTCCGTAGACGCTCTCGTTTCTAAATACCAAGCGTCTGCGGTAGCAGAACTTCGGAAAGTGAGCCCTTAACGTGGAAACTCTGCCTTTGAACCTGATTGACCCTGCTACCCTGCAACTATCGAGCGCTCAGCTTCAGGCTCTGCTGCCGTATTTGATTTTCTTTGGGGGCATTTGCTTAGCGTTAATACTGAGCGTCGTGCCAGCGGCAAAGCCCACCGTGACAACCCCCGTCATCTGCGCCCTTTCCATGGTGGCTTCCGCCGCGAGCTTGCTTATTTCCGCGAGCCCAGAGCCCCTGTTCGGGGGGATGCTCTTGACTGATACGTTTGCCCATTTTGGGAACGCCCTGTTCCTCGCCTGCGGCGTGTGTGCGATTTTGCTGAGCTACCGGTACTTGGAGAAGCAAAAGCTCAACTACCCTGAATACTATTTGCTGCTGAGCTTTTCGGTGCTCGGCATGATGCTCATGGCTTCGACTTTAAACCTCATGGTGCTTTTTATTGCGCTGGAGCTGATGTCGCTTTCCGTGTACGTCCTGGTGGCTTTCCGCCGAAACGATAGGCGATCGAATGAAGCCGGAGTGAAGTACTTTATTTTGGGCTCGGCTGCCTCTGCCATCTTGCTCTACGGGGCTGCCCTTGTTTACGGGGCTACCCTATCGGTCGATTTGCTGGAAGTTTCCAAACGCACTCTCCAATCCAGTGCGGTCAATAGCCCGCTCCTGGTGCTGGGGATGCTTTGTCTTTTAGTGGGATTTCTGTTCAAAGTCGCGTCCGTGCCGTTCCACACGTGGATGCCCGATGTTTATGACGGCGCGCCCACCCCCATCACGGCGCTCATGACCACGGGCCTGAAAGCCGCCGTTTTCATCACTCTCATTCGAGTGGTGTCGACTTGGGTAGGAACGCCGGTCGCAGGGGTTTTTCACGCAGTCCTTTGGTTTAGCGCAGCGGCTACTTTCTTTGTGGGCAACGTGGTCGCCTTAAAACAAACCAACGTGAAGCGCATGCTCGCTTACTCATCGATTGCGCACACTGGCTACTTGCTCATCGGCATTTTAGCGGGGCCCACGCACCCCGAGGCTTTTGCAGCGGTCCTTTTTTACGTGACTGTCTATGCCATCATGAACCTAGGGGCGTTTGCTGTGTTGACGGTGCTTGCAGGATACGGCGACACGGGGCTTGAGCTTGCCGACTTATCGGGCCTTTCCGAAAGGCACCCGTGGCTTTCCTTTGCGCTAGCGTGCTTTCTGTTTTCGATGACGGGCTTGCCGCCGACGGCTGGCTTTACCGCAAAATACTTCCTCTTTTATTCCGCGATCCAAAGCGGGGAGATTTGGCTGGTCGTGCTCGCAGTGCTTTGCAGCGCTATCGGGGCTTACTACTACTTGCGGGTCGTGGTCCATTTGTACATGCGTGATCCGGTAGGGCAATTTGCCACCTTTAAAGTGAGCAGAGGGGCGATAGTCACTTTGGGGCTCACGCTTGCGCTGGTTTTTCAATTAGGCTTGGTACCAGGCAACGCCCTCCGATGGATGGGGGGACTTATTTCCACCGATAAACCTGCGCAAGTAGGAGCGAGGTAAGCCTTTTGTCTGTTGCGGTTACCGCAACGGTGTGTTGAATAGAACCCGTTCATTCTTCTGTCGGGGCGTAGCGCAGCTGGCTAGCGCACCTGCTTTGGGAGCAGGGGGTCGCCGGTTCGAATCCGGCCGCCCCGACCATTCATTTCGCCAAAGGCGAAATGAATTCTTCAGTATGAATATTAATATGAATACTGAATCTAAATCCGCGGAGCGGATTTCCCATAGGGGCCCGTGAGGTTCGATAAAACCGTTCCGCCACGCTTCGCGTTGCTTCCCAACACAGTTGCTTTACTCCCAGAAAATCTTCCGTAAAGTCATACCGTCAGGCGGTTAAATGAAACAGGTAGCGAGTCCCTCCAGCGGCCTACAAGAAGGGTTTCTGAGTAACCTCCGGTACGATTTGCCGGCCGGCTTAGTCGTTTTCCTAGTGGCGCTGCCGCTCTGCCTCGGCATTGCCCTCGCCTCAGGAGCTCCGCTTTTTTCCGGTGTGATCACCGGGGTCATCGCGGGCGTTCTCGTGGGTTTTCTCTCTGGCTCCAACCTAAGCGTCAGCGGTCCTGCGGCGGGTTTAACCACCATCGTCGCAAGCGCCATTGTAACTTTGGGCAGTTTCGAAGCGTTCCTGTGCGCCGTTTTCTTATCCGGAATCTTCCAAATACTGTTTGGAGCACTGCGAGCAGGGCCTTTGGCGGGGCTGTTCCCTACCAGCGTGATTAAAGGGATGCTGGTGGCCATCGGGCTCACCATCTTTTTAAAACAGATCCCCCACGCCCTTGGCGGCAAAGCCGATTTCCACGATGAAATGGGCTTTTATAGTTTGACCAGCCAAGACAACGCCGTCGGCGAGATCAGCCGGGCGCTCGTCAGTGTCAGCCCTTCTGCAGCGCTCATCAGCTTTCTTTCGCTCGCGTTGCTGCTATTTTGGAACTCCCCAGCGGCTAAAAAAATCAAACTCACTGCTTACTTACCGGGTCCGCTGGCGACGGTGATTTTGGGAGCAGTTTTGAACCAGATCTTCCACCTCCACTTCCCTGGCCTTGCGCTGACTGCCCAGGATGGACACTTGGTGGAGTTGCCTTCGATCGCAAGCGCCGGGGACCTCCTCAAAGAACTTTCGTTCCCCCTTTTTTCTGCACTTTGGTCCAAAACGGTGTGGGTTACGGCCTTCACGATAGCGGTGGTGGGGAGTCTGGAAACGCTGCTTTGTATTGAATCGACCGATAAAATGGATCCGTTTCGGCGCATTTCTGACAATAACCGGGAGCTGTTCGCGCAAGGGATCGGCAACGTTTTGTGCGGCCTCGTTGGAGGGCTGCCCATGACTTCGGTCATCGTGCGTTCGTCGGCCAACATTTATGCGGGTGGCCGAACCCGAATGTCGTCGGTGTTTCACGGAGCCATTTTGCTTGCGTGCGTTTTACTCATTCCGGGGCTTTTAAACCTGATTCCGCTTGCAAGCCTCGCGTCCGTTCTGCTGGTGGTGGGGTATAAGCTTGCGCACCCCGATGTATTCAAACGGATGTTTAGGCTGGGGGCAGACCAGTTCCTGCCTTTCATTATCACTGTTTTCGCTATCCTCTTTACTGACTTACTGTCGGGCGTGCTCGTTGGGCTTGTCGCTGGGATTGGAACCGTCCTGAAAGCGTCTTACTATTCCGCGATCACGGTGGCGGAGGGGAGCACCCACACGCTGATACGGTTCACCAAAGACGTCACGTTTGTCCATAAGCTGCGGCTGAAGAAAGCTCTCCGCGGGATAAATGGCGGGACAAAAGTGATTTTCGATGGCACCCGAGTGATGTTTATCGACTACGATATTTACGAATTGATTGAGGACTTTCAACAAACGGCGCCCCTTCGAAACATTGAAATTGAGCTTCGCGGCATGGAGAACAAGCGCTTTGCTCTATTTGGCCCGAACGTGAAAGAATAATGGATAAATTCAACCGGCTCATTCTTGGAAACCAAGCGTGGGCTTCCGAAAAACTCTCCCTTCGCCCTTCTTACTTTCGAGATCTTGCGACCGATCAAAGCCCCGACTTTCTCTGGATAGGGTGCTCGGACAGCCGTGTGCCGGCAGAGGAGGTCACAGGGGCGCAGCCGGGGGAAATATTTGTTCACCGCAATATTGCGAACCTTGTGGTCCACACCGACTTAAACCTGCTCAGCGTCGTCCAATACGCAGTGGATTTTTTAAAAGTGAAACACATTATTGTTTGCGGCCACTACGGCTGCGGCGGGATCCGAGCGGCCATGACTCACCAGAACTTTGGTTTGCTCGACAAGTGGCTTCGCTTTATCAAAGATACGTACGAGGCGCATTCGGATGAGCTAGAGGCGATCACCGATCCGACCGCCAAGGCCGATCGGCTAGTGGAACTGAACGTAGAGCAACAAATCCGAAACCTTTCCAAAACCTCTTTTGTGCAGCGCGCGTGGAAGCATGAAAAGCGCCCCACTCTCCATGGCTGGGTATTCGCCCTGAAAACAGGCCTTTTGAAGCCGGTCACTACGATGGACTCGAACGAAAAAGTGCCGGAAATTTTTCGCTTTGACCTGACTTAAAGTGTGGCTGCCCTACGTAGTTTTTCCCCGGGGAGACGGTGCTTTCCCTAAAGCCCCGGAGGGACTCTCACTTCCCAAAGGGGAAGGCCCACTCCGTAAAGGAAAAGTTCTCGCTCCTTCGGCACCGAGTAGGTTTTACGATCGGCTGCTCGGTATACTAGCTTCTCAGAATCTCCTATCGGCACTCGTTCGGCGGCCACCGCATCCCAAACCCAAGAGCTTGTGACCGCTTGGTTGAGGATTCCGAAGGGCTTTTTATTGGCCGTGGCGATGAGGCTTCCGCTCTGCCCTGCCACTAACGAACAGCCGTCGAAAAAGAGCCCGTAGCGTTTATCGTGCTCTGCCCCTCGGCCAGAAAACGACAGGCTGAGAGGAAGGGACTGTTTTTGACTGACGGGATCAAAAGTAAAAAAGGTGGGCACTTCCGAGTGCAGCCGGCACCCGATTTCCGCAAACTCTGCCTGGATATCGAATCCGGCTTTACCCTCCGAAAACCGAAAGCCCGCAACCGTCACTCCCGCCGCTACTTCAGGTTGAACTTTGGGGAGCGCCGAGACCGCAAAATTTTCGGGAAACTCCACTGAAAACTCGTGGACCGCAAAGTCCATGACGGGCTTGGTAAGATCTTGCGGTACGTCGTCCGATAGTTGCCCTTGCTGCACCCTATTCCCAAGGGGGAGCGAATGCAGGGCGCCCTTCAAGTCTCTCGCAAGCGCGAAAAACCGGTTGAGCTGCCGAGCGCGGGCCCGCTTAAAACAATGCTGGGCGGTGACCCCTCGTAAAACACCGTTCCCTCGCTGGTAGAAAAATCCATTGCAAACAGTGCTCGAATCGTTCCCCTCGGCGAGTAAAATAAAGACGGGCCACTGACTGCTTGAAAAACCTTTCGCATCTACCCACTCTACTTGGGTATCGGGTCCCGCAGCTGCAACAGCGTTTCCGCTGGCCCAAAAAGCAAAGAGTAAAAAGCAACTAAGGGAGTGGAGTTTTTGCATTGCGGGTTTTTAGTTTCTCTTTCAGCTGAAGGTATTCGCTTTTCGATAAATCTTCGAGACTTGGTGGAAGCAGTTCCGTGCCTTTGTACGGCTCCGAACGGCCCAGCCAAACGACGGCACCCAAATCGGATCGAGTGATCAGCAAACCACCATGGACTAAATCAAGCCCGGTAAGGCCCTGGAGGGCATGCGGCATTAAAGTCTCACTCCACTGTACATCACCGCTTTTTTCGGCGGTGAGGTATCCCACACTTACCTCTTCCGGCCCGGTGCCCGGGCGGCCCTGGCTCGCAAAAACGATCCCGCTCCCGACCGCTTTCCAAGCAAGTATTTCATTCCCTAATTTTTCCACACCCCACTGCGGCGGGTTCTCGTTGACGGAAACCAAGTGGGGGCCGCGGAAGGTAATGTGGTCCGGCTGATTCGAGCCGGCTCCCTCGTGAATCAAGTAAAAACCGCCGCTCGCACGCACGATGTCCGAAAGGCTGGCGGGGCTTGCGTGGGTTGCGAAAAGACTCGGCAGGAAATTAAGCTCTAGAGAGAAGGCGTCTAGCGAACCGCCCGGGCTGGCTTTCGCGACCCCGTCCACCCGATCGGTTCCCTCGTGAGCATAAAACCATTCAAAACTATCCAGGTTCCCTTTGCGAAACTCGATGCCTAGGTCGCGCTTCCAACACCAGGCGGCGCTGGCGCAAATAGGCGCGTGGGGCCCGAATGGCGTGACCGTGTCTCCAGAAAGTAAACCAAAGGTGGTACGGCCTTCCTGTAAGTAGCGCACAAACACTTTTCCCTGGTCGGAAAAGAGAGTTTGCAAACACAAATCTAGAGGGAGTTCCTTAACCACTTGCCCATCGCGCGCTTTGAGCGCCATCGGTGCCGCTACCGTCAGGTCCTCGCTGCCCGCCGCGTGCTTGAAAAGCCCCCGGCCGCGGCAAAGCTCGTCGCCTTGGTTTGAAAAGTAGACAACGCCTCCCGACTCGATCCCGAGCACAGGCCGAAAGCCATTCCCCAAAGAGCGGGTCGCCAAGACTTCTACTCCGACCCAAGGCTCAAGCAACTCTTCCGGGGACTCAGCGAAAGCGGCTGCCGCAAACAAAGCGGCCATCAGTACGCACTTCATTTTGCAACTCCCTGGAACCCCGAACCATCCCAACCCACCCGAATGGAGTACCGAACGGTGGCCGGTGCCAGTTCGACGGTTACCGAATCCCCGACGACGCCCGATAGCCGGTGGAAAGTATTCCCGCCAAACCCCGACCGAGCCATCTTGAGCGATCTCCCCGAAAAAATTAAGAGCGTTGGATTTGGTGGCTCCGGCGGCAGAGGGGCCTGAACGGTAAAAGGAAGGGGCGCCGTTTTCACTTCGCTCTGCCACTGAAGCACCGGGGCTAAGTTCGTTCCGATGGACGAGCCTGGGCTGTCTTCCTCTACCGAAAAGGTGGTTTGCCCTTCGGCCCATAGAAAACGATAGCCTGACGACAGAAGCGCCAGATTTTCGCCGGCACAAAGCCAACTACCGGGCTGGATAGTTTGGGTAATGAGCAGCGGAGAAAAAGTCTCGCCCTCTCGGTAGCTGACCAGCGACTCCCGGCCTCGGTCAGTCTGGACGGAGGTAGACCGGTACCTGCACTCCGCAGCCTTCTGTTGTTTTGCGGCTTGGTTTTTACCTTGCGGAGACCGTAGCCAAAGCACGCGCCCCGAAAGGGTACCCACCAAAAGACCGTCTCTGAGAGGGTAAATTGAGGAAATATCGGCTCCGGGAACATTAGGCACATTGCGAAAATTTCCGGCGTCTGGGTCATGGTACCAAAGAACGCTGCGCTCGCCAGAGTGCATAGCTAGTCCCAAGATCCACACCGCATCACCCAGCACACTCGACTTCAATTGAGTGATTTCTCGGACTCCCCACTCAGGCGCTGGCACGATCGTACCCGCTGGAGGCAAATTCGGAGCGTTGGCTCCCCACTGCGCTATTGGCTTACCCGCCCCAACCGATAGAGGGACGCGGTTTAACCGCATGCCTTCCGACGGAAAATACAAAGCGTCGTCACCAAAAGACAATACGCTCTTCAGCCTGTCCACTTCGGCAGCTGCCGGAGCGGGAGCTGCCACTATTTTCTCTCCCCCCATGGTGTAAACGCCCACGGCAAACTGCTTCTTATCGTCAGAGGTGACCCAGGCCACCGCACGGCTTGCGAGGTTTGACGGGAAGTGTTCTAGGACCGCCCCGTCAATGAACTCCTGCCGGACATCAAACAACCGAAGCCAGAACTCTGACTTTAACTTGCCATTGGAGGCCAGGGGGGACTGGAACGGTGCTGGATTGGGCGCTACTTGCCCGCCTTCCCACAGCACCACTTTCCCGTGGCCATCCCAATAGCGGATTGCCACTCCTTCTTTCGGCGTGCCGCTCAAATCAATGATGCAAGGGATTTCCGCTAGCTTCACCGGCGCTAGTCCAGGTTTGGAAACCCGCGAAACATACAAATCTTGCCCTAAACAAAGGGGCGAATCAAAAACCCGCTCGGAAAAATACACCACGTCCCCGCTCAAAGCCAAAGGCCCTACCCCCACGCTGAGGTTTTCAAAAAGGATAACGCTTTGCTTTTCTTTGAGTTCGGCAAACACAGCTTCGGAACGAGCCTCGCCAAATGAAACCTTTGAATTGAACCAGAGCAGGTAAACAAGAACAAGGTAGGTCATGGGTTAGGAACCTCTTCTCCCGCCGCATTGTACCTAATGGCTCGGCCGGCTAAATCCAAGACCGCCGAATCGCGTTCAAAGTGGACTTGCACTTTTTCGGGACGGAATTCGTCCGGGTCGATGCCGCTGTACATAACCTTCACGGACGCAAGTTCACCGGCCTCAGGTTTTGCGGCCCGGTACGAACAAAGAGTGAGCTCTTTGTTGTCTTCGTAAAGAAAGAAAAACCCTCTTGAATGGGGCGAAACCAACGAGGGAACGAAATTGAGCGCTTCGGCTTTCATCGGGTGTTCCGGTCGGAAAAGGATCGTCTGCCCGAGCTTAATCCCCAACCGCGATGCCACCGCAGTGCTTTCTTCTTTTGGCAGCTTCATCACGGCAAAGGGGTATCGATCATCGTATGTCAGACGACTCCGGTCGGCTTTCCAAGAAGCTAAAAGCTGGGGGTCGATCGGCCGTGGAGGGTCATCGGGGTGCGTCCAAATCAAAACCTCTTCGCCGGGTTTTTCAGGGTCTGGCATTGACTCGAGTTTCCATCGGCGTAGAGCGGTTTTTTCATACTCTAAGGCAAAAGACTTGGTGATTTCGAACCGAGGCTCGCCCGCTCCGATCGAGAATGAGGCCTTCGCGGCCATTCCCAGAAGGTACGAATCGAATAGCCCCGGCCCCTGTGTCCCGCTCCGTGGATCGTCCAGCAGCCCAGACACCACCGCAAAAACTTCCTCAGCGGCGGGCTCGGAGAAACGCACTTTGGGAAACTCAAGCTCGGTCCGAGCGATGAGGTTTCGCATCGCCACCCGGCGTGCTGCTGATGAAAGCGTTGGAATTTCTACCAGGGGAACGCCTTCAAATAGATGGGCGTGGCTGACCGCCAAAGCCTCGATGATTTCCTGGCGCGTCGTAATCACGGCGCGGGCTTTTCCGGCGCTGACAAGCGATCCAAAAACCTCACGGAAAATACCCATCCGAGCGGCCATTGCCTCTACGAGGTCAGGCGTCATTTTCTGTTCTTTCGAAACCAACGGAGAGGGAAAATCAGCAAACAAAAGCAGCACGCCTGGGCGTTCCGCTACTTGCCGAAAGACTTCCATCGACTGCCGAAGCGCCGAGGGCTCCAACCACTTTCCCGGACGAACCAAAAACACATGCTTCAAGCCCTGCAAAGGAGCAGGGACACCCATCGCTCGAATGTCCAACTGCTGAAAGTAGGCGGCCAGTGCCTCCAGCGGCATTGCCCCATTTTGGTAAGGCAGGAGCGCGAGAGTGTCCCTGTCGGTCCGACCGAGGGTTTCGTTTAGCCGCTGGCTGAGGGCGGGGGAACCATATACCGGACGCCATTTCCCCACCCGAATTTGATTGAGAAGATCTACCGGGTTTGCGATCTCGCCTAGCCTTTTTAGTAGTGCGTCGTCCAATACGGGCGCAGACCCTACCGGTTCCGCCGAAACCGAGGCGGTATCCGGTGGAGAGCTCGAGCCGACGGAGGTTGTCCCGCCTGCGGTGCTAATCACTCGATGACGGATTTTACCCCCAAGCTGGTAGCTGATTCCTCCGCCGCCTAACGAAAAGGGCCCCCGGATGCGCTTGAGCAAGCTTTCTACGGCACCGGTTTTTGTGTCCAAAGCAAATAGCTCATGCCACTCGGGATGCACTGCATCGGCGCATAAAAAATACAGTTTCCCTGTGCCGGCCCGTGCAGCGAAGAGCAGCTTCCCGGACTGCGAAGCCACGACAAATTCACGGGCAGTTTTTTTTGATTCAAAATCCAGCGCCAAAAACTCGCCCACCAGCGGCTCGGCAAACGGCTTCCAGTGAAGCTTCCCCTCTGCCGTGAACGCGACGACCCCGGTTTCAAAAGGAGCAAAACTACGAGGGAAAAAGGGGAAAAGGCGGTTGGACCGGACGGCTCCGCCTTGTTCTTCTATGAGCAACCACGCTTCTCCATTGGGGCGCACAACCCAAAGCCCGCGTCCGCCCTCGTTTGCCACCCAGCCCGCTGAAAGCAAAGACTCATCCACCGCTGAAATCGCAACTTCCCCGCCGGTAGGTTGGGAGATTTGTTTCGACCCACGGTACTCCCATACTTTCTGGCCGTAGAGAGCCTCCATTTCGGGGCTTTCAAAAAGATAGCGCGCTGAATGGGTGAGGATGGGCGTAAACCGCGGCGGCCGAAGCGAGGCATCGAGGAGGCTTTTTTTTACATCGCTCAAATACATTCCCGGTTCGACGGCCGTGTGAGCAGCCTGAGAAAGCGCTTCGGCGAACGCTTTGTCGACCGGAAGGAAATCACCCATCCGAGGGCTTTCTGCATTCAGCCGAAAACCGCCGAGAAGCCCAAAGAGTGCCACCGCCCAGTAGAAACCCAATACACTCAAATTCCGCAAAAATTCCTCGCTGGACCGTTGGTGCTGTCGAAATCAAAAAGGTGTGCGTCTTTGTTTCAGGGGCTTACCAAATTCTAAAATGTTTATCAAGGTTCCGGGGATATGGTGTATGAACCTCGAAATGAAGACGCCAAGCCATCGGTCATTTGGCCGCACAGCCTTCTTAGCCCTCGCTCTCAGCGCAGTCGCTTCCGGGGAAGAAGGCCCCCTTGCTGAGTACATGGCTCGGGCAGAAGTCCAGAAAGCATCGCTCAAAGCTCTTGAAAAGCAAAAAGAGTCGACTTCGAAGCTAGCGCAGCAAAACTTTGATTCAAAACTGAACCAACTCAAACAGCAGCAGAAAGAGCAAGTAGAGGCCGCCCGCAACGTTCTCGCTTCCATGGAAGCCCGAAAGGAATCCGCCCTTCGAGAGATGCAAGCGCGGCACGATCTGGAAATTGCAAATGAAGATCAAGAATCGACTTACTTTGACTCACGGCAAGCTTCCGAAGAAGCCAACGCCCAAACCAACCTAGACAATGCGCTCCGGAACTTGCCTTCGGGCGTTGCTGGCAGAGTGGAAGAGCAAAACCGCCGTTCAGACTACAGCCGAGCCCTTTCCGAACTGAGGCGATCCAAAGAGGCGCGCCGGGAGCTCCTGTCGAAAAATCGAACGCGAAGGTACTCCGAAAAACGGAAAACCGAAGAAGTTTGGGATAAGTCGATTAGCACCCAACGGACTGCGGTTTGGAAGGCAGAAACCAGCTGGGCCGAGCGCATTGCCACTGAAGAACGCAACTACCGCTCGCAATCCTACACCACCGAAACCAACCAAGACCAAGAGATCGCTAGAATGGCCGTCGCCATTGAGCGAGGCCGCTATGAGGCGGAGCGCCAGCAGGAGGCTTGGGACCGAGTGCACCCGGGGCTTGTGGATGAGATGGAGCAGCCGATGGACCGCAAAAGGCTGAAGGTGGCTAGGTACGATGCCGTCGGTAAGTACGCTGCCCCCGAAGCAGTAAATACTGCCGCGCGCACCGTTGCCACGGGACCGGGTTCCCGAATGGCGAGCGTTCAGCTTTCCAATGGCCAAGTGCTTCTCATTCCCGATTGGGCTGAATGGTATTGGGTTCGAGATCAGGTCCTGCTCGTATCCGTGGCCCACCCAAAAGAAATCACCGCGCACCGGTTAATGTTGAAAGACGGCCCGAAAGCAGCCGCAGTAGAATGGAACGAAACCCTCAATGCGGTCCGATCGAAGTGGCTGAAAGAAAGAAGCGGACAAGCCCGGGAACAATTGATCGCCGATCTGGCGACCTTTAGCGAATCGACGAAGGGCCGGCTGCGAGAGAAGCTAGGCAACGAGCTTGCGGAGAGAGTCCAAACGCAGCTCATTGCAGCCATCACGTCGGAAGCTTTGAAGGCGAAATCGGAACTTGAGGGATGGCAAGCAGAGATGGACACTTTCCTTGGGTCGCTGCCGGGGGCTGAACAAGAAATACAGAAGCGAAAAATCGACTGGCAAGGCAAGCGTATCGGGAATCTGTCTAGTAGCGAGCTCGAAGAGCGGTTCCGTTCGGCTTACTACCCGGAGCGAATCAAACTCTCTGAAGCGGAGAATGCCTGGGAGAAAAAGTGGCAAGCCTACTTGGTGTCTTCGGGGCGTTCGCTCCCGCAATGGGAAGAACAGGCTGCTCGGGCTGCTGAACAGACTCTGACCATGTCGGACCGAATAAAAAGTTTTCACACCGATTTAGCCCAGTGGCGAGAAGCGGTGGACGCGCAGGTTGATGAGGGTGAAAAAGCGCGGCAAGAATACCAAAACCGGTTCGCCGCGATCGGCACAAACCTAAGCCAAACCGCTTTCCCGGAGGGAATCCCAAAAGACTTATCGGCACGACTGCAAAACGACAGTGAAGTAGCAGTGCGCACCTGGAAAACGGGGATTGAAAGCCATCGGGCCCGGCTTGACGAGAAGAATAAAGCACTGCAAGCCGCCCTGGATTCCTACTCCTCGGATTTGATCTTGCGCTTGGTGGACGGCGCGGCTTTTGAGGACTTGCGGGCAGGTTGGGAGGAAAAGGTTTCCATGCTTCGGGCAGAACGAGCAGCGTTTGAATCTGAATTTCTTCAATCCTTCGGGCCGCTGCGGGCTTTGCTGAACGACCTAGAGGGAGTGGACACCGCCGCTCAACGCACTATTGAACAACACCGAACACACTCGGCCCTTCGTCTCGCGATTGAAAAGCACGGCAAGCATCGCGATCAAGCCCACGCCGCAATGATGGAACAATTTGAGACGGACTGGGTGGCTGGGTGGCACGCCCCCATCGTGAGCCTTTACGTTGAGAAATTTGGAACCGATGGAAGCGCGGAATTGCAAGCCCTGGTTCGGACGCATTTTGGAAACAAAGTGGCAGAGCATTTTTCGCGCCCCGTGGAAGAACGCTGGAAGAATCACCCAGCGGGCATCGTGAGACGCAAAGAAATCACTCGAGAGTGGGAGCTTGCCATCCAGAGTGAACGTTCGAGGCGCCTCGCCACGTATGCGGAGGGTAAAGCGGCGGATCAGAAAACCGAAAAAGAATGCGGTTCGCTTCCCTGGGAAAAAAGTGTCGAAAAACTGAGCGAGCTCCAAGCCCTTTGGCAAACTCGGGAAACAGAAGAGAAGGCGAAAGCGGTGGCTTTTGCCGACCGGCTCCACACGGAGTGGGCGGGGCTCAAGCCACAGTGGGATGGCGGCCCTTTGGTATCGGAGCAATGGGATGAGGAAATGCGTTCCTACCCACGAGTTTTTCCTTCTCGTGACTTCCCGCCGTTAAAGCGGGGCCGGCGTTTCGACCTCACCGAATACCTGGTTTTCCAAGATGCTTCGTCCAAGCGAGAAATTTATTTAGGAGAAGTGGGAAAAGTGCACGAGGTGCAGGGACTGGGAGCCAACTTCGCAGTCGTTGCCGACTGGCTAAAACCTTCAAAAGCAGTCAAGCTCGTGGCTGGACAGGCACTTCAAGAAAGCGCAGAGCGCGTGGGCCAATCGAAAGAAGGAGAGCTAAAAGTTCTCTTGTTTAGGGGAGCTGAGTTAGTCGATTTTTTACTGCCCCCCCGGCCCACGCTTTACTTCGGCCGGTTCTTGATCCACGAGAACCGTTTTTTCATCCCACTGGAGCGAATAGCGACCGGGGCGGAACACCAACGGGTGCGAGTCAGGCAGGTGGCTTACGAACTCGACCTTCGCGAGCCAAAGCTCAGCGAGGCTGAACTTCCCCAAGAAGAGCTTAAACAAGTCGACGGTCCCCCCTTCCCTTAGGGGCTGTACCTTTCTGTGGATAACTCATTTCGCGGGTGCTTTTTGAGCCTGGATTCGCCGCCCCTTCTCCGCGTACAAAGAGTACGCCGTTGTCGGCGCGGCGAATCCAGGCTCAAAAATCCCTACGCGATCTGACTTATCCACATAAAGATACAGCCCCTAGTCGAAAACTCCGAAAGTGTTTACCACTAAGAGAAAAGCGGTTGACACACTGCGAGCTTCAGAGGCTTTCTTAAAGTACTTTTAGGAGGGCTTATGGCACGCGCTTTATTCGTGGGTTCAATGTTGTTTCTCTGGACTTTTGGTCCAGTATTCGCGGCTTCAGCAGCCTCTACCGTCACTCTTCAGGGAGCGCGAGAAAAATGTGAAGCTTCTTTTTTCCATTTTTCCGAAGCCTACGATTTAGCTCTCGTGCCAGTCCGCTGCCTAGACAACCTGATCACGGGAGGCGTCACGGCGAATGGCAAACACTCGGCAAAAGTGGTCGTGCACCCGGAAGTCGAAAAGAAAAACCATTTTGACCCCTCCCTCATCGACCCGGCCTACGCGCTCTCGGTCGTGGCGTTTCCGAA
>JANPJT010000236.1:0-15981 GCA_031425635.1 Pseudomonadota bacterium
TATTCGCGTCCGCCGTCGCTGAACCCACCTAGCCCATTGGAAAACTCCAATGCTTCTTTCACTTGAGAAATCGGCGGATAAGGTCGCCTTCTAGCGGAAGGAACCAATGCATGTGGAAACGAATCCTGGGCTTTACGACGATTTAGTTGCTCCCTCAGCGTTCCTGTTGAAGAGTCAAGGAGAACGCGCGAAACGGCTTTCAACAAAATAACATCCGCTGGCGCCATGAGATCGGCTCGTCGAATAAAGATGCCGCCCGGCTTATCCAGTAAATTTTGCGAACCAATCATCCGGATCTGCCTTTGTAACTCCTCATCTACGTCTTTGAGATAACTGGGAGCACGTTCGTTCAGGAGCACCAGGTCAATCACCAGACCTTTCAGTCTGAGGTATTCATGGCCGTGGAGCAACTCCCGGACCATTCGCATGTCGTCTTCATTATTGATGCGAGCGAGAATGATCGGCCAGTCCCCGCTGATCCCATGGGCCCACAAATCAGTTTGGTTCTTGGAGTTCAAAGCAAGCGTTCGAGAGTGAGCTCGAAACGACGGATCAGAATAAATCACTCGGCTTGCGAGACGTTGAAAAGTGTGGGTCTGATCGCTATCGATATTCAGATGGAGTAGGTGGGCGCGGGACGCGGTCCAAGCCAATTCCATTTCCCGGTTAAAAATATGAACATCGTGGTATTTATCAACGAGCCGCAATACCTCTTCCCGAGACTGGGTAATTCCGGTCGCAAAGCTGAACCGTGCTGTTTGGCCAGGCGGGATGCGAACCGATTGCCTTATTGAAAAAACAGGATCCAGCACAGCGCCTACCGTGTTTGATAACGGAACATTTGCTTCGATTGCCGTCGCATTCAATGGAGTTCGCCCCCGACCCAGAAATTTCGATCGGTCGGTTTCGTACTGAACGGGTCCTAGGGTCTCGCCCTCTGCAATCAGGACATGAAAAGCCCAAATGGGTTCTTCTTTCGCCGAACGGCGCCGCCGTGTCGCAATCAGAGCGCCTTCTGGAGGGTGAAACTCAGTTTCAATAAAAAGATTACTAAAAGCCGGATGGGCGATGTCATCGCGATGCGGTGCCAGAACTGCTTCCAGGTAGCTCGTCACTTCGAACTCTTGAGAATTCTCGGAATTATTCGTCAGAGAAACCCGGCGAATTTCGACATTTTCCTCCCGTGAGACGATGACTTCCAGGTGGGTGGAAGTTTCTCCATCTTCACGCCGGAACTCGACCTTGTCTTCCGCGAAAGTCACTTCATATTTTTCAGGCTTCACCGCCGTCGGTTGATATGCCGGTGACCAAACTCTATTTGTCGATCGATTCCGAATATAGAAAAACTGTCCCCAGGGATCTCGTGTGACGTCCTCCCGCCAACGATTGATCGCTAGCGAACCCGACCGCGAGTAGCCAGAACCCGTGGTGGTGATCATAGTGGAGTAGGTGCCATTGGATAGCAGGTGAGTCCGAGGGGTCGGTAGGTCTATTTCGCGATAAATTCTCGGCTTCCAATGTGCGAAAGGGCGCGCTCCCTCCGAGCGAAGCTCTTCTGCGCGAGGCCGATAGATCGTGACCTCCACGGGAATGCGCTCTTGCAACAAGAGTTGAGTCCCTTGAACCAGAGGCTCCGAATGGAAGCGGTGTTGCATTATGTTTCCATTCAGGAGGTTATTGATTGAAACGAGGCTCATCCCCTGATGGTGCGCCATTAAAGACTTCAAAATGAAATGGCTCTGGTCTTCTTTCAATCTGTCCGGAGTGTAGTCAATGGATTCATAGAACCCGTAAGGTGAAAGCGCTCCAATCGTTTCCAAACGTTTGAGATTCAAAAGGGCCGCAAAGGGATCGATTAATGCAGCGAGCATTGTCGAATAGGGAGAAATCACTAAGTCCGCAGAGAGCCCCCGCTTGAGTCCGAGTCCCGGAACCCCAAATGCGCGGTACTGAAAATTACGCTGCAAATCACGTCGATTGTATCCCGACTCGGAGACGCCCCAAGGCACTTTGTTTTTCTTGCCGTAATCGATCTGACGGTCGACAACGGCTTGGTAGGTTTCATCAAGGAGCGTTTCCGAAAACCGCTTGGTTACCAAGAGCGGCATCAAGTATTCGAACATCGTACCCGTCCACGAAATCAGCGCGGGCCTCCCCTTTACGGCCGTCAATTGCCGCCCGAGCCTGAACCAATGCTCTTGCGGGACATCGCCCTTGGCAATCGCCACAAAACTAGCCAAACGCGACTCGGAGGCCAAAAGATCGTAGTAGGAATTGTCGTTCGCGCGATCAATGACACTATAGCCAATCACAAATACTTTACGTTGCTCGTCGAACAAGAACCTAAAATCCATCTCCGAAATAAATTGGTCACACTGGGTGACAAGGGGAGCTATTCTTTCTTGCAGAATACGAAGTTGAGAATTCGCATCCTGCTCTGCGAACACCAGGTCGCGCAGGAATTCCTTTGCCTGATGTTGTGCCGAAAGCAACCAGGTGGCAATCCGGTTGCCGAACTCTTCGAAACCGTTCCCGTTTAGTCGAGCTAAGAGTGCACTTACTTTCGTTAAAACAGACAGGAGTTCGACTAGAGCACTCCTCATAGTGGCCGGGGAATTCCAGGGAGAAGTAAGGACTGAATCGAGCAAGGTTTGGAGTACTTCGGCCACAGGAGCTATTGCGGAGTTTAGCTTTCCGGCGTGCACAGCCTCCTCATTCATGAGCTTAAGGGTGTCAATGAGCCCATTTTTAGCTTGGGCGTTGAAGCCATCCTTTTCCGCAAGTTGGATCAAAAATTGTTTTGTCGCAATCAGGTGGCCAGCGAGATTTCCGCTGTCTACCGTCGAAATATATTGGGGATGTAAAGGGGTAAGCGTTTGAGTGTCATACCAGTTGAAAAAATGGCCACGAAATCGCTCCATTCGTCCTAAAGTTTTGAACGTCCTTTCCATTCGGTCTAACAAATCTAGCCGCCCCAGGTAACCAAGATCGTAGGCGGAGCTTGTCGATAAAAGTTGGATTCCAATGTTAGTGGGAGATGTCCGATGGGCGACCACTGTTTGCAGCTCTTCTTGAACATTGTCTGGGGCAAGATCGTTGTCTTCCTTGGTAACGAAGGTTTCGAAAAATCGCCAAGTCCTTCGCGCATAAAGCCGAAACGCAGTAGTTTCCAGTGGACCCAAAGCACGAACCCGCATCTGCGGTTTTCTACTAAGCCATGTAGACAGAAGGGGGTTGGTAAACCACGCGATAAGAAAGGGAGCCGCCACCGCTAACGATTCTGGGCGCCAAATTACAAGGCTCATTGTCGCTGCGACTGAGAATAGAGGTCCGGCGCCTTCAGAAAGCCAATTCAAAGGGCGGGACGGTTGTTTGCTTTGTGCCGCGGAAAATTGCGTCCATTCGAGAAGGTTTCGATGGCTAACTATTTTCCGGTAAACAACCCGAAGAATGGCGTCTGTTTGATTCCATGCTTGATTGGGCATGAATGCGATCATAGTGAGGATTTGGCGAGTTTGTAGGAGTGATTCAGCCAGCCGCAATCGGCCAAAGTCGCTCGAGGAACCTCTTTGGCGTTTTTGAAACAAGCCTCTAGTTCCGGTGCAATAAACCGGGAAAGCGAACAGGGTCAGAATAAGGAGCGTCCAAACTAGGGGGAGACCAGGAACCACTAGCCAACTTAACCAGAGCAGCAGAATGATCGCGCTAGACAGGAGACTGCGCCTCAGGTTGTCGAGAATTTTCCAGCGAGCAATCAGTGGGAGTTGGTTCGGAACTAGATCCGAGTTTGCCGATGCGACACGAGGAAATAGCCAGGGTGCAATTTGCCAGTCGCCCCGAATCCAACGATGCTCCCGTTTTAAGTAAATGGAATAGTCGGTAGGGTAGTCATCGAAAAGTTCCACATCGGAGACTAGCGCCGAGCGTGCAAAACAACCTTCGAACAAATCATGGCTCAAAACCGTGTTGTCGGGGATTCGGTTTAGTAGGGCAGATTCAAAGGCATCGACCACATAGAGACCTTTCCCTATGTAACTTCCTTCGCCAAATAAATCTTGGTACACGTTTGAGCAGGTGGTCGTGTATCGATCCAACCCTTTGGCTCCCGAGAAAAGATGCGCAAATCGCGTCCGGTTGGCGCTAGAAAGGCCAACACTCATTCTCGGTTGAAAGATCGCATACCCAGCAGTTACGCGGCCGGTTTCTCTGTCGAAGTCGGGGCAATTGAGGGGGTGTAAAGCAGTCCCTATTAACTTGTGGGCGGCACCTCGCGGAAGTTCGGTGTCCGAATCTAAGGTAATAACGTATCGAATGGTCGATAAAAAACTGGGCTGGCAGGGCACACTAATAAAACTGGTGCTCGTGGACCCTCGGAGAAGCCGATTGAACTCCTGTATCTTGCCACGTTTTCGCTCGTAGCCAATCCATTTGCCTTCACCAGGATTGAAGAGTCGCTTACGAGAAAAAACAAAGAACCTATCGTTTTGGATTTCACAATACTTACTATTTAATCTAGCAATTCCATTTGTCGCTAATTCTAGGAGCGCGGCATCACTGGGAAGGGTTTCTTGGTCAGAGTCCGCAAGATCCGCAAGCAGAGCGAAATAGATGTGAGGGTCGCGGTTGGAAAGGAAATGGATTTCCAGTTTATCTAAAAGTTGCTGAACGCCAACCGCACTTGTGAATAGGGTGGGAATCACCACGATGGTTGCGGCTTCAGGTGGAATTCCTTTCTCAGTATCCATTCTTGGAAGAGACTTTGGTTTTAAAAACACCATAAAACCGAAGTTAAGAATGCTCAGAGCGAGTTCACTGGCGGGAATAGACGCAAGCAGCAGGAAAAAAAGGCCGGGAAGGTTTCCTCCCCCCATTTCTTTAAAATACTTAAAAATAGATCCAAGGAAAAATAAGGTGAGAAGGCTAAATGGCGCCAGATATACCCAAGTTGCATTGCTCGACACCATTCGGTGTATTCGCTCAGTGGTTCGGGGCCGATAGCCGAGATGATTCTCAAAACCAGTGCTTCCATCGCCTATCAGGTAGAAACCAATATGAGCGCGTTTCCGAGCGTCCGCCGTTGTTTCCGATTCGGCATAGTTTTTCTGTGCTGCCTCCAATACCTGCTGAGCAACCTGAAGTTCGTCATACTTAGACCGCTTTGCTAATCGCTCGACAGCATGGCGGTATCGGTCACGCGACGCGAAATCCATCTGTGGGTAGACCCCTACGGGATCCTTGTTGAAAATAGGTTCTATTAAGCTCACGGCTTCGACGAAATCGCGCCAGTCCAGCGCGGATAAAAGCCGGAGGCTTGTGATGATATTGCCGACCGTGACCTGTGCCGTAGCCTGACGATTGTGTTCGAGAAGAACGACCGATTGGGTATTGGTTTGGTGGTGGCTTACGAGTTGATTCTCCAGCCAATCAAGTGCAGGCAACACATCCGGATCTTGATCGCGCAGCCTCTGAGTTAACTGCACGATGAATGAGCGATCAAATTGTTTCGGTTTTCCGACTTTATCGATGAACATCTGCACAATATTTGCGGGAGACGTATCGGGCTCAGTGGCCAATCGTAAAAGGTTATCGGCAAATTCGTCGGCCTCTGAGCGTTTTTGCCGAGCTCGAACTATTTTTAACGCCAATTGCTTTAAATGTTCGATGAGGGCTATCCGTAGCGTGGTGGTCATAGCCCACAGTTCCCCCATCGTTAAGGGTGCGACCTTCTGGTAGGACTTCAAGAAACGCTTCAGCGTCTCTGCGTCGAGGCGACTATCCGTATGGGCAATGATCGCCAATGCAATGGCATAAACTCGCGGGTATCCCCGAAGTTCACCCGTGGAGAGTTTGGGCAGTCCATTGTAGTAGCTTTTGGGCAGATCTCTCCTGATCTGCTGGAGTTGGTCCTCCACAATATAGAAATTGTCTATGAACCACTCGGCCGCCGGCGATACCAGTTCCTTGTCTCGGAAAGCTTCAGTAAGTTTCAGATAGGCGTTGAGCAACTGCCGACCGTTTGTCTCCAACTCATTGAGAACATACGCACCGCGTTCGGCGCCCCCGCCAATCGTAAATTGTTCTGCTAAATGGGATGCATAGCTCTCCAGTCGCTCCACGCTGAAGAACTCTCCCCGAACCGGATCATCGTTGAGTTGATCGGTCGAGCGTCCGAGGAGGTACAGAAAATCGGCATAGGGAAGTTCGTGCTCATTTACATTGCTCATGTTCCCAGCTTAAACAGCGCGTATGGGGCTGGGTTAACGCTCTCCAGAGGGGTTTTCAGCCTCGCATGTTCCTGTCCGTTGATCTCGCTCTTGGCCAGCCCACGTTTGAGAGTATCCATCGGCTGCTCGTTTAAGTCGCGCAATCGGCGGCGTGGAACTGGCGTACAGAACTGGAATAAACTCAACCAGGTCATTCCCCAAAACCCACGACAAACGTGCACTCCAAAAAACTCTGAACTGTAGAAAACCATCGTCTCTCGCCTTCTTTTGCCAACTCGTGCTGCATATCCCATGCCGTACACCGGGGCGGTCGAGTTTGCGGCCGGTGGAGGGGCATTAAAGACTAAGGTTCGACCATCGATTCGTAACCAGCGACGGCGTCGAAGGGTTCCTCATCGATTCCGCTCTGCCGCAAGCGGTTGAATGGCGTGTTGAGAGCCTCTAGCAACGTATCGTAGTCCCGCTGCCCATAACCTCTAGCGGTAAAATTTATTGGCGGACTGATCTATAAGAAGCCCTGGGGTGTAGCGGATTGTAGAATAGAGGGAGTTCAGTGACTCTTTTTGGATCGTGGTGCATCTCACTCTCCACAAGAATATTTCCCAAAAGGGGAGTGATAGCAGGTTTCAATACCAGGCGGGTGTCATTGCTTCGCTTCCATTAGAAGATAAACAAATTAAGGGGCCTTCAAGGCTCCTGCGTTTGACTAACCGCTACGCCGTTTCCGAGGACGCCTACTTCAAAGTTATCTCTGAAGCCCTCAAGCGATTTAAGCCGGTGGATACCCATCCCGAGCGGTAAGCCAGTGCGCCGAAGCGTGCGGTATTCTCGAAAAACCCTTAGGGCAACTTGCCGTTCTCGAGATACTCCAAAACCTCTTTAGAAAGCGCTGACTGAATGGAACCGTCCAATAGAGACCGCAATTTCTTCTCAGTTTCAGGTATTGGTTGAAACTCTAAGCCACCCGAAACCGGTTTCGCTTCAAAATAACGCCTGTCGCCAATCGCCTTCACCCAGTCCTCCGGTCCTTGAGGGGCGTACAAGACAACGGCGGCGATCTCAGCTCGGCTATTGAAGAAATGGGCAATCACGCCTTCTTTGGGCTTAAGCACTGAAGGCAAAATAGAGAAATCGTTTGGTAAGTACGCGGCATTCTGATCGACAAAACGGGAAGTGACCATCCCCGCCCGTCCGTTTGGATGGAACGTGATCCTACCGGTATCGATGAAATTTTCATTCTCCGATCTTCCGGTGCGGATGCCGTTAACGAGCTGCTCCTTTGAGGAAAGGCCGATTCTGGGTTTTCCATTCGGATAGAAAAACACTCGGTGTGCCAGTTCGATCGTTTCAATCCGGGTTGACTCGAAAAGATGGATCCATACTAAGGAGCCACTCGGAAGGGAGAAGTTCGCCGACGACCCTCGAAGTTTGTACGGGCCAAACTCTTGCGCCGTCGAAAGGTTCTCCACTTTGATTTCGCTCCCCGATCGAAGAATGCGGTTCCCTTTTGCGAGAAGAATGGGCGTGGTGGCAGGGACGGTTCCCGATTGGACTAAACCTTCCAGTACGATGGCCTTTTCAAACAGTGGGCCGTTCAAAAGAGCTTCAATCCGGACTCGGCCTGGGGGATAGGTCGCACCATCGATGGTGGTTTCACGAGCTGTTTCCCCTTCGAGCCGAACGGTGTCGGGGCGACTGAGTGTTTCGTAGCGAGTCACCCCCATGCGGATTCGGTTGCCTGCTTTAAACACCACCCCCGCCAGCTCTTCATTGGAGGGATAAACCACTTCGAACTCGGGCGATTTAACCTGGCTGGAATTCTTCAAATACAGCGTGAGGCCTTTACGAAGCGGGATTCCAGCAATTTCTGCATCCTGAGCGAGTTCGCCGACCGCTAGCGCAGAGGTTTTCCCTGTTCCCCAGACATAAGCTAAACCGGGTTGGATAAGAAACTTGCCGAGGGGGTGCGTCATTTCGGTGGGTGCCGTCAAAAACACTTTGTTGGGCGTGTTCGCTCCTGCCAAGGGATGACCAGCGAGTAGTACGAGAGCGAGAACTAAACTATGCATGAAACCCCCAAGTTGTGGCGATAGGATTGCGGTTCTGATTTTTGTTGTCACCTAAAAAGCTAGAAAAAATAGCCAGCGTTTAAATCATCCAATACGCCATGAAGTCCGCAGCAAACGCTTCACCCACTTATCCTAAAGCGGTCGTCGACAGGTAAACTAAAAAAAATTACAAAGTAGTTTTGATGTTGTTTGATTAAGACCCAGTAAAAGCTAGCATTAACATAAGAAAGCACGATGTCACTTTTGAGTTAGCGGTTACCGTTTTTTCTGATCCCCTCCATTTGTCTATTCCTGGCGGGACACATCGAGGAGAAGAACGGTCGGTTACCATCGGCCGCGCGGGGAAGATAAACACACTAAAGGAGCGTAGAGAATATGAAGAAGGAATATAGTTTTAAAGGGGGTGTTCGAGGAAAATTCCATAGGCCGAATAAAATTCAAAAAACTTTGCGTTTTGACCCTGATGTCTTGGATTTCTATATTAAACTTTCTGAGAGGGAGGGGATTCCCTACCAGACCCTAATTAATTTAACGATCCGAAAGTTCGCTACTGAGGGCGGTGTACTGACCATATCGAGCAAAAAGCGCAAGGTCGCCTAAAAGAGGAGAGAAGCGCAGCTAACTTCACTTCTTGGGCAAAACGGCAGCTGCGACAGTTTCGGCGACCCACCGCGCCGATTGAATCGCTTTATCCGCATCGCTTTTTTTGTAAAATTCCGACGGCGTAAGATCTTCAGTGCCGTAAAAAGCAAGTTCCCGATCTCGCCGGAGCGTCCTAGAAATATCGGCAAGTTTTTCAACGTGCGCTTGCAGCGTGCGAGGAAGTAGGTCGGTGTGCTGCAAAAGAATGTCGCTGACATCATGGATTCGAGGGACTTCAACGGCCGAATGACGAAGCAGTCCTTTGAGGGCGAGTTCCACTACTTCTTGGGACTCTCGCACTACGTCAGCATAAGCTTTTCCTTTCAAAAGAACATCGAGCGCGAGCAGCCGCAAAACGGAGCGGCTAACGTAGTCTTTGGCGAGGGAGCTATTTTTCACTTTTCTTCCGTTCTCACCCAGTAGGGGTGGCCATGCGATTCTTTTCGGCGGAAACGCCCGTTTGCAATGGCCTCACGAATTCCAATCAGGTGCTTCTCAATCTTACCAGGGAACTTCTCCCAAAGCAGGATCCCGCTGAGCGAAACTTCAAGCCAAAGGCTTCCGCGGCTTTCTAAGTCGGGAGCCAGCACAGCGAAATGAGGCGTCAAACTTTTCGCAGTCGCGCCTGAAAGTAGCGACGCAAAGTGCTTGTCCCAAACCGAATAAAGATCCCGCGACAAAATGGATCCCTCCTCTAGCACTAAAAGGAGGTCGGTATCCGAATTCGCAGTTGCTCCTCCCTTGGCCTGGGAACCAAAAAGGACGAGCCCAATCAACGCCACCGGCAGCTTCTGTAGCGCGGTTAAAAGGTCGTCCCCAAGTCCACGGGCACCGCTGACGGGTTTGGACTGGCCTGATAGGCGAAGCCGACACAGTTCGTTGAGAGAAAGGGACTGAGAGCGTGCATCGTTCTGCAGGCTTGCGTGGAGCTCGGGAGGTAAACGGACGACAAATTTGCCGGAAGGTTTGAGCATAGTACTATAGTACTACTTTTGGAGTAACGCGTCAACTGGCGTGGGAATCGCTATTGGCGACGGACTTACGTCGTGCGTATTTAAATGGCTTCTTTGCGTGGCTTCAGCCATTCCCGGAAAGCGTGGATGGCTCGATCGCTTCGCAGCAAAACCTCTCCGTGCTGCTCAGTCACGTCCGGTGGAGTCTGGCCCCGAACGACTCGGTAATCTTGGCGTAGTATCAAAGCGCTAAAAGGCATCGAAAGGTGTGCAATCCACTGCCGAAGCCAAGAAAAAGGGGTGAAGCTCACGTACGAGCGCAGATAAAGTCGAGTCGTTCTTTCATCGACCGGAACAAAGCACAGTGTCTGGCGGTAGTTTTGGGAGATGAAAAGCTGCCAAATATTTCCAAACCGGTATTCAAAATAGCCGCCGCCCTTCGATCCCAAATGGACCCGCAACGCGCGTGCATCCAAAGTAAACTCCGCGGCGATTGCCGGATCGAAGCCACGGCCAATGGTCGTTTGGTGCAGGAACGGCAAGTGCGCGTAGTCGAGTTGGTTCTCCACGCTGCGAGTAAAATGCACGTCCCAGTCTCGAACCATTGCACTATGGCGAAAACGCGGATCGGTAAGGTCTTCAAACCAGATATCGGGGGAAGGGGCAGCGGGTTCTTTCCAAGGCATCCACAAAAATCCGTGTTTCTCCACGAGGTGGATGGTTCGAAGCTTTAACCCGGGAGCCGCTTTGCCTGTTTCCGGCACGTGGACGCAGTTCCCTTCGGAGTCGAACTCAAAACCGTGGAAGGGGCAAGTGACGCACTTTCCAAATTCCCTTTGATCGGCGAATTCGCCCTGGCTTAGCCGCGCCCCTCGGTGAGGGCAGCGATCGATTTGTAAAACCCACTGCTGTTTGGAGTCACGCCACAGTACCCAGTCCACCCCAAACCGACGCACAGCGTGGGGGCGGCGTCCACGGAACTCTCCGGGGGTGCCAACGACGTACCAAGCCGGTGGAAGCTGCATTTCGGTTTGTTCGGGCATGCGGTGATTATATTTGTTGAATGAGGATTAACGCAAATTTTGTGTTCGGTTGGTGTGCAGCGTGGTCTATGTTTGCTGGCAGTGTTACGAAGAATTGTGTCGGGGCGAGGTACAAACAGCTAGTTTCAAACTTGTGAAGAATTGGTATTATTCTTTATTGCTGGCTCTAGCGCTGTTTTCGGAAGTCTTCTTCTTTCGCGGGTGCGTTTTTGTTTGAACGCTGGCTGGAATCGATGCCGATAATAATGGGTAATTTGATCACTATTGGACGACCGAACTTAAGGGAATGCGTGGTGGTCCAAAAATCCCTGAGATATTGCCTGGGTCCTGAGCTCGACGAAGTGCAAGTAAGCCCTACCATCCGTACATATGACAGAGGCTACTGTTTTCAAGATGAGGACCGAAACTTTACCGGGACGTTCGAGATAGCTCGGCTCGAGTTAGACGAGGAATCGAACCGAGAGAAACCCGATTAGGTAATCAACAATAACTGCCGGTAAAGAGAGATTAGCTTGCCGAGCTCGGCACGTGTAAGGCCTAACTCACCGGCCTGGATCGCAGTCGATATGATGGTCGAGATTTCTCGGGCTAGCGTTCTCTGTTTCTCCGATAGTAAAGTGCCTTCATCAGCAAATCGCCTCATGAGACGGCCCTCGGATTCCAATATTTCTGACGGGAAGGGTCCCTCTGAGCCTATGTACCAATTTACAAGTGCATTCACGGTTTCTACTTCCTGACTGAGTGCCCATGTGACGGGTGACATCTCACTGAGCCGGAAGCGGGCAGCGATTGTGCTGCGGGCACACAATTCGGAGAACTTCCGAACCTGAATCCCATTGTCGGCCCGCAATTCACGCATCAAATCTTCCTTTAGGCTGAGCAGGTCGGCCTCTAGTCCGACAAGACCAGCCTTGACCGCTGCGTTCTCCTCAAGTGACTCGCTCTTCTTAACCAAGTCGCTCACGTCGTCAAACAAGTCCAGATAGTTTCTGAGATTGCCCTTTTCAATCTCATCTTGTTTGGCAAGACGGAGTAGCATGGAAAACGGTTCTGGAGTGAAATCTACCGAAACCCCTTCGGTCTTGAATGCCGTTGGTTTTAAGGGCAGCCCCGCTTGTCTGATCCGCTGGAAGATGCCCCCGGTGAATGCCTCTCGCTCAGTTCCCATTTTCTCTCTGATGCGTTGGACGAAGAATGGAAAAAACGCGGGACGCGTTGGGTCAAGATGGCGGATACCCTCATCGATCGGTATCGCCGTTAGAGCGAGCAACATGATTGATTTGTGAACGGAAGCGTCTCCGGTTTTAATCGTGGAGAGAGTAGACGAAAGCTTCGCAGACAAGTTTTGAAACACCTTTACCGGCCCCCCTTCCAGTGCGATTTCGGCTCCTTTAATGCGTTCGAAATCTTTCTCGGTGAGTTTTTGGGAGAGTTGATGAATTCTTTCTGCCGTTTTTAAGTACCGTGGAAGATTATCGTTCAAATACTTTTTCGACCGGAGCAATGTGGCACCTGCGGCACTGTAGGCGTTACCAGCTTTTTCCTTCTGTTCTTTAAGCGCATTGAGAGTGGTTTCTACTTCGAAATTTGAGACAGTTTGAAGTTCGCCGACTATTTGCAGGCTGAGGTAGCTGATTTCCAAAGTTGGGTCGTTGCCTACCGGCCATTCGCCTTTGGAATCCCTGACTCCGAACGTAAACCCACCAATCAGTACAAATGCTAAAAAACGACGCATAGAGCTCCCTTTCGAAAGACGACTGCTATAGCGCTTTTAGGGGAGCGGTACAAGGGGGATGTCCCATTATGTGTGGGGTCAAACCCGCCATCCGCAAGGCCGCTTTCGAACTCCCAGATCCAATGTCGCTAGTCTCGAGCCACATTTTTAGGGGGGTGGGATGCGGTGGATTGCCGGTAACATCTAGCGCAAGCGGATCGTTGGCACTAAGACAGTTGAGATGAACCATCAACCAATATTTATTTAATAAATGCAGATACTTAACTGTGATTCGGCACACATGAAACTTTTGCTGGCAATGGCGGCAGCCACTTTTCACTGCGCTGGATTTTTACGGGGTATTCTCGGTCAGTTTGGCTGAATGAGATGATAGCCGAGCAAAAACGCCTTTGGACTAAACAATTAGTCCAAAGGTGCAAAGCGGCCGTCAATCAAGACACCATCCCCTCATTTATGAAGTTCGAATACAATCTGCATGCGTCTTTGTAAGCCGCAGGTGACTGCAGTGTCCACATACCCCGATAAGGTCCACTAGAGGAATACCCACGCTCTTGGCTCAATCGCATCTTACCGCTGCTGAACCGGACTGGACCTTAACTTGCACCTTTTCGAAGTGTGTTTTTGGGGTGTGCGTATGGTCTTTCCATTCCTTTTCTTTACGATCTTGTTGAGCAGCGCCAGCCCTGTTTGGGGTGAAGTTCGGTCAGATTCCAAGTTGATAGAGGACGCTCCAAGACCTCGCATTTCGTCTTCAGAAAGAATGACTGCCCCCACCGCGGAAGAATGGAAGGAAGCAGAAGACCTGGCAGATTATTTTATCTACCAAGCGGCCGAACGCGGTGACTCCGGTGACCTGATGGCTATTGTGACGCTCCGCCAGGGTTTTCAAGGTCTAGTTAAGGATGCGCCGCTGACTTCCGTGCAGGGATTGCAGAAGATAGAGGATGAATTGTTTCAAATTAGCCAATCTAAACTCTCTCGGTCCTACCGCCACAGTAATTCAAGCCTCAGTTCCTACGTCAATGCGATGCCTTCTAGTCGCCGACTGATCGAAGGCCTTCAGAACGGTAAATCCTCTAAACTCGACGGTGACCTAGGAATGATTCTGGATGCGGCGGCCTTGTACAACCCGGGGTTTAAAGGGTTGAAAACTGGGTTACGCGTTGGAGAACGCGCTGGAGAGGCCATCGATTTTACCGTCCACCGTCCAGATAGAACGTTCAAGGAAATTACAGGGGCAAAGAGCCTTTCAAACGCGGACCTGCTACTTCTTCGCTCACAGCCTGTTAAGGAAATGATTACTGAGATGATGCTAATCGGAGCGAAGTCTCCAGAGGCAAGAAGTCTCATTAATACAAATACGGAGCCCACTAAAGGGGTTTATACGCTCAATTCCACTAAAGCGGATCGCGAGAAGCAATTTCCTAACTACAACCTAGGCGCTCGAACCTCTAAGAACTCTTCGGATCTCGCTCTTCATGATGTACGAATTAGGAATATTGAAAAACGCATTAATAACTCGGCCCACTCTGCAGCGGGTGGTAATGGCGACCGTCCGCGACCCACCGCGGAAGCCAATGGTCTTAGTGATGAAAAGATCCGAGCGGCTGTGGAGCAACTTGTTAAAAGTAACGTCAACTTTAGTGAAACTTTCGGGGGGATTGATATCCGAAGCCTTTCGCCAGATGAAATCAAACAAAAACTCGAACAAGCTCTGGAGAAAGCGAAAAACAGCGCAGAGCAGTTGGACCTTCTCAATAGTTCGGTTTCGCTCGCTAAGCTAATTTTTAAAGGGGACCGCGCGGCGGGTGGGGTTCTCGAAATGATACGATTTGGCATCGTCATAGAGAAAATGAGAGTCGATCATACTTTGAGTGATGTCCAGAAATTAACGACGGTCATTGGAGGCCTCGAGACACTTCTGGCATTTTTCCTGAGTGGCGGCGATGGAACTGCGGACATTCTTCAGGCATTAGAGAAATACCAAAAAGAAATGCGCGGCCGCTTTAATCATCTAGACAATGAGATTAGTCAAATCGGCCACGAGGTAAGTAACTTACGCCACAAAATGAACGCAAACTTTCAGAGATTGATTAACTACTTTCGTTTTAGCCATGAGCAGTCAAAAACGGTACAGAGGGTAATGATGGCTAGGATGAACGACATCCTCAATGGCCACATGAGTTCTGAGCTAACGGGCCGACGGACAAACATCGAGCGGTCAGAAAAGAATCGTGAAGATGCACTGCTGAACATTTCGCCAAGCGCTCGGGCGTTCGAGGAGAACAAAACTCAATTGCAAGCGTTGATTCGAAAGCAACAATCGCCCGATGATTTAGAGGAGTTTGAACGGTGCGGGAACTACCGCAGTAAAGTAGACAATGCGCTCAATTGCATTCGATTGGACCCAAGAGAGGGGGTCTATGTCGGTGCCCCCGTTTCCGTAGGACCGGAAGGCGCTCGAACGGTAGAGAATTTAAATGTGCTCCTTAGCCGACATCTTTTCCCTCCGGTGAAACCAAAAGGCGGAAATCCAGAACGAAATAACCCCTATTGGCACCTGGAAACGATTGATTCTGCTTTTCGCGACATGAACGCCCTCCACCCTAATTTGGCACCTAAAAGCGGACTTGGTTTTTCGTCAAATGGGATGCATCCTGAGTCCGACAGCCTTATTTCGCTTTCAAATTTTGCGAACCTTCGAACGTTTGCCACTAATGGCGATCTGGTATTGAGCTACTGCTTCACTGGCAAAAATAAAGATGAACAAGTTTGCGACGCCCTTGTGGAGAAGTACGCCAGGGGAACCCAAGACATCCACCGCCTTCGTGACGCGATTCTCCCCAACTTACGACAGTATAAACATCTGCAGGGAATAGTCCCTCTAGATAAGAATGGGCTACCAGACTCTTCAGATCTGTGGGGGCTCTTCCAAAACTATGAGAATGCGTTAATAGCCTTGCATGAATTGCCAGGCACATTGCGACAGGATGTCTTTTCAAAATCGGTTCCAGGGATCCTCAAGCATTTTAACCCGGACGCCGCCGTTGAAACCTGGCAGGTTCCCGAAAAAGTAAAAGGAGACCGGGCTGCGGCTTTGCCGAACGTGGAAGTGGCACCGTGTAAGAACTACCAGGAGTTCGATGCGTCGGGTAACAGCCTGCTACTGCCTAGTATTAGGGGCTGTACTCGGATGGCGCGTCATTTTAGGGCCTCCATCGCAGCCGCGACGTAAACAAACGACAGAAAGTTCCTTATCAGCTTATCGTAGCGGGTTGCGATGGCTCGGTGTCGTTTGATTCGGCAGAAGAAGTT
>JANPJT010000237.1:0-5229 GCA_031425635.1 Pseudomonadota bacterium
TTCGGTAGGTGGGCCGCGATTTTTATTTTTGTCATCCGTTTACTTTAAACCTCCAGCGTTAAACCTACATGAAGATGAGATTAAACATTTTTAATCCGGTCGGGATCGCGAGGGAGAACCACCTCAAAACGGGCACCGCCCGAGGGCCTGTTGGAGGCAGTCACAGTGCCTTGGTGGAGCTCTGCAATGCGCCGCACAATCGACAGGCCCAAGCCCGATCCCGACACCCTGTCTCGATTGGACTCCGAACGGTAAAAACGTTCGAAAAGTTTTTGAAGGGCACTTTCTGGGATCCCGTCGCCCGCGTCTTCGACCACCAGGGCCAGCTGGGCCCCGCGATCGGACAGCGTCACCAGGACGGTGTCGCCATCGGGAGAATATTTCAGCGCGTTGTCCAGCAGGTTCTCAATCAGAGAGCGCATGAGTTCGGGTTCCGCTTTTAACGCAAAAGAGGGGCCCGCTGAATCCGGGGGGAGCACGTCCAAGTTCACGCTAAAATGGATGCCGCGCCGGAAGGCAGCGCGCTCGAAGCGAGAGACACTTTCAAGGAGCTTTTCATCGATCTGAATCGGTTGCAGCGCGGGCTCGTCGGTAGCGGCGTCGAGACTAGCAAGCATCAAAAGGTCGGAAACCATTTTGGAAAGGTAATCGATTTCTTGATCCGCGCTGGCCACAAATGCGTCAATCGTTTCCGGCGACCGATCCCCTCGTTTAAAGAGCTCCAGCTCCCCTTTGAGAATAGCCAGTGGGGTTTTTAGCTGGTGCGACGCATCTGCGACAAACCCCTCTTGAGTGCGAAAAGCCTTATCCAAACGGCTTAGCAATCCATTTAAAGTAACCGCCAGTTCCTGCATTTCGTCGTTACTGGGGGGGACGGGAATGCCTTGGGATAAGTGTTTGGCTTCTATCTCCTTTGCCTTGGCGATAATGGCCGACACCGGGGCCATCGCCCGTCCGCTAAAAACCAGCCCGAAACCCGCGGCAATCAAAAGGATCAGCGGTACCGAAACACTGAAAAAGGCGAGAAGCGACTCCTGCTGGTTATCCAGCAGAAGGTTCGGGGCTGCGGCTTGAACGACAATCGCGCCGGCTTTGGCGTGGTGGGCAAGGTGCGAAACCATTCGGTAGCGGCCCGCTAACGCCGACGAAGAGAGCGGAGGTAAGGACACGGTTTGATAGAACGCCCGGTCTTGCTCTAATCGACGTTTTTCGTCCGTCGAGAAAGGCAGGGTCCGATCGCCGAGGTTTTTGGAACGAAGAAGGATTCTTCCCCGTGAATCCATGATTTGCAGAAGTGTCTCCCCTAATGCAAAAGGCAATATCATTTCCGTTTCCTCTTGTGCGATAAGCGGGATGGGCTTCCCCTTCAGCCTAGACAGATCAACCGAATGGGAAATATCGATGGCATAATTGTACAACGCAGAATCAAACTCTCTTTGGTGAGTTTGGGCGATATAAACAAAAACAGTAGCACTAAAAACGGCGAACAAAATTCCAAACACACCGACAAAAAGAAGCACTAGTTGGGTGCGCATTCCCAGTCGAGAGGTCCAGCTAACCCCCTTCTTTAAGGACATAGCCCATACCCACGATGGTATGAATCAAACGCTCCTCGGCGGTTTGTTCAAGCTTCTTTCGCAGCATGTTTACATAGACGTCGATGACATTGCTTTGGTTGTCGAACCGTGCATCCCAAACATGCTCGCTGATCGAGGCACGTGAAAGGACTCGTTCAGGATTACGCAAAAAATATTCAAGCAGAGAAAATTCTTTGCACGTCAGGGTGATATTGCGCTCGCTCCTTACGACTTTGCGCTGAACCAAATCCATTTCCAGATCATTGAACTGCAGTTTGGCGCCCAAGTGGCCGCCACTGGTAGTGCCTCGGCGCAACAGCGCCCGCACTCGGGCGGCTAGTTCATCGAACTCAAAAGGCTTGACCAAGTAATCGTCCGCACCCGCATCTAGCCCGTGCACTTTGCTCTTAGTGCTGGCTAAGGCTGTGACCATCAGAATGGGCCCCGTGTACCCGTCACGGCGAATGGTGCGAGCAATGTCGATGCCACTTTTGTCCGGCAGCATGACATCTAGAACGACGAGGTCGTACTCAGTGCCGGCCAGCATGCATTCGGCCGACGCTGAAGTCTCGGCCACGTCAACGGAGTGCCCGATATCAATCAGTCCTTTTTGGATGAATCTAGCCATTTTTTTCTGATCTTCAACGAGCAACAAGCGCATGGAATGGAATTGAAACCGAAAACGGCATTAAGTTCAACGAGCATAAAAAATGGCGTGTTCTTCGCTGAAACCCCCTGGAAGGGTGCGTCCCCGTCTGGATTGATGCCTTCCCTGCTGTGAAGTTCTAAACAACTTGATTAGTAGTCAAGGGTCGGGCTATACGCATCCCGAGGTGGAGAGATGGTACTGCGTTTTTTCTTAGTCGGTTTGGCCTTGGTTGCCCTGTCGCTCCGCGCCGATGAAAACCCTAAGCTGGCGAGAGGCCAGTTTTCCCTAAAAAGCTTTGCCGGTGTTACTGCGTGCGTTGCCCTTCTGTCCGCTACGGTCGGGACGTACTATGTGGCCTACCAGCGAGAGGCGGCTTACGTCGCCCCTGTGAACGTAGAAAAGTTTACTGCGGTGCAAGCACAGGCGCTGATTGAAAGAAACTTAGCGGCGATGGTGAGTTTGCACGGGCACTTTGTCCCTCGGGAAGAAGCTGTCACGATCGCTTCGGTGCTGGACGCGGAAATGGGCGACTCCATCTCTAAAGCCTATCCAGAGGTGCAGCGCTTTGGGCTTCGGATTGCGGAGCTGGGGTACCGGCTGACCCCCAGCGAATTGCCCCATCAGTATGTCTTAGAAGTGCCGGAACAGGCCGTTTCACGGGACTTGTTCGTCGAAGCGCTCACTTTTATTTGGCTTGCCGACAGCGTCCGCTGGCCACGCAAAGTTTCCAGTATGCAGGATTTCTTCCTAAACGTGAGGCCGCTTCAGGGCAACCCGGCGGATCGGGTGCAGGTGGTCCGTGGTTCCGGCCAGACGGGTTCGCGGTGACCGCAGCGGCTCATACGGAATGGCTAGGCCCAACGATTAAGTGCATGCCCTCAACTTTTTCTACGACGACCACGGACCCTTTGGAAAACTCCAACGCTTCAGCCGCCGAAAAAGCGTTCCACAGTTCGCCCTGAACAAACACTTTTCCTTTTTGCGGAGTCACCATTTCTTTGACCTCGGCGTATTGCCCAATCAAAGCGTCGGCTCCCAAAAGCGGGCTCGCTCGGCGCCTTTCTAAAAGGCGGTATCCCAAGAAGCTTGCAATCGCGGCGAGCGCCGCAGCGGTGGGCAAAATAAGCTTCAGGGGAATCTGGAATTCAGGCGCTGGAGTGTCCATGAGAAAAAGGCTCCCCAACAGATAGCTCAAGGTGCCGCCAATCCCCATCAGACCGTACGCGGGAAAAAAAAGCTCGGCTAAAATCAAACAAAGCCCCGCGAGGAGGAGCCCTAGCGCTGCGTAGCTGATCGGAAGCAGCTGGAAGCTGCTGAGCCCAACAAGAAAACAAAAAATCCCCGCAATCCCCGATGCTTTGCGGCCTGGGTTTGCAAACTGCCACCAAAAGCACACTGAGCCCAAAGCCAGGATCAGGTAGGCGAGGCTAGGGTTCGCCAAAAATGAAAGGGCTTGGTACCAAAGCCCCATGGGCGATGCTGAAAGCACGACTGCGCCGTCTTGGATCTGGGTCACATTTCCTTTAGGGGCTTTAAATCGGAAGCCGCTCAGCTGAGCCGACAGCGCTGCGGGGTTTTCAGCAATGGAATCCACTAAACCTTGTTTGATTGCTTCTTCGGAAGAGATGCCAGCACCTTCGCGTACCGCCTTCACCGCCCAGTCGCGGTTTCTTCCGCGAGCCTTTGCAATCGTCTCTGCCAACACCGCCGCTTCGTTCGAGAGTTTCGTGTCCTCGGCTGAGTCTTTGGGGTCGGCGCTTGCTGAGCCCGCGGCTCCGAGTTTTGCGGAGGGCGCCATCGCCGCCACATCCGCAGCAAGGACAAGCAGCGCGCCAGCCGATCCGGCTCGCGCACTGTCTGGCCCCACGAAAACAACCACAGGCAAAGGGCTATCCAATATCTTCTGAACCATTTGACGGGTGGTTGAAAGCAACCCCCCCGGAGTGTCGAGCACTACTAAAAGGTACGGGGCTTTTGCTTTTTCTGCTTTGTCTATCTCCGAAACTAAATAGCTTCCGGTTCCCGGGTTGATGGTCCCCACCAACGTTGCGACAGGCACCTCATCGGTTGCCCATAGTCCTAAAGAAAGGAAAAGCGTGAACCAAAGCAGAGCCTTCACACTTTTGCTCCCAAGAATGCCATGACTGTTTTCATATCTTCCCAGACGAGCTTTTTGGCCTCGGGGTGCTTCAGCAAATAGGCCGGGTGGAATGTCGGCATGACGGGGGTCTTGCCATCCCAAGCAAGCGTTCTCACCTTTCCTCGGGACTCCGCTAGAGGCGTGTCGTCTTCGACTAAAGTAGCAAAGGCGGTGGTTCCGAGCGCGATGATCATTTCAGGGGCGATGGCACGGATTTGCTCTTCTAGAAAAGGGCTGCAGGAAGAGACCTCTTCGGGAGCAGGGACTCGGTTCTGCGGGGGACGGCACTTGACCACGTTCGTGAGGTACACTTCTTCCCGCTTTAGGCCCATGGCTTCTAGGATCTTTGTCAGAAGCTGTCCGGCAGGCCCGACAAAAGGTAACCCTTGAGCATCTTCCTCGGCAGCAGGGGCTTCGCCTACGAGCATCAGCCGCGCGGTGGGGCTGCCACTGCCGAAAACCAAGTTCTTTCGCTGGGGGCAAAGAGCGCACTCACAGCCGGAACCCATTTGTTCTCGAACCTCGTCCACGGACGGTCTTGCCGATTGTTCAAAGTCTTGCAAAGACAACTCCTTGGTCGGTAGTTCCCAAAAGCCATACGCTCGCCATAGCGAAAGGTATTCGCTTTCCAGAAACTGCTGTCGGACTTTATTTTCTTCTCTCACTCTTTTGGAAGAATAGGCTGAAACGATAAACACGGCAAACTCGAAACCGGTTTGGGTCGCCAGGGGCTGTGCCTTGATGTGGATAAGTCAGAGCGCGCAGGGATTTTTGAGCCTGGATTCGCCGGGCCGACGACAGCGTACTCTTTGTACGCGGAGAAGGGGCGGCGAATCCAGGCTCAAAAAGCACCCGCGAAATGA
>JANPJT010000238.1:0-9250 GCA_031425635.1 Pseudomonadota bacterium
CTTTGGAGGTGGAATGTGAGTTCTCCAAAGAATCAGGGAGTGAACTTCGCAGAACTAGAGAAAAATATGCGAATGTTCGGGGCGAATATCCTGCGGCCCATTCGCGAACTCTATGACGGAGTTAAATCAGGAACGCTTCCCTGGCACTGGTGTTTCTGCATCGGAATTGCCCTTCAGATCGGAATCTCATTTCACTGGGACTTTGCATTGTTCCGGGCCATTCAGTTACAGAGAATATATCCAGCCAATCAGACACTTTTTCTTTGTTACTACTTCTGCGTCATTTTCTCTCCCTTCTGGGTCTGGGCCTTTTACAAATCCATTCTCAAGCAGCGCTTCCTTAAGAAGCTCACGGAGACATTTCAGAGCATCGGACTGCGGAACGGCTTGGGCCGGCTTCCGAATTTTGTATTCGATAAGGCGTTGGATTCCCAAACCCGAAAGCTCCGCCTGGCCAGAGCGGGCATATCGCCAATGGAATTTGAAAAGAAAAAGGAAGATTTGGCCAGTGCCTTACACGTTTACGTCGATGAGGTAAGGGAAAACCGCGCCCAAGGTACCATAGATTTTATCTATGGTCTGGAGCCGATGCCGCGCGAGTTTACTCCCGAGTCGTATTCGTTTTTGAAAGCCAATAAGTTCCTCGTTGGAACGACCAGATCAAAACAATACGTCGCCGATTTGCGGGATACGCCTCACTTGCTGATTGCCGGGCAAACGGGCGGCGGCAAATCCACATTCTTGCGCCAGTTCGTCACGAGCCTCTACTTGAACAATCCGTCGTATGAGTTCTCCCTTATCGATTTGAAGGGTGGCTTGGAGTTCCAGTTATTTGAAAATCTCCCACGCGTCCAAGTGATCGGCGATGTCGGAGGATCGGTTTACTTGTTGCAGCAAACGGCACAGGAGATCGGCCTGCGTATGGAACTACTAAAGGCGAATCGCACAAAGGATATGGCGGGGTATATGGCGATTCCCAAAGAAGAGCGGAAACTGCCGCCATCCTTTAAAAAAGATCACAAGTTGTCGAGGCATATCATTGTTGTGGATGAAGCGGCCGAACTCTTTCTTACCGGCAACCACGCTTCTTCATCGGATGTACAGAGCGCTCGAAGAATTCTCAGTCAGGTGGCTCGCCAAGGCAGAAGCCTTGGAATTCATCTGGTAATCGCAACCCAAAGGCCCGATAGCCGGGCATTGGATCCTCAGGTGAAGGCGAATCTCCCCGGAGTCCTTTGCTTCCAAATGGTGAATGACGTCTCCAGTATCTCTGTCCTTGGTACAGGACGCGCGACAGATTTGCCTCCCGTCCCAGGTCGAAGCATCTGGAAGAACAGTTTGGACCTTGTAGAAGTGCAAACACCCTTCATGACCGTGAATCAGGCAAGCGCGCTATTAGAAAGCCATCGCAAAGAAGAGAAAGCCAAGACGGGACAGAATGAAGTAACGCCAGCAGTCACTACCGGCAAACCGAGACTTTCACAAACCACAGACTTGGAAAAGGGCCGTGATGTTAATTGATCAGAACATCCTCCTTTTCTTATGGCGTTGGAAGCTAGTCAGCGGGACTGCCATCGCTGCCAAATTCTTTCCGAAACTTTCCAATCACGCAGCAAATTGGCACTTATCGCAGCTTAAGAAATACAACCTAATTTACCCCTACAATCTTAATACCAAGGAAGCCAAAGTCCTCTGGGGACTGACTTCTCATGGGTTCAAAGTGGCAAAGGAATCTCTTTCTTCCCTATCTGAGGACGGTTTTCGTTCAGAACACCAGATTCATGACTATTACGTAACCGCATTCCATCTCGGAGATTGGCTCGGTCAATGTCCGCCTGAATGCGACATTTTCAGCGAGCAGGAGCTGCGGCGTTACAATATTGAAAATTATCCTGACTGGGTTCCCAAAACATCGATTCATCGTCCCGACGGTTATTGGAATGTCTCTCTACCTGAGGGAATGGCCACCATCGCGGTTGAAGTGGAGCTCAAACTCAAGACGTCGCAGGCCTATCAGGTTGTTGCAAAATTCTATCGCGATCAGCCCGATGTATTTAGGGTTGTCTGGTTGGTTCCATCGAAATCCCATGCAACAGCGATACGAGACAGGCTGTCCGCTGGAGCTCCGCAGAACATTGGAATCCACTCATTCGTTCTCAAAGAGGAATTTCTCAATCTTGGTTGGCAAGCACCGATCCATTTCGGAAACGAAGCGGGCAAACCACTCGCGCATCTTCTCGGACAGCGCGATTCAAAAACCGTTCAAAAATTTTGGACTTTTTCAATGCTGGATACCCGCAAATTCCCGCATTTATCGCAGCTTTATGCACGTTTTTCAGATTCGCCGTTTTCGGCACTGGGTCGGCATCGCCTATCCTATGACCCCTCTCCATCTGAAACCGATTTTCGAACACGTTCACTCCCCCCTACGAACACTACCGTTCCCAAGACGGTAATACCTGGAGGAACAAACAATGAAAACTAGACCCATACACCTATTACTAATGCTTCCTATGATGTCCGGATGCGCCAGCATCGAACGAAGCAGTCTATTAGGAGCTGCGTCGGGCGGGGCTCTCGGCACTGGCATCGGCATAGCCAATGAAAAAAGCGTAGGTAGCGCTCTGATTGGTCTCGGTATCGGAGCGATTGTCGGTGGCGCTATCGGCTTCGTGGCTCACAAGAATCAGGAGTCTAAGAGAGGGGAATTGCTAAACCCGGTTCTCACCAAGGACTTCAAGGACAAGGTACCTGCAATCTCTACTCCCGAAGTTCGCCGAGTTTGGGTACCAGAAAAGATCGAAGGAAATAAATACATTGATGGGCACTACATCTACGTCATCGACCGCCAAGCCGTGTGGGGGAAGTAATCATGGATACGAATTCAAAGTCGAAACCAAAAAAAGCGCCTACGCTTAGAATCATAGTTACTGAGAATAACGTATCCAGTTTGGATTTGTGGATAGGGCAACTCGAGCAGTTTTGCCCAGGCATTCGATTAAAAAGACAGGACCTAGTTAACTGGCTCATTGAAGAGAAAGGAGGACTCCTGTCCCCCAATGATCTTAAGCGCGCTAAAGAACAGTTCTATGGAGAAATCGAACTGGCTCGATGGGCACTCGATCAGTTGAAAGCAGCTAAAGCACGCAACGAGAAAGTGACTTTGAATGACCTCCTGAGGGGCGGCAAAAGCAATGACACCGACGTACCTCGTAAAAGAAGCAAGTCAAAGGCGTCCCCCGCCCTTGAATCCGAGCTGCCTCAATCTGAGGTAGCCGGAGAGAATAACGAACCCACAGCGTAAATTTGCTTTGTGCGAAAGGGGGAAATAGTATGGCCGGGCTCGAAAGGCATGTTCCGGGCGGCTCTCAAGGGGTGCCCGATCTGGTCTTTGATAAGTTGGTATGGACGTTTGAGGACGTGGCGAAGGAGTTAAATTGCTCCGTTCGTCTCGTTCAGAAACTGGTTGCTGAGGAAAGAATTCCTTACGCAAAAGTGGGTCGATTGGTGCGCTTTTCGCGCGCTCGCATTCACGAGTGGCTCCAAAAAGGAGGCAATCGATGAAGCGTAAAGAAATACCTGTTCGAAACAACCCGGGTATTTACCGAGAAATCCAACTCGAAAAGAGCGGGGTTTGGAGGGAAACGGGTAAGTTTCGTGCAATTCGACGTATCTACGTCAATGGAGAGTCCAAAAAAGAACAGGCAACATTTCATTCTCTAGAGGATGCGAAAGCATTCAGGCTAGGGAAGATTGGAAAACTGAGAGAAGGAAAAGACGTACACAAAATTCATGTTGAGTTAGGCGGAACGGGGCTCACATTTTCGGCGTTAGTCGAAGAGTGGAAAGCGTTTCACTATCTTCAGTTGGAATTGGGTACTAAGCAAATGTACGACCGTCGTCTTCCTCATCTCGATTTTCTTCGAGATATTCCTGTAGAGCAGATCGATACCCCGCTGATCGATGGATTGATAAAGTACTGGGTTGCAGAACATCCCAAATTTTATCAGCGACAATCGTTCGAAAAGGAACTGAATCTGCTCAAGGTGGTTCTGAACTATTACCGGAAACGTAAGAATCCATCTTTCGTCGTTCCGGTTTTGGAAGAACACTACCGCGCAGCGGACATCACGAGAAAAGCAGAAAGGCCTGTTCAGAGCCTGACCACTGAGGACCTAGGTCGGTTCTTAGAATTTCTAAAGAAAGGGATTAATCCAAGTCACTACGTCATGGCTTTAGCCCAATTTTCATTTGGGCTTCGAATTGGCGAAGTCTGTGGATTGTCCTGGAGTAATTTAGATCTCAAGAATCGGGTCGTCATAATCGACCAGGTCGTGACATGGCATCACACTACTTGGGAACCGTTGATAAAAAGACGTCCCAAGAACGGCAAGGTTCGGGCTCTCATTATTCCAGATATCTTAGTTGCTGAGTTCGAGAAGTTTAAACTGCTTAGAGATCCTTCGGTGGATCTTCTTTTTCATCGCCGAGGTGTTCCCTACAACCGCAAGGACGTAGGAAAGGTCTACAATCGTGCGCTAATCGCTCTGGGTATTTCCCATGTCAGCGGAACGCATATGATGAGAAGAACTTCGGCCACGCTGGCTAATGAAGCCACCGGAGACTTCTATGCGGTGTCTAAACTGCTAGACCACTCTTCACCTAGCGTCACGCTACGGTACGTAGCGCAGACGTCATCTTCGAAACGCAAAGTTGCCAGTGCGCTTAACGGCGTGCTGGGAACGGCATTGAATCAAGGGGCGGAGAATTTCCGTCCCGCAAGTAAATAGGCTGCTGTCCCGCAGTGTCCCGCAAGCTCACTTCGTCATTTTTTATTCTAAGTTAAATCAATTAGTTGGAAAGAAAATGGCGGGGCGGACGGGACTCGAACCCGCGGCCTTCTGCGTGACAGGCAGACGTTATAACCAACTTAACTACCGCCCCGATTAATCGCGATAGAAGCTCCATACCCTAGGGGTGATTGCTTCGAATGTCAATTTTAGGCCGCAGTGCGCCTAATAGCTGCACGCCCAGCCCTTGATGGCGCAGGCTTGGCCCCTGGCGGAACATTCTCTTAGGGCGCCGGTTTCGGCTAGCCAGCGGTTGGCGCCTAAGTGCCAGCCGTAAGTGCCTGAATCTACGGCGCTAACCGCTAGTGCGCCGCAGTTGTTCTGGAACCACACGACTGAGCCGCAACCCACTGTGCCGCAGTACTGGTTGGCGTAAAACTCTGCTTCCCAGAGAGTTGAGAAATTGCGGGTCCAACCGAACGACCCTGTTGTAGGTGAATACGAAATGGCGCCGTAGTTACCGTAGCCGTACACCGGGCCAAAAACTGCCGTGATGCCGCCGTACCAACCTGCGTGCGAGAAACTCGAACCCAACAAGAACAACGAAACAATCAGTAATTTTTTCATATGCCCCTCCCCCATGTGTAGAGACTGTATCAAAAGGAAACAGTGCCTTCCAACATCAATCCGGAATAGGGAGGGACTAAACGGCAAATACCTGCAGAGCACTGCGGCCCGCCGGAAGTAGAACCTACAAACGCTCGGCTGGTAAACGAACCGTACTTTACTAACGCGCCTAGGTTGTAAAAGTTTTGCCCGATGATCACCGGGTTTGAAGGCACGAATTCCATGCCTGCCGTCATGCTCCAGTGCGCAGAAAATGTGTACGCTAAGTCAAAGAAGTTTCGATCGTCGTCGGTCGGTAGAAAATTCAAGCTCGTTCGGCCCATGAGCTTTCGGTAGCCCACCTCGAGCGTTTGTCCCTTAAAAGTCGGGATCTTGGCGCGTAAGTCGCCGTGCAGGAGATCCGCCTGCCGTTCCTGCACTCGGTAGCCTGCGCGGGCTTCCAGCGAAATGTCCGACACTTTGGCAAGGCCCGACAGGACCGCGTGGTGGACACCTGTCTTAATCACTCGGTCTTCTCCGGACAAAAACGACGCCCGCAAGCGGTTATAGACCCCTAAGCGCCGCTCGACCCACAGCCTTGCCGCAGTGATATTGGAAAAGTTGAGGCTTGTGACAATGTCTTCTTCCATGGTCGGCGGGCGGTGGAAATCGAACGCGTAGTTTCGGTAGTCTCGGAACTCGAGTTTTACTTTCCAAGGGAGCGGCGAGTACACGATCGATGCGTAGCTCGCAAACGCTGGGGGTAACGACTGAGGCTGCGGCAAAACCCTTTGGCCGAGCATCGCATTTGACTCGGCATAAACGTCTAGCCCCGGAAGTACCGCGTCGGCGGACAGCGTGGTTCCGAACGTGTGCCAACGCTTATCGATGTCGCCCAGATCGTTCGGGCGATTCATCGTGAGCACATAGTGCCCGCCCCACTGGGTCTCCCGCCATTTGCGTTTGGCTGCGGCATGGGCCATCCACACTTCTCGGTCAAAGAGCGGGTTCTGGAAGGGGATGAGCGCCACAGGGGCTTGCAGCGTGCGAAGCCTGCCGCCAGCCGCTTTCACTTCCCAGCCATCAGGGGAGTATTTTACGGCAGCCCCCTCTATCGTTGTGTCGATGCCGAACGTTTCGTCGCGAAAAAGCGCGAGCGCAATGCCGCGCCCCACTTCGTGGTGCGTGTCGCCCGCGACTAGCTGCCACTCGGAAGTTTCAAAAGTGAGGTTCTTTTTTTCTAGAACGAGCGGCGCGTCCGCCGCAGAAATGCGATCTAACCCGAAACGGTTCGCCGCAATGAGGCCCACACTCAAACGCCCCGACTCCGCCCTCAAGTGGGTTTCGGAACGCAGGAGGCTTTCTCCGCTTAATTCGTTTTCTAGGTTTTGGGTATTAGTAAAAAGCGTGTGGTTACTGACGTTTACGCCGATGCGAGACATGTCTAAGCCAATAGACTCCGCCTGCGAATCAAGCGCCCCGAGTAAGCCGACTAAAAGCAGGAAGTGTTTATTTTCCAGGTTTCTTTTCCGGCTCGAGGCTTCGAGTTTTTAGGCGAGAAGCCACTTCTTGGATCTTAGAGAACATATCTTCGTGGTAGCCGTTGAACTCGAGCGCAATCGTCTTATCGGGATTGATAAGAACGGAATACGGGAGGGTCGGAACTTTTTGGTATTTTCCAAAAAGCTCTCCTGTGGCATCCAAAAGAACCGGGAACGAAAATCCGTTGGCCCGCATGGTGGCCGGGATTTCGCTGCGCTCTTCTCGGTCGGTATTGACCGTCACTAAGTCTAAAGGCAGCAAGGGGTTTGCTTTCATTTGCTTCGTGACTTCCGTTAGCTCGGATAGGCACGGCAGGCACCAGGTGGCCCAAAATGAGAGAAGCAAAACACGGTCGGGCTTGAGTAGCGTTTCCAGAGAGGCAGTGCCATCACCCGAAAGGAGCGGGATCGCAGTGAAGCTAGGCGCATTCTTAGCCCACGCCACCCCGCCTAAGGTGCCAAATACTAAGGCAAGCGTGATGAACTTTGTTTTCATTTGAGCGCTGCGGCTGCTGACCCGACGATCTCACTGGGTATAAAGGTCGCACCCGCTCGGAAGGACTTTAAAACATTTCCGTCCGCATCGAGCACTGCTGCACCTGGCAAGGCAAGCGTTCCGCCCACCCATTCGCGAAAACTCTTCCAACGCCATTCGTCGGGGCTTGCTTCCATCGATAGCCCTAACGCCGCGCGGTACTGATCGGCAACTTGCTGGGTAGGCGGGACTGCGGGGTTACCCGCTGTCGTGACAAAAAGGCGGATGCGTATTTCTGCTTTTTCGGCATCCGAAAGCTTGTCGTACTCTTGCTGGAGTAATGGCAAATCTTGTTTGCATTCAGCGCACCAAGGCGCGCCAAAAAGTGCGAGCGTGATTTTCTTTTGGGGCCCCTCAGGGATGGGGCCTGGCTGATTCTGAGTGCCACTTTGCGATCGCCCACAGGCGATGGCTAAGCTCACGACGACAAAAGCATTCCAGGACCAGAACAGAAGACGCCTTGCGCGCGTATTGTTACCCATACTTAATTGTAACTGCATTCGGCGTAATGCGTTAAGTCGAAGAGAGAGTGTTTATTAACAGGAGTTATGGCTACTGGTAGTACTCGAGCTTTCGATTCACTTTATCGAAGTAATCGTCGCCCGGTCGGACGTAGTTTTTCGCGCGGTTCCAATACTGTTTTGCTTCTTCAATGCGGTTCATGCTTTCTAAGATATAGCCGTGTGTGTAGGCCTCTTTCGCTAATCGATTTAGGCTCTTACGGGCTTTTAGTACGCACTCTTTGGCGTCTTCATAGGAGCTATCTTTTTTAAGCATTTCTTCGCACAAAGTGCGGCTTTCATTGAAGTCGCCTTCCGCGAACTTTTCTTTGGCGGTGATTAAGAAAGGCTCAAACTCTTCTTTCTGGAGGATTTTGGCCTGGTCGATGATTTGCTTTGCTTCGTTCAGGTACTGAGTGTCGCCTTTGAGCTCAATTTTCCGCACTTGTTCGGCAGTCGTGATGGCGTCTTGGTACTGCTTTTGCTGCAAAGCGGCAAGTGCGCGCTGGAAGAGTTCCAGAACCGCTTTCTTCTTTTCTAATTCGGGGTCGACTTCAGGGGGCAGCTGGTCCATGTCGCGTACTTTCGCGTCGGCAGCCCGGAGCCCTTTGGCGGCAATGGGGTTCGTGGGTTCAATCACGATGGCCGAGTTAAACGCTTCCCCTGCGCGCGCAAAGTCGCCTTCTTTCAAGTATTCCACGCCGTCTTGGAGCAGCATCGAAAGCTCTTGTTTCTCATCGTTTTTGGCTTTTTCAGACGCTTCGGCGATTTGCTTTTCTTTTACTTTCTTTGCGTACTTGTCCATCAGCTCGCGCGACTTCTTATAAAAGGGCAAGTACTCGTGAATGGACTTCAAGTGCCCTACGGCAGCTTCAAAGTCTTGGATATCGGCGGCTTTCAGCGCCGAGTTGTAATGCCCTTCGACCGAGCGGGCGGTTTCCTCAGTCAGCTCCGCAAACTCTTTCGGCATCGAAGGCGGCAGCTTGATATCGGCTTGTTTTTCAGCGTTCGTGACCGAACCGGTCTTAGGGCTTTCTCCGCTAGGGAGCAGTAAAAAGACAAAGATCAAACCCGCCGCTGCGCCGAGCAGGATTTTGGTTCGTTGGTTCAGAAAAGGCTTCTTGGGCTCTGCGACTTCAGGAGAAGCATCATTCTCCGGCACCTCGAAAATCTGGCCGCCGTTTGCGCTTTGGATTTCAATGAGCTGGTCGGAGCTTAAGGCGGCCATGGCGACCGACTCGGTTTGGCCTACCGGCAGCACACCCGTCGCTTCGCTAC
>JANPJT010000239.1:0-8616 GCA_031425635.1 Pseudomonadota bacterium
AGCTTCATGATCGAGCCCTTACCAAACTGCTTTTCGATAGAAAGTAACGCTACGTTTAAAGCTTTCTGCCTATCGGTTCCTTCAACACGGTTATCCATTTTTTATCTCCCTTTATAACGACGCACGCACCATCAAGTGCATTACTAAATTCGCAAAAAAACCCGCTGCCAAGTCGTCCAGCATCACGCCCCAGCCGCCCCGCACTTTCTCGTCCAAGTAAGAAATGGGGAAAGGCTTATAAATATCGAAAAATCTAAAGAGCAAGAATCCACACCCGAGCCAGTACCAAGTAAAGGGGATTCCCACCATGGCGACCAAAAAACCAGCAACCTCATCTGCTACAATTTGCGGGGCGTCTTCTTTCCCGAGCACTTTCAGGGCTCGCTCTGAGGCCCACAATCCCAAAATAAAAAATGCACTCGCGAGTGCGATCTGAAAAAAGAGTCCCGCTTGCGCCCCTAGCCAAACCAGCGGGATCGCAATAAGCGTCCCGAAAGTACCTGGCCCGAGCGGAGAGAATCCTACGAAACAACCCGTGGCAATGCACATGGCGGCCCTGCGTTCGAAAGTTTTCAAGCGGCCCCTCCTTCGCAGTGAGTGGTATGCCATCTGCCCCCACCTGTCACGTCAGGATGGGGAGCGCCAGGGCCGCTCTTGTAAGAGAAGCCCTTGTGGGACCGCCCTTTCCTTGCGACAATGCCGGTATCGTGAAATTGCTTACACCGCTCCTGCTCGTTCTTATGGCGGCCGCCGGCTGCGCTTCGGTGCCCCAAAATCGGACGCTTTTACCCGCAAGCCTTTCGCCGGCGGATTTCACAGTGGAGAGCACCCTGAAGGGTTTGCTTCAGCGAGGGCACGACCGTTACCGGCGCGCTGATTTTGCGGGCGCGATCGGGCAATGGGATGCCGCTTGGATAGTGAATAATGGAAAGGCGCCTGACCCATGGATTCAGGCCCTGCTTTACTACTGCTACCTTGCCACGGGCCAGTATAAAAAGGCTTCCGCGCTCGCCGAAGAGCGCGTCAAAGCGGAACCGCATGCTCCTTTGGGATACCACCAGCTAGGGGTCGCTCAGCTTTGGCAGGGAAAGAATGGGGAAGCCGAGTCCACTCTTCGGCTGGCGGCTGAGTTTGAGTCGCGCGCTCCCGATACTTTTTTTTATCTTGGCATCGCCATCGCCCGCCAAAATCGGCCGGTTGAAGCCTCCGAGGAATGGGACAAAGGCGCTGCCGAGTACGCAACGATTTTACGCGCGAACCCGTCCGACTTTTCGGCAAATTACGGTTTAGCCCAACTACAACTCTACCGGGATGCCGCAACTCCCGAGACGTTGACGCTTTTAAACGCTGCGCGCGAAAGTGTGGTGCTTTCCGAATCGGAATCCCCCGTTGAACGGGAGTTTTTTCGAGACTTCTACTTGCCGCTTTTAGAGGGCGCGTACGCCTTGAAATTAGAAAACCCCAAAGCCGCTTTAAGGCACTTGTTCCGCGCTCTAGAAAACGCCGCTTCGGGAGCGGTGGCGGACGTCGCCGAAGTGTGTTTTTTTCTCTCCGTCGGGTTCAAGCAGCTGGGGCGGCAGGATCTTGCAGAAGATTTTTTAGCGCGTTCGCAGGAATTGGACCCATTCGGCCCCTACACGCGAAAACTTCCCAAAGGCCCCCGGCCACCCCGTTCAGGGTGAGCAGCGGGTAGTTTCGCCAACGATAGACTTACTTTTTGCTTGAGAAATGTTTGTCGCGAACTTTTCCGAGGCGGTGGTACGCTTCGTCCACTTTCATAAACCGATTTCCGAAGTCTGTAATATCGGGGTTGAGATCCGGGTGGTATTGCTTTGCAAGGGAGCGGTACTGAGAATGGATTTGCTTCCAAGAACACCCTGGCTTTAGGCCGAGAGTCTGGAGCGCGTGCAAGAGGTCCGGCGCTAGTAGCGGGGGCGGCGCTGGTCGGTTCAGCTTTGGCCGGACAACCACTCGGGTGGCTTTCGGTTTCGGCTTGAAAAACCGCAGGATTTCTTTCAGCGTCCCTTTGAAAAACCAAATGAAAAAGCCCAAAAGCAAAATGGGCATGCCGTAAAAATCCACTGCTGTGGGAGCGGATAGACGGTTCTCAAGAAAACCGGGTCGATAGAACGTGTAGTAGAACGCCCAGAAAAGAAGGAATCCTACAGGGAACACAAGGCCCGAGGCGAGAGTCGCAAACGAAAGTTCCGAAAAGTATTCCAACGCGGCGAAAGGGATGACCGAAGCATAAACGACCGTGAACGAATCTCGCGCATCCCGAAACCCCGCCGCCGCCTTATGAGGGTGGGATCGCATTCGGTAAATTTGCTCTCGGTATTCTTTAGACGTCATGCGCGTGCCCAAGCTCCTTCAACGCTACCTTGCTAAAGGATGCAATTTTGAGGCAACGGCGCATGGCTTTGAAAATGCGCGGGCTCTGCCTGAAAAGGCGACAGCTGAGGCGGTAGCTTCACCAACCGCTTGTTATCCTAGGCTTTTCACTGGCGAGCGGCTTTACGATCGGGAATAAGTGCTTTTCATTAATGATAACAAATAGTTAATTTAAAACGTGTAGTGCACCCCGGCGACCAGGGCTCGCGAGGTTTGGCTGAGCGACGCCAACGGAATGGCTTTTGTGCCGACGCCTGTAAAGCTCGCGGAATGGCTTTGGAAAACGAGGCGGGCTTCTAAACGAAGCTCCGGTGAAAACCGGTAGCTTCCTTTCAAGGAGAAATCAAAACCGGTCACTTCACTCGCCGCGGCCCCCGAAGTATTTGCTTCGGCGATGGACGGAAACAGCAGCGCATTCATCTCTAACCCGCCCACTACCGTGTCCGCGAACGGAAAAGAAATCCCGCCGCCCACGACTAACCCGGTGAAGCTTGCGCTCGACGAGGAGAGGACTAACGGCAGATCGTCTACTTGGTAGTTGGTTCGCGAAAGTCCGGCGCGGAGAGAGAAGCCCGGACCAGTCCCATCCCGGTTTAAGAAAACCCGGTACGCTCCCTGAAGCCTAACCTGAGAAAACTGGGAAGAAAGGCCCGTACTCACCCCGGTGGCGAGAGTACTGAGGGAAGAAAAAGCAAAAGCGCCTTCTGCCTCCACATAAAAATCTTTCGTGAGCTTCGCTTCACCACGAATAACCGCGCCCGGGTAGAAGCCGTTATCGGAATGGAATGCCCCACTTCCGGCCGCAGTTCGGTTCCACGTTAACGAACTCGCTAAAAAGCCCACATCGACGGACGCAAAAGCCTCGCGTCCAGGGGAAACATTTTCAATCAAACTGGGTTCCGGTCGGCTTGCCACATCCCGGTTAGGCGCCGGTAGCTGGGCGAGAGGGGCGCCGTCAAATTTGCCCAAGCTTTGGTAGCGCGCTTTATTTCCTTTGAGGACTTCGAGCGGTTTGTTCTCAACCAAGATGGTGCCGAACGAAAGATTGCGATCCACCCGCTGGATGAGGATCACTCCCGTTTGCTTCAAACCCACCGTTTCATTTCCAGGTTCTAAAGTGTACGCGGCGACCCGAGTTCCCTGCTGAAAACTGGGAGCCCCTCGATCGATCACCACCCGGTACCCCTCGCGGTTTATCACCGCCGCATCAAAAGGGAGCGACTGGAGGAACCCTTGGAGCGCTTCCACCGTGGCCGATCCAAAGCTCGCGAGCGAAAAGCGATCGGGCACCACCACTTTCTTTTGGTAGAGGATCTCCGTGGGCTCGGGCAAAGCCGCAAGCACCGTGATCGTCGATTGCTCCCCTTCCCGCTGCACTTGAAGCAGGATGAGCGAATCCGCTCCCGACGCTTTTGCTTGGTTTGCCAAAGGGGCAATGTCTTCGGGCTTCGCAACCAATAAATCCGCGGGGGGTTGCCAACCCGGTGTGGCCCGCACAATTTCGGGTGCGCGAGCGACTGGCTCGAACCGGGCCCGGCTCGCAAAGAACCGATCGGTTTCCGACTGAACATGTTGCGCGTGCACATTGTCCGGCTCCGCATTCATGACGGAAGCGAAAACGGTCTTAAAAGAATACCTCGCGTCCGTTTCGGGGTTTGCCGCTAGCGGGACCGCACCAAGAAAGAAAAAGGAAACAAAAAGTTTTTTCATGCAGTGCTTTCTAGTTTAGTGGAGCCGCCCCCTTTTGGGAAACCATTTGACCCGAAAAGCAGTGCTGGCTGCTGGTGTGCGTTAAGCTCACTTAGTGACCCTTTCGCTAGAAGTGGGGGGTTGTCCTTGAGTCAATGTGACCTATTCATGCCACCGGCTTTGAGCCCCCAGCCCATTCCTCAGAAGCACGCTGTCGGGTTTTGCCTTCGACTATTTGGGAGGCGCTCGTACCGCCGGTGCGTTATCGATTTCTACGTGCCCCTCGCCGGCGGTAACGGTTTCAGAGGAACGGGCTGGGGACTCAAAGCCTTTACCGTGAAAAGTGAGGAATTTTCTGCGGTGCAAGAAACTAAAGTGTTCGTGGTACGCGGTAAAACTTAGGGACAAACCTCAAAGACTCCCCAAGTTGATCGGCAGGTGTCGCGGGCGGCGTTTTGTGAAGGGGGCGGTCGAGGCTTTGGGGTGGTTGGTGGGGCGCTTTTTTTGAAAACCGTTACCGCCGGCTGAGGGCACTTAAGAACCACTCGCTTCATCGGCGGTACGAGCGCCCCTTAAACAGTCAAAGGCAAAACCCGCCGGTGTGTTTTTAAAAAAAGCTCTCCATCAACCAACCCAAAGCCGGTGCCTGAGCACGTATCGCTTTAATCTGCAACGCCGACCAACAGCGTTAACTGGAACAGCCCCTTTGGCCCGTAATGGATTTCCGAAGGCAGACCAGTTTACGCCGAACGACTCGCTCTGTTAGAGTAACGCCTCATGGAAAGTCAGCCCTATAGAAAGCGTCTGGTAGGGGGCGCACTCGCCCTCTGGATAGCAGGCATCATCCTTTGGCCAACGCCTTCCAACCTACGGTTAGAGCAAGGGTTGGAATCTCGCCCTTCATCGGCGGGCGAAGGGCTTTATAAAGCCGATTTGACAGAAGCGGGCTCCGGTTTGCTTGGCGTGCGATTTTATGAAACCGCAGAGGGTAAGCCGAGCTGGAACATTCGCTCGAAATTTGCCGAGCTCCATCGAAAGGAAGTCAACTATGCGTTTATGCGGGAGGTCACTGCCGATTTTTTTGCCGGACAGTCCGGCAATACCGTTCAGACTGCCAGCGATTATGGACGGTCCTATTTCGAATCCCGGTTGGTGGAACTCGAAGGGAACGTGGTGGTGCAGTCCCAACAAGGGTACCGTTTCACGATGAACCGATTGGACTACCGGGGCGCTCGCCGCCGGTTCCATTCGGATGACTTCGTTGAAATGTTAGGGCCGGAGCCAGAAAAGCCGACGTTGATACTCACGGGGCTAGGGCTCGATGCGGCGTTGGAAACGGAACAATTCACGTTCCGGAAAAATACGCGCGCCAGGCGCAAGCTAAGCAGCCAAGAATGGATTAAAATTAGCTCTACCACGGGCTCGTTTATCCCCTCGGAAGAACGCGCCAATTTCGCTGGGAAAGTGAAAGCGTTTCTGCCGAACCTTCGCCTAGAAAGTGACCGACTGGAAATGGTTGTCGGCATCGGGAGCAAAGAAGTATTAAAGGCAGATGGCCGCGTAGTGCTCTACCATAAAAATAAGCGGGGCACTTCGGAACACGCTGATATAGAGCTCGCGAACGACAAAATTGTTTTGGAAGGCAAAGCGGCGATTTTTTCCGACGACAATGAAATCCGAGGAAACCGCATCACGCTCTACACGGACGAAGATCGAGTAGAGGTCGAAAAAGCAGAAGGAAGCCTCTGATGGTGTTGAGCACAGAAAATTTGGAGAAAAGTTTTAAGAGCAAGGCCGTCGTCAAAGGGGTTTCGCTGTCTATTCAAAGTGGCCGGGTGGTCGGCTTGCTCGGCCCGAACGGAGCGGGAAAAACCACCACTTTTTATATGATGGTTGGCCTGGTGCGGCCAGACGCTGGGGCAGTGAAAATTGGCGATGTGAACCTTGTGCCGCTGCCCATCCATGAAAGAGCCCGTATGGGGCTTGGCTACCTGCCTCAAGACGCTTCCGTTTTTAGGAAGCTTAGTGTCGAAGAAAACCTATTTGTTGTTTTGGACAATTTGAAAATTAGCCGAATAGATAAAAGGGCCCGGGCTGAGCGGGCGCTTTCGGATTTAGGGATTTCCAGGCTCGCCAAACAAAAGGCCATGACGCTGAGTGGCGGTGAGCGACGGCGACTTGAAATCGCTAGGGCTTTGACGCTAGAGCCCAAGTTTTTATTGCTCGATGAACCCTACGCGGGAATCGATCCCCTGGCTGTCCAAGAGATCCAGCAGATTATTCGGGGGCTACGCGATAGAGGGATCGGGGTCATCATCACCGATCACAATGTTAGGGAGACCCTTAGTAGCTGCGATGAGGCATACTTAATAAAAGAAGGTAAGATCTGGGTCCATGGAACGCCCGAAGAAATCGTCAATAACGAGTCGGCGCGCAAGTTTTATTTAGGGGAAAGCTTCAGGTTATAACTATGGCAATTGGATTAAAACAGTCGCTCAATCTCAGTCAGCAGCTAGTGATGACTCCCCAGCTGCAGCAAGCTATCAAACTCCTCCAGCTTTCTCGAATGGAGCTTGAAAACCTGATCAACACCGAGCTCGTGGAGAACCCGATCTTGGAAGAGTCCGCGGACTCCGAGGGGACAACGCAAAGCGTTTCCGAAGTAGAGGCTCCCGAACAAGTGAAGCCCGAGGAGAATCCCCAGGCCTCGGAAGATTTTAATTGGGAAAACTACTTAGAGAACGCTCGGTCGACCCCTAACCTTCCGGTGCACCGAGGCGGAGAAGACGATCTCCCGTCGTACGAGAATACTTTAACCGCTCCCGACTCCCTGTATGAGCACGTGCACTGGCAGCTCAAAATGAGCGACCTCACCGACATGCAAAAAGCGATGGGTGAAGTCATTTTGGGCAATATCAACGAAGATGGCTACTTGCAGGCGTCTCTCGAGGAAATGGCGCAAAAAGACAACTTCGACATCCATGAACTCGAAGCCGTGCTTTACCAGATCCAAAATTATGATCCGATTGGCGTGGCTTCGCGAGACCTCAAGGAATGCCTGCTGATCCAAATTTACGATTTGCGCTACAACGATGAATCGCTCGAGCGGATGGTTGAAAACCACCTGCCCGACCTCGAAAAGAAAAACTACCAGAACATTGCGAAGACGCTTGGCATTTCGATGGAAGACGTTGTTGAGCGAGTAAAAATCATTGAAGAGCTCGAGCCAAAACCGGGCCGAGCTTTCGGCGGAACGCCCGCGCACTACATTATCCCCGACATTTACGTCGTGAAGCGCGGCGAAGAATACGTGGTGATGCTGAACGAAGATGGCCTGCCAAAACTTAAAATTTCGGGTTTTTATAAGAACCTTTTAGAAGAAGGCACTCAGAAACAAGCTGAAACGAAAGAGTATATCCAAGGCAAACTGCGCTCTGCAGTTTGGCTCATCCGCAGCATCCACCAGCGCCAGCGCACGATTTACCGAGTGACAGAGAGCATTGTGAAACAGCAGAAAGAATTCTTTGATAAAGGGATTTCATTGCTGAAACCGATGGTCCTTCGCGACGTGGCCAACGATATCGGAATGCATGAGTCGACGATTAGCCGAGTCACGACCAACAAGTACGTTCACACCCCTCGCGGGATCTTCGAGCTGAAATTTTTCTTCAATAGTGGTATTAGCCGCTTGCACGGTTCCGATGTTGCAAGCGAAACGGTCAAAGAGAAAGTGAAAGCGATTGTCGCTGCGGAAGACCCCGCTCACCCATTCAGCGACCAAAAGATCGTCGAGCTTCTTTTAAAAGAGAACATCGATATCGCGAGGCGTACTGTAGCAAAATACCGAGAGATGCTAGGCATACTGCCTTCGTCTAAACGAAAGAAAGTGTTTTAATATGAGCTTAAACTTAGCTTTTCGGAAGATTGAAACAACCCCCGCTTTGAAAGCAAAAATTGAAAAGCGAGCGCTGAAGTTCAAAAAATTTGTGACGTACCCCATGGACATCCACGTGATTGTAAGCCTGGAGAGCAAGCTCCACTGCGCAGAGATCACGTGCCACGCCGAGCACCGGAGCCTCGTAGCGATTGCAAAAACCAAGGATCTCTACGAGTCGATTGATCTAGCGGCAAAGAAAATTGAATCCCAGCTTCGCAAGCAGCGCGACAAGCACAAAGGGCACACGCTTGCGCACGAGATCGCGCGCGCTAAGACGGGCAAGCTCGCTTCCGATATCGGAGCGGACCTTCCGCACCAAGGTAAAAATAGTCAAATAGCTGAAATTACTAAGAAAAGTAAACAGGCGATATAGAGTGCGAGACTGAAAGTTCGTTGAGGCGCCATCGTGCCTCTCATATCGACACCCCAAGCAATAAGCTTAAGCTTTAACGCTGCGCACAATAGCCTTGATTTAAAGCAAGTTCGGGCGTAAGTCCCCTCCCCTATGTGGAAGTGCTTTTCTGTTTGGACAGTGGCGTTACTGCTGGCCCTCTGGGCCTCGATGATGAAAGCGTCATTCTAAAAACGCGCCGGCAGGC
>JANPJT010000240.1:0-4014 GCA_031425635.1 Pseudomonadota bacterium
GGATTTCGCAATGAAGTACTTGAGCATGCTCTGAGTCACTTCAAAATCTGCGATCACGCCGTCTTTCATCGGGCGAATAGCGGTGATGCTGCCGGGGGTACGGCCCAGCATTTCTTTCGCTTCTCTGCCGACAGCGAGCACCCTGCTGGGGCCCCCTCGAGCGTTTTTAGCTACTGCCACGACGGAGGGTTCGTCGATGATCAGGCCTCGGTTCTTGGCATATACCAGTGTGTTCGCTGTTCCCAAGTCGATAGCAAGATCACTCGAAAACATACCCATGAGCTTGTTTAATACACGTCGCGTTGGATTCATGCGCCGGATTGTACCGCCTCTTTGTTTAATAGTCACGGCCATTTACCGAGGGGATTCTAGCGGAGTGCGCGCTTCAAATGGGGCTCAATAAACGTAGCTAAAATGCCGAATAGACTTGGAGAATTCTTGTTTCGGAAACCGAAGGGGACGTTTGGACTTCAAGCCTTTCAAAATGGGAAAGTACCTCCTGATGGAGCGGCTCGCCACTGGCGGCATGGCCGAAGTGTACCGCGCGAAGGCAGAGGGAGCTGGCGGTTTTGAAAAGCAGATGGCGATTAAGCGAATTCTGCCTACCTACAGCCAGAACGAAGAGTTTCGAAAGATGTTCGAGTACGAAGCGCGCCTTTCGAGCATGCTCACGCACGCAAACATCGTCCAAGTCTACGATTTTAATAAAATCGGCGAGACTTACCTTCTTGCCATGGAATTTGTCGATGGGAAGAATCTGCGGCAGTTCATCAACAAAAGTAAAAAAGCCAACGTCAATTTTCCCATCGAGTTCAGCATTTTTGTTTTGAACGAAGTTTGCAAAGGACTCGACTACGCGCACGCGAAAAAAGACGACATGACCGGAAGGCCGCTGAACATCATCCACCGCGACATGTCTCCCCAGAACATCATGTTGTCGTATGAGGGAGCGGTAAAAATTGTAGATTTTGGTATCGCAAAAGCAAAGGATCGCGCCGACGAAACGCGTTCGGGCGTGATCAAAGGCAAATTTGGGTACATGTCGCCTGAGCAAGCCAACGGGATGCCTGTCGACCACCGGACAGACCTTTTCTCGACGGGCATTATCCTCTGGGAGCTTTTGACGGGTCGGCGCCTTTTCGCGGCTGAAAGCGATCTAGCCACGCTACGCATGATCCAAGAGTGCGTCGTGACCCCTCCCTCGAAAATCAACCCGAGAGTACCTGCTGAACTTGATAAGATCGTGATGAAAATTCTCTCAAAAGATTTGAAGCTTAGGTACAACTCCGCGGGCGACTTGCACCGCCACTTGCTTGAGTTTCTCAGCCGCCATGCGCCCGCATTTACCCAACGGGAAGTTTCGCACGTTTTGCACATGTCTTTCTCCGACGAAATTTCCAAAGAGAAAAAACGGTTTGAGCAGCTGTATAGGCAATCTATCCCGTTCTCTCAAGGGGTTCCCAAAGCGGAGCGCAAGCAAGACGAAATGGATGGGATCGAGCAGGCGCTGGACGGTTTCCAGACAAAATCAGACATCATCGAAGAAACCGGCGAGACTTTCTCGGATGACCTCCCCGTAGAATCTAAACCGGAAGTCTCCTATTCCCCCGAAGTCGAGGCCGAGCCCGCGATCGAAGAAGAGAAGACCGGAACCAAAAGCCAAATCAGCGTTCCCACCGAAGGGGATCCGGTTGGCTACCAGCCAGCAGCGCCGAGCGATAGCACCCGGGTGGGCGAGAGAATCAACGTCGACGAAAGTAGTGCCGCCAAAGAAGTGGATCTCGTTTTGCCTGGCGGAACGAAGCATGCTTTTTCCAAAGACAAAGCGCGTGGGCCTGCCAAACGCGGGCTTGTTATCGAAGACGAAATCCCGGCTCCTGCGACCAAAAAAGCGAGCGGTGAAAAGCCCTGGAAAGGTGCGGAAATTGTCCCTATGGGTGGTGAAACGGGCGGGCCAGAGACTGAAGAGGCTCCGGTCCCGGCGCCCGCGGTCGAAAAAACCGAAAGCAGCATCGTGCGTGGCGCTATCAACTTGAAGCCCGAGTTCAAAGCCCGAGAAAGCCGGTCGCATGCGCCTTTCGAAAACAAGGACCCCATTAAGAGGAATCGGATTGAAGTAGAATCAGTTACGGATAAAGAGCCTTGGAGTACCAGCCGGCCCATCGAAATCGATCGCCGAAAGGCCCCCCGGAGCAAGAATGCACTCGGGCGCTACGCCATGTTCGTGCTCGTCGGCGGCCTCGTTGCCTATGGCTTCCAGTCTATTCGATCGGGCGACTTTGAAAGCTACATCGAACGCAATAGCGAAAGAGATCTCACGACAGACAGCATCAACGAAACCGCGGGCGAAGCCCCCTCCCTTGGTTTGAAAACAGCGGGTGGCTGTGTTCGAAACATGGTTTCGCACCCCCCTGGCGCGCAGGTATTTAAAGGCGCAGACGCAGTGGGGACTACCCCGTTTGTTTTCACCGGGGAATGTTCATCCGCAGTGGAAGTGGTTTTGCGCAAAGAGGGGTATGAAAACGTTACCGCGAAAGTGGATTTTACAAAGCAGAGTGAGGATTGGATCGTTGAGTTGAAATCTATTCCAATGGGGCGGTTGGAGCTTTCGTTGGGCTTTAGCGCGGAAGTCTACGTTGGTACCGAGCGCTTTGGAGCGGCTTTACCGAATGAAACCTTTGCGATTTCTCTCCGGGCGGGTCGCACCTATCCGCTGAGGCTCAAGAATGAGCCCTATTCGATCAACTATGAAGTGGAAGTCACCATCGAGGAGGGCAAGAAAGCCGCTCTCAATATCACCCTTGACCAAGCGACCTCGAATTTAAGCAAGACCCCTGTTAAGCTAAAAAAATGAACAGAACTAAAGAGCTTCTCTCAATCGTGGATCGTTTCGGGGCCCACAATTACAAGCCTCTCCCTGTGGTGCTCGCCAGCGGAAAAGGTTCGAAAGTCTGGGACGTTGATTGCAAAGAGTACTTGGACTTTTTGAGTTGTTACTCCGCGTTGAACTTTGGGCACCAGCACCCAAAGCTGGTGAAAGCCCTGAACGATCAGCTGCCAAAGCTTTCGCTCTGTTCGCGGGCGTTCCACAGCGAAGAGCTGTGTTTGTGGAGCCAGGAACTCGCGGAGTTTACGGGTCTAGATCAAGTGCTGCCCATGAACAGCGGAGCGGAAGCCGTTGAAACGGCCGTCAAGATCGCTCGAAAATGGGGTTACGAGAAAAAGAAAATCCCGGGCGATGCCAATATCATTGTCTTCTCGAATAACTTTCACGGCCGAACCATCACCATCGTTTCGTTTTCATCCGAAGTCGACTACCGCTCCGGCTTTGGGCCGTTCACGCCGGGTTTTAAGGAAGTTCCCTTTGACTCGGTCCACGATCTCGAACGAGCCGTCGATGCAAATACAGTGGCTGTTCTCGTAGAGCCTATCCAAGCCGAAGCCGGCATTTTGGTCCCCAAGCCAGGGTTCCTGTCAGCAGTGCGGGAGTTTTGCACGCGGAACAACCTGCTGCTGATGGTTGACGAAATACAGACCGGTTTAGGCCGGACAGGAAAAGATTTTTGCTATCTCCACGAAAACGCGAAGCCCGACCTGCTGATTTTAGGCAAATCGCTGGGGGGAGGGCTCCTCCCTATTTCTGCAGTGGTGGGCATACGCGAGGCAATGGAAGTCATCCAGCCAGGGCAGCATGGGTCCACTTTTGGTGGAAACCCATTGGCGGCGGCGGTTTCGCGGTGCGCTTTGCGGGTCCTCCGATCGGAAAAGCTATCGGAACGATCGGCTCAATTGGGCAAGCTGATAGTGGAGACGCTCAAAGAGGCAAAGCTTCCCTTGGTGAAGGAAATCCGAGGGCAAGGCATGCTCGTGGGGATAGAACTGGAAGCCGCTTCGGGAGGCGCCCGAAAGTATTGTGAAAGAATGGCCCAAGCCGGTGTTTTGTGCAAAGAAACCCACACGGTTGTCATACGGATTGCGCCTCCCTTAGTCATTCCGGAGAACGAGCTTAGGCAG
>JANPJT010000241.1:0-9313 GCA_031425635.1 Pseudomonadota bacterium
AAGCCATCCGAGGCAATGTTCCTCCCGAACGAATCCTGATCATCGGACTCGGCCGGGGGGATCAAGCGGTTTTGTTGAAGAAAGCGTACCCAGACGCCGAAGTGGACGTCGTTGAGCTTCTGCCGTCGATAGTAGAAGAGATGCGGCAGAGAGGGAGCCCGCTTGCTAAAGAAATTTTGCCAAGCCTCAACCTTTTCTTTGGCGACGGGAGGCGTTTCCTCAACCGAGTGAGTCTGCGCAACCCGGGTGCTTACGACTTGATCCAAATTGGCGTTCTCAATGTATCGGCAGCAGGCGCAGGAAATCTTTTTACTAGAGAAGCGCTTAAAGAGGCAAAGGTGCTGCTTTCCCCTTCAGGAGCGCTTTTTTTCACAGCTTACCCGCCCGTACTAAAAGCAGCGGACGGCCTCTTTCCGGCCCTTGCGGTCGGCAGCCGAGATAACCAGACTGAGTTGGTTCACGCCGTTTATAGCAACCAGTTTCTTCCAGACGAGATTTCGATGCGAAAAGATTTTTTAGCGGCTCGAGCGAACTTTCAAACACTGCTTGGGTTAAGTGCCTTTACTCCCAGTAGATATTCCTCAACACAACTGGTTTTAAACCCTTCACAATTGCCGGAAAGGTTTAAATCGGTTGGGGTGCAGAACGATGACTTGCCCGTCACCGAGTATTTTATGTCGCAAAGAACCACGGTGAATGGCCCACTGCCCGATACGGTAATTTCGGCGTACCGATGGTTGAACGAGGGGACGCAAATGAAAGAGAGTCATATAAAATGGTAGGCGGCGGCTCAGAGGTACGGCTGCGGCGAGCTTTGATGTTCAGCGTCTGGTTCATTTGGTTCCACCTTGCTCCTCAGCAAGGGTATTCAATGCCGGCTTGTATCGGGAGTACCACTTGCGGTTTTGCTTGCGTCTCTGGACCCGGAGGCTACGCGCAGTGTAGCCCCAACGGGCTCCCCTGCGATGTTTGTAACCCTGCCTATGGCGCCACTGGCGAGTGCGCAGGCTGCACCGATTACGGATTTAATGTTGCGGAATGCACGAACGTCGACAACACGGGAGGCACTTGCACTTGGGACGGCAGTTGTTGCCAAGTGGGTTCTGCACCGGCACCCGAACTCCCCGCGGGAGCCTTCTGGTATTTTGCGGTGGCTCTCATACTCCTCGTTTTTGGGCTCCAGTCCGGAACGTTCTCAAGACAAGGAAAGGCGCAAACATGATCTTAAACCCAGTTATGTTGATTTTAGTTTTGACCTCGGTCTTTGTGGCCGCACTTTCGTTGGGCGCGGCAGTGTTCATTCGAACGCCACTCAGTTTGCTCGCTTTTTGGGGGTTTCCGCTCGGTGGCGTGAGCCCCTGGCTTGCCGTTTTTTTGCTCACTTTTGCTTTGGGCCTACTGCAAAAGGATCCGTCTCGTGGGCAAGCGGGCATGATGCTCATGCTTTTCCCTTTGCTTGGAATGGTTCTTTTCGGCGTCCTGTTTTCCGTGATTGGTCTCTTTGCGCTCCAAGACGCTTCGCTTGCATCGCGCTTTTTTTGGGGCAACACTCTTTCGGCTTTACCGGCGTTGCTGTGCCTCGCCCTCGTTGTCATGGCGCACCGCGGTTAGTCCTCTTAAAGCGCTTTAGTGGCCGAGAGGGCCGCAATCCTCACGTCGGCATTGGGATCTGCGGCCAAACGAGCGAGCAATGCTTTGGCCTGTGGCGAAGACAACGGCGATAACTCTTCCACTGCGCGTTTACGTGCCGACGGCTTTGGATCGTTAGCGTCCAAAAGGATTTCTTCCCAGTACAGTAAACTATCGCAGCGAGAGGCAAGCTCACGAGCCACCCGCACCTCCGTTGCAGTAAACTCGCTTTTCTTAACTCTAATGAACTCCACCAACGCAGGGCCGAAAACTACCAAAGCGTCTCGCACTGCGCGGCGAACGCTGGTTGCGTTGCCACCGGGATCCTGCAAAAGCGTTCTTTCGTCCCAAAGGCCAATGAGCCAGAGGGAAGGAATGAGGGCAACCACCCCCTTGCGCCCAAGCGACCACGCGGCATCGACACGTTGGGCTGGCGATACGGAATACAACGAATCCGCAAGACTCTGCGCTGCAGCCTCTAAACCATCGATAGTTAATGTGACACGAGCAAACTGCTTTTCATCGATTGCTCGGCTAACGGTAGTTGGCTCGCCATCGCGCAAAAAGGAGTACGTGGTAAACCCTCCTAAAACCTCATCCCGAACGAAACCTGTCCCGCAGAAAAGGACCTGAGTACCCTGGGCCAGCGATCGAGGTTCGGCGCGGATGAATGAAAGCGTTTGGTAATCTGTGCCAGGAAGCAGTCCGCTCCAATTAGCAGCACCCGGCTCCAGCAGGGAGCGGGTATCGGGAACGTGATCGTAGAATCTAAGAACTTTATGGACCATGTCGATAGATTATCTGCTGAAAGGTCATAGTGTTCGGCTCACGGCGTAGCGAAGGAAATCGGTTTGTCCTAGAGCAGAGCATATCGGCGTGGTTGCGGAGGTTTGAGTGAGCGTGGCGGCACCATTTACCGAAACCCCGCTCGAGGGAGAGTAAGTGAGTGTCTCGGTGGCTACCACCGTAGTAGCGCATCGATTACTGCCAAAGAGGGACGTTGAGTATGCTGGGCAACCAGTCCCTGTGCACCCAAGAGTTCCGCTGTTGGTGAATACGAGCGTGGCGCCCGTTAAAGACATTGTCCCGCCTTGGGTCATAGTGCAGCTGCCATTGCTCCAGACACTCGAAAAAGTAGACGATGCAGAGGAAACGGTAATCGACATGGTCGACGGGTTCGTCACCCACGCACCTACAAGCCCCGTAGCCGCGGTCGGGCTACTGGGCGCCGCGCAGGACAGTCCGGTCACGCTGTACGTTCCAGCTATCGAACTCGACGAAGAGCCGCAGCGCAGAAGCACTACCGAAAGAGCAAAACAGAAAACAAAACTCTGGGCACGTTTCATTCCAAAATTTTAGGCATTCTGTTTGGAAAAAACAATCCCTTTAATCCCACTGAATCCAACCATCGCTGCGGGAGTGATAGCCCATGAAGCTCGGAAAGCCAAAAATGCGGAAAGTGTAAAACGGCTAGCACGACAAAAATGTAAGCGGCGCCGTGGCCTGCCCACTCCGGCCAGCTCGGAGTGCGGCTGAGGGCAGCGGCAAAGAAGACCAACGGAGGCAACGAAAAAGCAATTCCCACGGCCAGCATTACACGCGCGCGAGTGCGGGGAAAACGGGCCACTGTTTCGTGCATCTGGGGGATAGAATGGACAAAGACGAAGTACAACGCGAACGATACAAGTGCGGGAAGAAGGCTAAACAAAAAATAAAGGGCAACAGTTTGACGAAGAGTGGCGAACGCAAAATCCATTCCGGAAGCCGCTAGCTCGAAAGCCGCCACCACGAGTACCGATCCGAGCGCAAGAGAGACCACCGTCGGCGCGAGCCCCACGGCGCCTGCCGCAAACACGGGCGATGCCGCAAGGCTCAGAATGGCTTCGGTCGATTCGGGAAAGCTCACTACAGGGACGAAGACGACCAAGGCCCCTTTGGAAAGCGAAGCTACCGATTGAGAAAGCGCGAAAGAAGGACGAGCGAAAGGGAACAGGTCGGAAGAATGGCCAAAATGGTAAACCGAGATGAGCAAAAACACCGACCAGAAAGCAAACGGCCAGAGCCACCAGCTCAACCAGGCGCCTAGCACGATGAGCAAGTACTTCCCGATGAACTTCACAAACTTCGCCGGCTCGTGCCCGGAAGCGGCCCACATTTCGCAGGCGTCCATTCCCCCGTGGGGCAATCCCGCAAAGCCAATGAGAAAAAGACTTCCGAGCGTCTGCCAAAAAGGGAGCGCAAACAAAAGGGCCACGCCACAAAGTGACATGGCCCCTAGTACAATGATTCTGTTGTTGCGAGCCACTTTGCCTTTCTCAAGCAGGCAAAGAACCATCCGCTTCCGATTTCGCGTAAGCGATTGCGAAAATGACGACGCCGTAAAGCGCCTTCGCAGTAACGTCCGCAATGCTGTACCCGACCTGCACGGCGACTTCAGCTTGCGCTCCCGTCAGGCCAAGACCTACCAGGGCGTAAACGATTGGGTAGAAACCCCATGTCGCAAGAAGGAGCAACCGGATGCCTTTGACGAGCGATTGCACTTTGGGTGACTGCGAGCTAATGGCTCCGCCCAACTCAACCCACAGAACATAGAGGATGTAGACGAACGGGATAGTGCTTAGAATGCCCCAGAAATTTCGAGTGCCCCAATCGGAGGAAATTTCTCCGGGATAGCCCAGACCAATCATCAGAGCCGCTGCAACCACGAGCCGGATCATCATCGCGCCTTGCTTGCCTTTTCCAAGGCCCATCACCAGCACCAGCTCAACCAAGAGGAGCGGAACCGTTAACAACCAGTCGACGTACCGGTAAGCATCGTTGAAAGGCTTGCCAGAACTCACATACTGTCCGTCCACCAAATGGTACGCATCGACCCAACTTCCCATAATACGGTAGTAGTGGTAACCGGCGACCAGGACCACCACAGCGCTGACTGCCAGCGCGGCTCGGTACTTTGCCCCGACTAATTTTTGGCTCATTACAAAAAAGGCGAACGACCCTAGCATCGACGCTACTGCGAACGACAGCATGTTAAAGACCAAAGAATACTGTCCCACACTTAAACTCGGTATCAACTCGTTCATGAGAACTCCCCTGAGTGCTGAGCCGTTGGTACGCTAGACGTTCCAGCTTCTCCCCGGCTTCTTTCCGATCCTTATTAATGCCAGAGTTTTCATATTTTTCAAGGTTATTTAAAAAATAGAACGGGCCGTTTCTAACGCTTTGGGGGCTGCGGCGATTGGAGCGAACGTTCAACCAGCATTGGCGCAAACACTTGCGCCTCTTTCAGCAACGACTGCCCCACATCGACGAACGCTCGAACGTAACGCAGTCGTGCTGCGTCAATACCGCTCGGCGGAGCGGCTTCTAACGCGTGCAATGCCTCCGACACCGTCTGCAAAACGGGCTCCTCGCGGCTGCGCAGCACGCCCAAAATGGCAATAAAAGGATCGTTGACTGCTCGGTAAGTGCGCACGCTCTTGCGCCCGCCTTTGTTTTCGAGACGGTCCATTTCCACCACTTGGTGCTCAATGAGAGCTTGGAGCGTGATGCTGAGCAGCGCCACCGAGACTTTTAGCTGGCTTGCAATTTCCGAAGCGTCCATCGATCGATTCGAAAGGAATAAGAGCGCCCACACTCGCCCGTGCACTTTTTTGTAGCCCCAGCTTTCGATAACGCTTCCAACCAGACCGATAAACATTTCAAACTCTGGAGGCACCGCGTTCTTTTTACCACGCCGGCTCATCTAGTTCCCTTTCGATGCGCTTCATTAAAAGCAGATACCATTACTTTGCGCGCCTTGCTCTGACCTTATCCCACTTCACTAAGCGTTTCCAGAAAGTGTCGGCCCTCAGTAGCACGTTGTCCGCCTGACATGGTAAGGTGGTGCGATGAGTGTCGTTTTATGGTGCGCCTTTTTCAGCCTTACCGCCGAAGCGGCTATTACTCTTAAAGAAGCATACGACTCGGCTGTCGCTAAAACTGAAACGGTGATGATCGCAGAGAGCCAGCTCGATCAGTCGAAAGAAACTCTCTGGCAAGCTTACGGCTCCATGATGCCGAATGTTGCGTTGTACGGTTCGTTCCTTAAACAGCATTCCAGAACAGACGCGCCTGATTCGGTTTCTAGCAACTTTCTTTTGCAGCAACAATTGAACTCGCGCGTTGGGCTAACACAACCTCTTTTTAGAGGGTTTGCGGAATACGCGGGAATCCGCTCAGCGCGTGCCACCCGGCGGAGCTCAGAAGCCAACGTTCAGCAATCCAAAGTAACTTTGTACGCTTCGGTTTCGGCTGCTTACTATAAGGTGCTAGGGACTTTAAAAGACGTAGAGAACTTGAAATCGCTTATTTCGCTCACACGTGAGCGTGTGAAGGATCTGAGAACGCGAGCTTCTATTGGGCGTTCACGCGAGGGGGAGGTGCTGGCCGCCGAATCTCAAGTCGCCGTTTTGGCAGCCCAACTCCAAGCAGCTACTTCGCTCCATGAGCGCGCAAAAGATGTTTTCGCGCTGACGACTGGCCTGGAAAGAAACGTTGAACTAGCAGGCGGGACGGAAAACGCGCAGCCACTGCCGCCTTTGGAACCGCTCCAAACGTATATGAACGAAGTGAGTAAGCGTCCTGACGTGATTGCCTTGCAAGAGTTGCGTTCCGCGGCTGATGAAAACGTTACCGTCGCGCGAGCTGGCCACTTCCCGAGCCTCGATCTGAGCGCAAACTACTACATAGCCCGCGCGGGCATCCAGTCCTCTATCGACTTTGATTTCGGGCTCACTTTGGTTATCCCCCTCTTTCAAGGAGGCGTCGTCAATTCTGCTACCGACAGCGCAATCGGGGCGCGCAAAGAAAGAGAACTCCTTTTGGCTCAAGGCCGCCGGGTAGCCGAAAACCAAGTGCGCGAAGCCTATGAGCGCGTAAAGGCAGGGCATGAGCAAATGGAAAGCCTGGCGCTCGCAGCGACCCTCGCAGAAAAAAATTACCGCCGCCAAGCTCAAGATTACCGCCTGGGGCTGGTGACAAACCTCGATGTGCTTCAGGCACTCAATACATTCCAAGAAACCAAACGAAGCCTTGATCAAATCCGATTTGATTCTCTAGCCGCCTGGGACGCGTTACAGGCTTCACTTGGGAAAACGCTCTGAGGGCAACATGAACCTTTCGGAAATTTCGATACGCAACCCCGTTTTCGCCTGGATGCTAATGCTAGGCCTCATCGTGTTTGGTTGGCTTTGTTTTAACCGCATGGGGGTTAGCCAACTTCCGGACGTTGAGTTCCCTGTCGTGAACGTTTCGCTGAGCTTGGAAGGGGCGGCGCCGGAGGTCATGGAAATCGACGTGGTCGATCCGGTCGAAGACGCCATCATGGCAGTCCAAGGGGTTGTCGGGATTTCGTCGAGCTCAAAGACGGGTTCGGCCAATATCACGGTGGACTTCAATCTAGATAAGAGCAACGACCTCGCGGTCCAAGAAATCCAAAACGCCCTTTCCCAAGTGATGCGCCGGCTGCCCAAGGAGATGGACCCGCCGGTAGTCCGAAAAACCAACCCCGAAAGCCAGCCGATTTTGTGGATTTCAGTCTCCTCAGACAATCTGCTGCCGCAAGACCTGATGCGGCTCGTGCGAGACAGGATCAAAGACAAGTTCAGCACCGTGGAAGGCGTGGGGGAAGTGACTTTAGGGGGTTACGTGGATCCAAGCCTGCGAGTGTGGGTATCCACCAAACAACTCAAAAAATTTGCGCTTGCCGCGGGCGACATTGTCGATGCGATCCAACTAGAGCACTCGGAGCTTCCGGCAGGCCGGATTGAAACGAAGGACAAAGAGTTCAATGTTCGCACAATGGGCGAAGCCCCTGCCGCGGAAGAGTTCGGGAAAATTAGCATTAGCCGGCGAGGCGGGGCTCCGAACTATAGTCCGCTGCTGCTTGGTCAAGTAGCTCGGATTGAAGATGGGCTTTCGGATGTGCGGAGCAAAAGCCGCAGCCAAGGGGTCCCTGCCATTGGCATGGGGATCCGAAAACAGCCTGGTTCCAATGCCGTGGAAGTGGCAAAGCAAGTCAAAGCGCGGATGAAACAGATTGAAGCAGACTTGCCCAAAGGCGTGTCCATCGGCGTCCGATTTGATTCGACGGTTTTTATCGAGGAAGCGGTCCGGGAACTGAATTGGACGCTCGTGATCTCTGCAATCTTAACCGCCCTTGTGTGCTGGGCGTTTCTGGGATCGTGGTCCGCAACCATCAATGTGATCTTGGCTATCCCCACCTCCGTGATCGGCTGTTTCATTGTCCTTTACGCTCTGGGGTTTACATTAAACACTTTTACGCTCCTCGCCCTTTCGCTCGCTATCGGGATCGTAGTGGACGATGCCATCATGGTGCTTGAAAATATCGTCCGCCACAGCGAGATGGGAAAAAATCGCCTCACCGCTTCATTAGAAGGCTCGAAAGAAATCACTTTCGCAGCGCTTGCCGCTACTGCGGCAATTGTCGCTATTTTTCTACCCGTCGCCTTTATGAAAGGGATCATTGGGAAGTTCTTCTTTCAATTCGGGGTCGCTCTCTCCGTTGCAGTGGTTCTTTCTCTGCTAGAGGCTTTGACACTTACACCCATGCGGTGCTCGCGGTTCCTTTCCACACAAGCTCGAAACGACCGATTGGGAAAGTGGTTGGATCGTCTTTTTCGAAATGGCGAAAAAGCCTACCGGCGCGTTTTAGTTTGGGGCTTGGATAGGCAGTGGGCGGTGATTTCCGGGTCGGTGGTTTTTTTCATCGCCACTCTATTTTTACAGGGGTTGCTAAAAAAGGAATTTGTGCCGGCACAAGATCAGTCACGGCTGATGGTTCGGCTTCAAACCGCGGTCGGATCGTCCCTGGATTTCACTGACGAAAAACTCGTCCAAGTAGAACAGTACTTTCAAAGCCACCCCGCGGTAGACAAGTACTTTAGCTCCATCGGCGGGTTCGGAGGCGGTGAGGTCAACACGGGAATGATTTTCCTTACGCTGAAGCAGCCGACCGCGCGCCCCAAGAACCCCAAAACCGGTCGACCCTATACCCAGAGCGATCTCATTGCAGTTTTCAGGGACGAGCTAAAGAAAATCCAGGGAGTGAAAGCATTCATCCAAGATCCGTCCCTTTCTGGGTTTACTTCCAAACGGGGTTTCCCAGTGGAGTTCACCATTCGAGGGCCTGAGTTCGATCAGTTGATTCGGACCGCCACCAGCGTGACTGAAGCGATGCAGAAGACGGGCCTCGTTGCCGATGTCGACTCCGATTACCGAGAAGGGATGCCCGAGATCCGAGTCATCCCCAACCGTGAGAAAGCAATAGCTCGGGGCGTGAGCGTGTTCGAGATCGCCCAAACCATTAACACGTTGATGGGCGGCGTCGTTGCCGGTAAATACTCTAAAGGAGGCCACCGCTACGATGTGCGTGTCCGTCTGGAGTCGAGCGACCGATTGAAACCCTCGGATATCACCCTGCTATCGGTCCGCAACAACCGAGGGGAGCTCGTCCCCCTTTCCGAAGTCGTCACAATTGAAGAAAAACCAAGCCTGCAGGCGATTTCACGCCAAGGGCGGGAGCGAGCGATCAGCGTTTTTGCAAATGTGGCTCCGGGCTCGTCCCAATCGGCTGCGATAGATGCCGTGCTGAAAGTAACTAAAGAGACTTTGCCGCCTGGGT
>JANPJT010000242.1:0-11549 GCA_031425635.1 Pseudomonadota bacterium
GCTCAAAGGCGGCGTGATCATGGACGTGATCAACCGCGAACAAGCGGTGATTGCTGAAAAAACCGGTGCGGTCGCGGTGATGGCCCTTGAACGGGTCCCCTCTGACATTCGAAAAGAGGGCGGCGTCGCTCGAATGGCCAACGCCGAAGTGATCTTGGAAATCATGGACGCTGTTTCCATCCCGGTCATGGCCAAAGCGCGCATTGGCCATTTCGTCGAGGCCCAAGTGCTTGAAGCGCTTGGCGTAGACTACGTCGACGAAAGCGAAGTGCTTACCCCTGCGGACGAACAGTACCACATCGACAAATTCACTTTTACCGTGCCATTCGTTTGCGGAGCCAGAAACTTAGGTGAAGCGCTCCGACGTATTTCCGAAGGGGCCGCGATGATCCGGACCAAAGGGGAAGCGGGCAGCGGAAATATTGTCGAAGCGGTGAGACACCTTCGTACCATCCGTTCTCAAATCCGCCGCCTCACCACTTTAGGGCCCGAAGAACTGGTCAACGAGGCGAAAGAGCTGGGAGCTCCACTAGCGATTGTCAAAATGGTTGCCCAGTCCGGAAAGCTCCCCGTGCCTAACTTTGCCGCGGGCGGAGTGGCGTCTCCCGCAGACGCTGCCCTCTGCATGCAGCTTGGGGCCGAAGCAGTGTTTGTAGGGTCGGGAATTTTTAAAGCGGAGAACCCTGAAAAGCTCGCTTACGCAGTGGTCGAAGCCACGGCGAACTTTCAAGACGCTCAGGTCCTTGCTCGCTGTTCGCGCGGCTTAGGCAACGCCATGCCGGGGCTTGATATCCATAAAATGCGACCGGAAGAACGGTTCCAGGAACGTGGCTGGTAAAGTCAAAGTTGGTGTTCTCGCGCTACAGGGCGCAGTGGGGCCTCACTTAGGGCACTTGGCGAAGGTCGGCGCCGAGCCCGTAGAAGTTCGAAAACCCGCTCACTTGGCGGGCCTTTCAGGGATCATCCTGCCTGGCGGCGAAAGCACCACGATGATCCATTTGCTCAAAGTGAACTCGCTTTGGGCGCCCCTCAAAGAGTTCGTTTCGGTGAAACCGTCGTTCGGTGTCTGCGCGGGAGCAATCCTTCTCTCCAAAAAGGTCAGCCACCCGGTGCAAGACTCGTTGGGGGTGCTGGACGCAAGCATCGAACGCAACGCTTTTGGAAGACAGGCGGAAAGTTTTGTCGCCGAAGTCGAGCCAACAGCGGCTTGGCAAGGCGATGGAGTCGAAGGCGTCTTTATCCGAGCTCCCCGTTTTAGGAATCTGGGCTCAGGGGTCACCCCGCTTTTTTGCTTTAAAGGCGAGCCAGTGCTGGTGCAGCAAGGCAAAGTCTTAGCGGGTTCTTTTCACCCGGAGCTCACGCCGAGCTTAGTCATACACCACTTTTTCGTAACGCAATGCCAGTCTGAGGAAACACCATGGATGACAGATTCCCGAAACCCTTACGCTTCGTTGTCCGTAAATTAAGTTTCCTTGCTTTCCCTGGCCTGGGGACTTTGATTGCGGGCCTTGCCGTCCTGGGGTTCATTGGCCTCGACGTTCTGCACGCTCCCATGGACCGCTTCCTTTTTGATCCCAATGCTTTTCAGGCAGGTGAGTACTGGAGGCTTTTTGCTTTCCCAACGTTCGACAACCCGCTCTGGCTCCTCTTTTTTGTCCTGTATGCGTACTTTATTTTCGGCACGCTAGAGACTTCCTGGGGTGAAGCCCCCACCACGCTCTACACTTTATTCAGCTACGTTGCGGCCCTAGCCGCTTCTTTTTTTGCCGGCATGCCGCTTTCGGTTTGGACGCATGTGATGGAAAACATTAGCTTGGCTTTCGGGACTCTTTTCCCTGAGATGGAATTTTACCTATTCTTCGTGTTGCCAGTGAAAGCGAAGTGGTTGGCCGCGCTTGCGGGCCTGCTCTTTCTTTACCAGTTTCTTGTCGGCGGGCTGTACATGAAGCTGTTTTTACTCATCATGCTTTCCCCTTACCTCATTTTTTTCGGCCCGCTCCTTTTTAAGATTGCGCGGACTAAATACCGAGTCATGCGAAATAGGAATCGCTTTGGTGGCTAATATGAAAAGACGCACGATAGAATGGCCAACCCCTGTGGGACCGGTCTCAGTGGTTTGGGAGAATAATCACCCCATCGAACTGTTCTTTGGAAAAGCGGGGCAACCTTCTTTGGCCGAGACCCCCGAGGAAAAACTTTTTGGGCGAGAGCTCAAAGAATATTTTGCGGGAAAGCGCTGTTCTTTTTCTTTACCGTGGGCTGTCCAGGGAACACCTTTCCAAAAACAGGTCTGGGAAGCTTTGACCAAAATACCTTACGGCCAGACCCGAACGTATTCGGAAGTCGCCAAAGATCTCAACAGGCCAAAGTCCCAACGCGCTGTGGGGAATGCCGTCGGCAAGAACCCGCTCCCGCTCCTCATCCCTTGCCACCGAGTGGTGCGCTCCAATGGCTCGATTGGTGGATTTTCAGGGGGCGCAATGATTAAACCGAAACTTTTGCACTTGGAAGGTATCGCAGGGTTTTAAACCCGCTTTTTCTTCTTCTTTTTGGCAGCTCTTTGGGAAAGCCAGCGGAACACTAAGACGACAACAACGATCGCTACCACGACCCCGAAGACCGTTTTCACTTCCTTGAGGCGCTTTAACATCATGGAAATTTCGTCGCCAAAGAAATGGCCAAACCCGTAGCCAAGCCCTACCCAGGCCGGGACACTGATGAGCGCCGCGAGCCCATCCAATAGTAAAAATCGCGAGTAGCGCACTTTCATCGCGCCCGCCATGAAGAACACGACTGCGCGGAACCCCGCAACGAAGCGCGCAAAGAAAATCAGTTTGTCGCCATACTTTCGGAAATAGGCTGAAGCTCGCCGGACTCGAGCGGGGGGAAAAACAGCCTGGAAGCGGTGCTGCCGCAAGATTTTCTTGCCCACTTTCGTGCCCAAGTAGAAGAGGAGAGTATCCCCCACCAAAACGCCCACGAGCGTAACCGCCAAGGCAGGAACCCACCCCATGGTGCCGTCCCAGATCAGGTACCCTGTCGCAATCAGAGGAATGTCCTCGGGGAGCGGGAGGCCCAAGCCACAGGCCAAAAGGATGCCGAAAATCACCAGGTAGGCGAAATTTGAGGAGAGGTTAGTAAGGTAAACCAGCAGGCGTTCCATGTTGAGACCGACACACTACCCTATCGTTCTTTAACGACAAGAGTTTTGCGTGGCTGGAGCCGCTTTGGTATGAGTAATCCGTGCCGAAACCAAAGACACCTAAAACGGTCAAAACCCTCAGCGCACCGGAGGCTGAGCCTGTTATTGACATCGATGAATCCGAAAAACCTTCTCCGGCTGCTGCATCAGCCGTCACCCAAACGGACCCGCTTCTGTCGTCTTACCTTCGGGAAATACAAAAGTACCCTCTTCTGACCCGTGAAGAGGAGCATTCGATCGCGATCGAGTATTACGAAAACAAAGATCGTGAAGCCTTGCAGAAGCTCGTCACCAGCAACTTGCGCTTCGTGGTGAAAATAGCCTTTGAGTTCGTGCATTACCGAGCGAAAATTTTGGACCTCATCCAAGAGGGAAATATGGGACTGGTGCGAGCGGTCCAGGACTTCAATCCCTACAAAGACGTGCGGCTTACCACGTACGCCGTGTGGTGGATTAAGAGCTACATTCAAGATTACCTTTTAAAAAACCATTCGCTTGTGAAGATTGGCACGACCCAAGCCCAGAAGCGGCTCTTCTACCGCCTCAGGGCTGAGCAAAAAAAATTAGAACAGTTAGGCATTTCGCCAAGCGAGGGAGTGAAGCTCCTTGCTGGGAAACTGGACGTACGCGAAAAAGACATCCGCGAAATGGACCAGCGCCTTAGCCAAAATGAGCTCTCTTTGAACGTGCCGGAGTTTCGGGACGATAAGACTGAGGCGATACAAAACCTCTCCGATCATTCTCAACCGATTGACGAAGCTTTGGGCGACGATGAACAGCGCAGAATATTCCACGCGATCCTGGGCCAATTTTCTAAAACGCTGGAAGGGCGCGAGAAAGTCATATTCCACGAGAGGCTGACTTCCGAAAAGCCGCTTACCCTTCAAGAAATTGGCACTAAGTACGGGGTCACGAAAGAGCGAGCAAGGCAGCTCGAAGAGCATGTAAAGGAGAAGCTCAAAGAATTTGTGTCCGAAAAGTACCCAGACTTTAAGTTGCTTTCCGAATAGGGGCACAGATGAGAAAGCAACCGCAGCCTCACAGGCACGCCGCCTGCACTAAGCAGATACTACTTGCCTTGAAATTTCACAGTCACGCAAACCGAGGCACTGGAATAAACCATTTGGCTTTTCAAGAATTCGTCCAGCTGGCTAAACTGGTGGGCGGTAGATTGCGGATCGGAGACGTGCAGGATCTCGGATTTTTCTCCCAGCGATTTTATTTGTTTGTTCAATGATTCGGACGCTTCTGCAATCGCATGATTCATATCCGGAGCAGCAAACAAATCCCGCGAGTCACCTCCCCCACACAGCACCGCGTACTTTTCAGCATAAACCGCGGAACTCACTACTAAGATACCAAACAATAATTTTTTCACTCTCAACGCTCCTTCGTTAAAAGCTGTTATCTCGGGCCTCGGAAACAAACAACGAAAAATTTACCTAGGCCACTGTCCCTTATTTTTTGAGGTACTGGCTTTACCCCGCACGAACCTCCGTACTCCCGTGAACCAATAGGAGGCGCAGACACGCTTTGGCCCCGGCCAAGGAGCTCAACCGGGCCGCCGAGGTGCCAGGGGTTTTACCGCCTAAAGTCGGCCTGGTTTGTGGTAAGCAATCGCCCCAGATGCGTTCTCCTAGACTTTTTATTCTGCTCTTTTACGCGGGTTGCGGGCTAGCCGCCGTCCCTCAGACGACGTGGATTTGCCCGGACCTTGGCATCCTGGGAGACCGATCGGTGGCTTTCACCGAGTCCGAGCTGCGCTTGGTCTGTGGCGACCCAAAAGCGATGGATTGGCAAAAAGTTCCGGAATCACAAGCAATTTACGCTCTGAAAACCTTCCTGCAGGACCGCGGCTTTTACTTTTCCAACGTAAAATCTTCTGGGGCAAAAGTCCTGGTGGAGCTCGGCGAACCCACGCGGGTGTCGTCTTTGCAGTTCTCTGGCACCCCCCCGGAGTTCACGGTTGACACGACGGAACGAAACGGCGAACTGCTCACACCCACCCTGCTCCATTCGATTAGCATGGAAGTTCAAGCTCGGGCCGGACTGCACGGTTATGCCTGCGCAAGCGCCGACGCCCAGGCGAATCCGGCAACCGGCGTGGTTTCTGTCCGCGTTCGGGCCGGTGAAAAACAAGCTCTCGTGCGGATAGAAGAGGATGCCGTTGCGGGCTTAAAGGAAGGCACGCTTCGCCGCTATGATGCTTTTGAGCTCGGTAAAACTTTCCAATCGGATCTCCTCCCCCTTACCGCGAGCCGTGCCCTGGCAGATGGAATCGTGAGCAACACTTTTTTCAACGTAAAGTGCACTCCCGACGGCGTTGTCGCCACCCAGAAGGTGCTCGGTGGTAAGCCCCGCCAAGTCAATTTGGGCGTGGGAATGAACACCGACCGGGGGGTTCTGGTACGAGGAAGCTGGAGGCACGCTCGGCTTGGCGAGAGGGGGTCGAGTTTTTTTGCCTCTTTGAGCGCGACTTACAAGGGGCGAGATTTCAATTCACAAGAAGGCCGCTTAGAAACGCGCTGGTACGTATTGTCTCAGCCATCCCGCTTTCACCTGCACCCTTTGGTCACTTTTCGGCACGAGAGCGATAACCGCCGCGACACTCTCAAGGGCCTCCTCCAGGCCGTCCCGGCAATCACTTGGGACACCCAAGACGTCGGAGCCTATTTTTCCTTGGGACCGGCACTGAACGGAGAAATGACACTGCGGGGTGTGGGACGGGCCCAAACCTATTTTCTTGCGCTGGCCGGAGAAGCTCGCCTGACAAGCCATGATTTTGAATGGCAACGGACCGCGCCTCGATCGGGCTTTGAAGTGGCTTCATCGGTGAGCTTAAGCCGAAAGGGAATTTTTGCCGACTTTAGCTCCCAGCTTTTGAGCTTTCGGTACACCCACCTTAAATCCTTTCCGATGCAAGGGCGCCGGCACTTGGTTGTCGGACTGCGGGCAGCTTTCGCCACCACCTTGTTTCAGGAGCTCGATGGTGGCCTTGCGCAGTTGACGCCTGGACTGCGCCATTATTTGGGGGGCTCCTCAGGCTTCCGAGGTTTTGGTTTCCAAGAACTGCCCGACGACCTTGGCGGTCTCACTTCCGTTTTTGGTGGGCTCGAAGCCAGAGCTGCCGGTGTCTTGCCGCTCGATCTTCAGCCCTTAGTTTTCGCCGACGTCGGAAGCATTTCCAGAAACGCGTTTGACGTGACCGGCCCATGGTATGTCGCACCCGGCGTGGGCTTGCGGTTTGCTTCCGCTCTGGGCGTATTCCGGACCACGCTCGCCCACGCTTATCCGCTCTCCCTGCCCCCTTCCGGGCGAGAACACTGGCAATTCCATTTTACTTTTGGAGAGGAGTTTTAAAGTGCTGCGGCTGATTTTAAAAACCGCTGGGTTGGGCGCCGTGCTTTCCGTCGGATTCGGCGTGGCCGTGTTTTTTTCTCCCTCTCTGATCGTCAACAGCTTCACTCTCCCGTGGGCAGGGCGGGCTTTGCGCGCCTTCGAAATCCCCGTCACGTGGGAATCCGGCCACTGGGCTACGGCCTGGGAATCTTTTTGGGAACGTTCTTTGACCATCTCACTGAAGTCGCCGTGCTATGCGTCTCCGAACCCCTCCGTGCACGCTTGTTTTTCGGCAGTGGACGCGAAGGCGATCCTCAACCTTCGTCGGCAAACGGTACGCTTAATCACTTTGTCGATTCCCAAAGGGACTGTCACTTACCAAGGGCCTTCGCACGCAGACGCCGCGAAAGCAGACGTCCAGGCGCTGCAGGCGATCTTTGAAACAGCACAACCTTTGCTTTTGGGGATTGCCGCTTCGGAACTTTCGATTCAGGAAGTTAGGCTACTTTACAATCAAGATCGCCAGACCCTCCGTGCCCGCCTTTCGGCAGCAACCGACAAGACCGCATCGCTGTCGGCCTCCGTGGAAGGCGCCTGGATCGTGGGTGGGAAGCGCACGCCTCTTCGCCTTTCGGCCGTTTTAAAAGCGGAAGATTCTTCCATTCAGTACCGCTTGGGGGGATTTTGGGGCGCACCGGCGAGCCGTATCGAGGCAGGAGCGACCGGCATCTTTCAAAAAAATCAACTCCAAGGCCGACTCCATGCAGACGTCCGCCACCCGATTCGCGGCGTGCGGCGGGCAGGAGTCACCGAGTGCACCTTGGACTGGCAAAATTCGGCCCCCAATGCCCACGTGGATTTGGACTGCCCGCTCAATTTCCAACTGCACAAGTTGGATCCCTTGCCTCTGTCCACCAAGCTAACCGGCCGCATTTCCTGGAACTCGGAAACAGCACTCTCTAAAGTCGCTCTGCAGATCTCTTTAGGGATCACGCAGTTCGAAAAATTGTCTCGCCAACTCGAGTCCACCCCCTGGGCTATTCCTGCTCCTTTTAACCCTCTGCAAGGAACAGCGACCGTAACCGTTGCTTTGGATTCCGACCTTTCGTTTGAACGACTGAAATCGCAGTTCACTGCAAAAACCGATCTTTTTTCCGAAAGCCAGAAAGTCCAAATTTCGGCTGGCGGAAATGTGGACTGGAACAGAGTAAAAAATTCCGCCGCTCTGGATGCAAAGATCGTTGTCGATGATACGGTGTTGTCGCTCCCTCGACTGGATCCAGTGAACTTGCCGCGGCTTTTTCCCGACCCGAATATTCTTTACTCCGATCAGAAAGCGGAGGCTTCGAGCCAATTCACTTACCGTCTGGCGATCGAAACCCGAACGCCTCGCTCGTTGCGGTTTTTAGCCAACCAATACGGGGCGGTGATCCCGCTGGAGCTCGAACTGGTATACAGCTCCCAGACTGGCACCTCGGGAGTGGTGCGCGTTCCGGGTTTTCCAGTGGAATTCTTGCGGCGGAATGCCGAAGTGAAGGCCATCGAAGTTCGCTTCCCCAAAGAGGGCGCGGCCGAACTCTCCGCGCAATTGCTGTTCCACTACACCGACTACGATTTAACGCTCCAAGCGTTTGGAAAACTGGATTCGCCACGGTACAGCCTCACCAGCACCCCCTCCCTCTCGGAAAACAGCGCTTGGTCCCTTTTGCTTTTCGGGCGGCCACTCGAAGAGCTTACTCCCGGCCAAGGAGAATCGCTCACCAATGCGCGAGCAGCTGCGACCAACGGAGCAGTGAGCGCGCTTTCCATGTACCTTCTTGCATCCACCCCGATAGAAAGCATCGGCTATGACCCCACAAAAGGGCGATTCTTAGCAACCGTCCGGCTAGTGGACGGAATGTCTTTGCGGGTCGAAGGGCAGAAAGAAGGCGTGTCCTCGCTGGGCATCCGCAAGCGCTTAGGGCGCAATTGGGTTTTGAATACTTATGTGGAGCGGCAGTCTCCGTTAGAACCCCAGCGATCGGTATCCACCCTTTTGGAGTGGAGCCACACTTACTGATTCCTTCAGACCCCACTCGGAGCGAGGCCGAACGTGTTTCGCATCACCCCAAAAACGGGTAGCGGTAATTAGTAGGGGGATGGAACGTTTCCGAAATCGTCCGGAGCGAAGTCCAACGGACCAAGTTATACAAACTCCCCGCTTTATCGTTCGTGCCAGATCCTCTTGCTCCCCCGAAAGGCTGCTGCCCCACAACGGCGCCCGTTGGCTTATTATTGATATAAAAATTGCCCGCACTTTGGGTGAGAAGTTCGGTGGCTTTGGAAACCGCACTGCGATCTTGCGCTAAAATACAGCCCGTGAGCGCGTAAGGCGAAGTGCTGTCGCACAGGCGGAGCGTCTCTTCGAACTCCGAGTCTGGATAAACGTACACAGTGAGCACCGGGCCAAAAATTTCTTCGACCATCGTGCGCGCGTGGGGGTTCGTGGTTTCAATCAACGTGGGCTCCACGAAAAACCCTCGCTCAGCGTTGCAACCGCCGCCTTGAATCACTTGGGAGTCGGCGCTTTTGCGAGCGGTTTCAATGTACTCACGGATATTTTCAAACGACTTCAAATCGATGACCGCTCCCATAAAACAGCTAAAGTCGGAAACGTCGCCCACCTTGATCGTTTTCATTTCAGCGACCAGCTCTTCGCGGATCGTGGGCCAGAGACTTTGAGGAATGTACGCTCTGCTCGCGGCGGAACACTTCTGGCCTTGGTACTCAAACGCGCCTCGAAGGAGTGCTGTCACTGCCACAGAAGTGTCGGCCGACGGGTGGACGAATACAAAGTCTTTCCCTCCTGTTTCTCCCACAATCCGAGGGTAGCTTCGGTATTCCGAAATCGAATTCCCAACCGTTTTCCACATCGCTTGGAAGACGCCGGTGCTTCCCGTGAAATGGACTCCCGCCAGATTGCGGTTTTTTAAGGCTGGATCCCCTACGGAACGGCCACTCCCCGGTAAAAACTGGATCACTCCCGGAGGCAGACCCGCTTCTTCCAAAATTTTTAGGACAAAATGCCCTGAGTACACGGCAGTCGATGCAGGCTTCCAAAGCACTACGTTGCCCATCAACGCGGCCGAAGCCGGGAGATTTCCGGCAATGGCAGTGAAATTAAACGGCGTGACCGCAAAGACATACCCTTCGAGCGGCCGGTATTCTGTTCGATTCCACAGGCCGGGGCCAGATTCTGGTTGGATTTGGTAAAGCTGCGACTGAAAGTACGGGTTGAAACGCAAAAAATCGATCAGCTCGCACGCTGAGTCAATTTCGGCTTGGTGGCAGGTCTTACTTTGGCCAAGCATTGTCGCCGCATTGAGGCGGTAGCGGTATTTTTCCGAAATCAACTCGGCTGCTTTAAGAAAAATGGCGGCTCTCTCAGCGGGCGGGGTTTGGCCCCATCCAGGAGCCGCTTTGAGGGCCCCTTGCACTGCGCGCTCGACTTCGGTTGCGCCCGCTTCATGGAAAGTGCCCAGCTGAGTGGAAACGTTGTGGGGACAAATAAGGCTCGACAGCTTTCCCGTGAAAACGGGCTTGCCATCAATGACCGGCGTGATTTCCACCGGCCGAGAAGTAAGTTCTCCCAATTCCTTCTTCAGTAGAAGAGTGTCTGTGTCTTGCGGGGCGTAAGCGCGCACCCGCTCGTTCTGCGGTTTCGGCACTTGGGAGACTATGTTCTGCATACTACTTCTTACGACGGACTTTGGTCTTAGTCGCCTTTTTCTTTGCGACCCGCTTTCGGCCTTTGCGAGACATTTTGGCGCAGGAAAGATCGCCCTGCTTATCGATGAAATACAAAAAGCCTGTTTTCCGCTTCGTGCCCAGCTTCACAACGACTTGCGGTTTCGTCTTCGAGCCCTTTCTTCCGCGTCCCATTTTTGCGCGCGAAATATTGCCCTTTTTGTCCAAGAAATAAAGCCAACCTTCTTCTTTCTTGATTCCCACTTTGGTTACTTTAGTTGCCATGCATAGTCTCCCAAACAGTTATTCTTGTTTATACTCGAAGGTGAGGGTGGCTTTCAAACGGTTTGAGAGAAAGTGGCTTTTTTATCGCTCAAATAAGCATCAAACACCATGGCGATATTTCTCACAAAGAGCCTGCCGAGCTCGGTTACCTGAAGGACGCCGCCCGTGTTTTTCAGAATTCCGTCCGAATAAAAGGGCTCGAGCTGCTTCAGATTATCTTCGAAAGCCGCTTCGAAACCTTCTTGAAAAGTCTGTTCATAGGCAGCGGGATCTAAGCGGAACCGACACATCAGGCTTTGGATAATCCACTTACGCCGCAAGTCGTCTTGGCTCAGCACAATCCCCCGCAAAGTAGGTAGGCTCCCGCTTTCTACTTTCGCTTCGTAGTCTAATGGCTTCTTCACGTTCTGAAAAAAACCACCACCGACTTCGCTGATCGCTGAACAACCCACCCCAATCAAATGGTTCCCTTGCTTGACGGTATACCCCATGAAGTTTCGGTATAAACGCCCTTCCGCAAGGGCTTTCGTTAAGCCGTCCGATTCGACTGCAAAATGATCCATCCCTACGGCGTGGTAACCGCTCGCCGTGAGGGCAGCAAGCGCCTGAGTAAAAATCTCCACTCTTTCTTCGGCACCCGGCATAGGGAATTTTTCAAGAATAGTTTGGTGCTTCAAAAGCGATGGAAGTCTCGCGTAGTTGTAGAGAGCAATCCTGTCGGGCCGCATCTGCACCACTTGCTCTACCGTTTGGCGAAAAGTCTCCAACGTTTGCCAGGGCAGACCGTAAATCAGGTCAAAGTTGATCCCGTCATACCCGAGCCGCCGGCACGTATTGAGTAAACCTAAAGTCATTTCCGGGGACTGGATTCGATTCACAGCTTCCTGGACTTTAGGTTTACTCAATACGTGCCGGCGGCTCGGGTATGACGGGATCAACTTTGACCTGATTTACGGTCTGCCCTGGCAAACGTTGGAGACTTTTCGCCAAACGGTAG
>JANPJT010000243.1:0-1901 GCA_031425635.1 Pseudomonadota bacterium
CCTCTGGACTGACGACCGGCATTGGAAGTCTCCCGCACCACAATATCGATGCGGCTTTGGCTTTATCGTTTCGCTTCCAGATCCCTTTTTTGCCGCAAATCCCCATCCGAAACCCCTGGGAATACTCGATCCCGCAAGGGCTGGAAGGCCTTCCGGGGCTGAGGGTGGAGCCCGACGGCAGCCCCTACTTGGACTATGGTGTTTGGTTGGGCCGCTCTAAAGCTTTTGAAGAACGCTTGAACGCTGCTTTTGAAAACACGAGCGCAACGGCGAGTTTTGAAGGGTTTGAGCCATCGGCGGCGACTTCGAGCAGCTGGCAGCCTTTCCTTTGGGAACTTTCCGAGCGCGCGACCCAAATCGCCAAAGTTCAAATTGTGGGTCCCTTGACCGCTCAATGGAGCTTGCGCACGACGGACGGCAAGCGCCTAGACAACGACCTGGAAGTCTCGCACCAAGTGTTTCGGCTGATTTTGGCTCGGGCCATCGGGATGTGCCGAAGGCTTCTCGGCATCGGAGTCAAACCGCTTCTCTTTTTGGATGAGCCCGCGCTTTTTGTCCTCTCAAACCAAAGCCCGTCTCACCGAGTGGCGCTCAAGGAGCTCGCGCTGGTGGTGCGTGCTTTGCAAAAAGAAGGCGCTTCGGTGGGGCTGCACTGCTGTAGCAATACGGAGTGGGCATCGATCCTGGAGCTCGGGTTAGACTTTATTTCCATCGATTCGACGCTTTCGCTGGGTGCCGTTTTAGATCAGCCTGCAGCGGTGGCGGCCTACTTAGAGCGTGGCGGCCGATTCGCTTTGGGTGTGATCCCAACGTCGGAGCCCAGCGGAATAGAAACACTCGACGTGGCGTCGCTCCGGGAGGTCTTGCTGTCTCAGACCGGCAGCGAAACGAAAATCCTTCGCGAAGCGCTTTGGACCCCAGCGTGCGGTTTAGCGCTCCACACGCCTAAAGACGCAGACTCCGTGTTTGCTCTGCTCGCTGAATTCTCAAAGACTTTATTTTAATTTCGTTTGGGTCCCGACACCTGTTGATTTGTGAAGTTGAAATGGGCTAGGGTGCGGCGCAGTTTATGAGAGCCGCGACGGTCATTAAAGTCCCCACCCAGAGTAAAAAAATCCCCGCTGAAGTATTGCCGCTCGTTGCTGCATTTCTAGCAATCTCATTCGCGTTCGGAGTGCTGGCCCGCGAATCGGGTGTGGGAATGGTGCCCGCACTCCTGATGTCGTTGGTGGTGTACGCCGGAACGGCCCAAGTCGTTGCGCTCGGGATGATCTCGGCGTTTCAGCCCATTTGGGTTGTGGTCGTGGTGACGCTTCTCATCAACTCGCGCTTTCTTTTAATGAGTTCTATTTTGGTCGAGCCTGTCCGGAAGTGGAAACCGCTTTCTCGGTTCTTGTTCGCAGCCCAAGTAACCGACGAAACATTCGCTCTCCTGCTTCCGTGGACGAATAAAGAAGGCGAATTCGCGCACAAAGCGCATTGGATCCAAGGAGGTGCGTACGTCGCGTGGGGCGTGGGCACAGTTCTGGGATTCTTGCTTCCCATGGATTCCGCCATGCTCACTCGTTTGGGCCTAGACTTCGCGCTGGGAGCGATGATGCTTTCGGTTCTGGCACTTCAAGTGAGCGACTACCGAGGGATTGTGGTGGCAGGAGTGGCCGCAGCCGTTAGCCTTTTGGCGGCGGCTTTCGGGATTGGGTGGATGACGACGCTGCTCGCTGCAGCCATTGCGCCTGCAGTGGGAGTTTGGTTGGAGAAGAAGCGGTGAGCATGGGCGCGCTTTTTTTGACGGTTACTTTGATGGGGCTCGTCACCTTGCTCTGTCGGTACCTGCCGTTTGCAGTCATGGGGAAGCTTCGGCTTGGCCCCGGGTGGGTTTCATGGATGCGGTACTTGCCCAT
>JANPJT010000244.1:0-5235 GCA_031425635.1 Pseudomonadota bacterium
GAAGTGTGCCGCGTCGGCTTCTAAAGCATCCATGACGAGGTTCTGATCGCCCCCCGTGAAAAAGATGCCCGTGGCCGTTCGGATTTGTTGAACCAAAGCCGAACGGTTCGCTGCAATGGTGTCAACGGTCACCCCATGGATGACTTCCGAGGGGTTGTGCCGCGCCATCTCGCCTTCAAATTTATCAAAGTAGTGTTCGGGCGGTCCGTGCTCGGAGGCCCAGGTAAGCACTAAGATTTTGGCCGTTTCTCCCCCGGCCCACTCGACAAAGCGCGCATTGGCAGCTTCGGGCCGACTCCCTCCGCCCACCACCACCAGCTTTTGTTTCGGTGTGCTAGCTAGCCCACTGCTGGAGCTAAGCCCTAGAAAGATGAAGCAAACCGCACGGCTAAAACGAAGCAACTTCCTCAACTCGACCCCTTCCCGAATTGATTTAAAGCCCAGAAGGCCTCGCTGGGAAGCAAAAGATCCAGACTAAAATCCGTTTACGGGGCCGGTAGCGCAAAGCGTTAAAAAGAAGGCGCCACTTGCTTTACGGCGGGAAGCGCCCTAAGTTACGGAGTTCACCGGGGGTGACCTGGCTTCGACGTGGGTGCTGAAGCTTGGAGTCGCATGCCGAGTTCGCTCGCTGACTCGTAAAAAAGGCGGCAAACTGTAATTGGCAACACCAACTACGCAATGGCTGCTTAATATAAGCTAGTCACGTTTCTGGAAGTTACTCCCGCGGATTTCCAGAAACGCCATTTAGTGGGATCGGTTCCAGGCGGCGGCTCAGCACCTGGAGCTTAAAAATACTGAGAATAACTGAAATGTAGCCCCGCTCACTGGGACGCATTTTGGCGAAAAAATAATAGTGAGCTTCGCATGGAGTGGCTTCGAGACGATCACTTGCGGACGGGGGTTCGATTCCCCCCACCTCCAAAATTTTCGCCTGCCGGCGAAAATTAGATGTTTGTCGTTAGAAATTAGGTGTTTGTAAGACCTCGGACCGCGTTAAGAGGGCGAAAATTTTCCTCTAACACCAAACATCCAACATCTTCTTCTTTTTCAGCCACGTAGCCACTCGATGCTCGCAGCGTCTCATTCGTCGCAACGACTTGAACACTGCGGGCACCACGCTCCCTAGTGCCTCTTTCCATTCGCAAGTGCCCTCGGTAGGTCCAATTCCATGAATTTCGATTTCGAAAATCTCGACGTCTACAAAAAGGCGGTGGCTTGGGCGAGCACAGTAGAGTCCCTTGGCAAAGAACTTCGATCGAAAGCCTCCCATGCCCTTATCGATCAGCTCACGCGAGCAGCATTGTCGATTCCCCTGAACATAGCTGAAGGCAATGGGCGCTGGCACAAGGCGGAGAAGCGCCAGTTCCTATGGATTGCTCGAGGTTCCACATTCGAGTGCGTTCCGATTCTTCAAGTGCTTCGCACGAACCACTTGATAGACGAGGAAAAGTACATAGAGTTCAGAGCCCAATTAATTGCTATCGGAAAAATGATCAACGGCTTGCTGAAATCCATTGAAAAACTAAGCCCGGGCTAATTTCGAATTCTGTTGGAATACAATTCAGTCGATTGCCCTTTTCTGTCAGGAGTTCCAACGAACGCTACAAATCGCGCCGCAAATCGGCCGTCGTATTCGATACGAATCTTGCATAGAATCGCTGTAGTTATGGCGCGCGCAATAGAAAATTTTTGCCGAACAATCGGACGACCGCAAACTCGATTAGTGTCGAGTTTCCTCGCTCTGGCTATTGGATTTGTTAGCCCGTCCTTTGCGCAGTCTCCCATTCATGGTCAGACACTCCCAAATCAGACTCGAGCGGCTGGGGAGCAAGAGCAGAGCTTAGCGATAGTATGGGACGTGAACGACGACCATAACGACTTTGGTCCGAAGTCAGGCCAGCTGGAGCGAATATTCTCGAGCGACGTTCACTCTTCATCGCTGATGGTTCTATCTAAGGACACTGTGGCAGAGTTCCGCAAGAATGGGACAATAGCGGCTGGAGATCATGGTCTGGCTGCCTTAAAGCAGCTTCTGGCCTCTCGCATCGCAAGTCACACGAACTCTCAGCCCTTACGAATTCGACTGTTTGTTGATGCTCACGGGTTTCGCTGTGAGAAGCCGCGGTCCGCAGGTATCTGCACAGATGCAGAATGCGGAAAACTGGAGTACCAAACCTTACTTCGGGACCTCATTGGGCCGACCGGCCTACTTCCCCAAAACGATAGCGTTCGGCTCGACATCTATTTTTCTGGTTGTTACTCGCATTTCGCCGGACGCGCCTTTTACGATGTTTTTGGAATTACCGGAAAACTTTATGATGGCCCTACTATCAGCTCGCCTCAGCGCATAAATGTCTTCACGGCATCAAAGAACTGGGAGACCGAGACGCAGAATTCGGACTTTTGGGACACTCTTGAACTTGTCGAAGAAATCAATCGCGTTAGAAGCGCTCCTTTTACGGTCGAGGAATTCAATGATGCGCTTGTAGTCTTAGGTAGGGCAAAGTTTTGGAAACCCCAAGAAGGCCACAATGTTCATCCCCTGTTTATTCGCAGATACAGCACTTATTCTCCCAACTCGGAGTCAGAGGGTGGACTTCCTCGAATCGAAACCGCTTTTAAGGCCAGCGAATTGGCCCTTTCCAGGTTGGAATCAAGTGTGCTTAAAGATTTAGCTCTGCGCCTAACGACGCTTCTCAACGAACCAGCCTGGAATTTTGAAGGTGGCGACACGCAAAAGCTCCGCAACGACCCCACTCATTTCGCTGAGCGAATACTAAACGCGTCACTCCTGAATCCGAACAAAGAGCTCCTAGGTGAAGTTCTCAGTGAAATAGATTGGGAGCCGCTGCGAGAGCTGCTGGTGAAACGACTGTCATCCGCCCGCGGGTCCGATAGAGAGGTGATTTTGGATGCGATGAATCGGAAGTCGTCTCAGTTTCAGAAATACTTTTCGACGTCGCTAAAGGAAGAATTGCTTGCGAGCTTGCAGGCCGAATCACCAACGGAACGAAAGCGGGCGGTATCTTTTCTTCACTACGGAGTGCCAGCTGAGGCCGTGAGTTATTTTGCTGAATCTCTTTCGAAACTAACCCACGACCAAGAACCGCCCATCGGAAGTTCAGCGATAAAGGAACTTATTAAGCACGGTCTCGTTCCGGCGGCTAGCGGTGTGGAATTTTTTAATCGAGAAGCCCTTCCGTCTATTCGAGCCGAAGTCGCTGCGGCGCTTCTCTCAAAACCAGCTGGACCGCAAGAATTTTGGTCCGTTGAGTTGCGTAACTCCTTTTTTATTTCCGGCTTAAGGGATCCCTCTCCCATCGTGCAGCATGAGATGTTAGGCCAAAAAGTTCCTAGTTTGCCTGAGGCTTGGTCTGCTTATGCTGATAGCCTGGAAAAGCGGAGAGCGGATTTTTCCGATGGAGACTGGATTAGTGCTGGGAAGAATCTGAGAGATTTTGAATCGGCTTGGTCCCTCAACGACAAACGTCCTTTTTGGCGAATTTACAACTTTGTCTCAGATCTCGCATACCAGAGAAAAGGCCAAATGAGCGAGCCCTGGAGGACACAGACGGTCCGCCTCCGCAAGGGAATGGACTCATTCATAGCTAGCCAGCGGGCCCGTAAGTAGAAATGGAAGAAGGGTACATCCTCCCCATGTTCGCAAGCTGATCTTGAAAAGCCCCAGGCTCGTTTCGGTCCATAAGTTCGACTCAAAGGCCAAATCCACGATCGCCGCACATTCAAATGCCTACCCCTTTGCCACTCTTACGAAACTGATTTCGTCTTTCGTGCCAGTCCGCGAAGACCCCTCGGCAATATTCAAAACGATCGACTGACCTGCGCGCCTAAACTGATCAGATTGCGAGAGGTTTCCGGCTTTTGGCACCGCAAGGCAAAACTTCTGGGCCTCCTTCGCCACCGAGACCGTCTGATGGTACACAGGCCAATTTTGAAACTCATGGGTAGGCCATAAAAAGCGATTGCTATTTACTTCTAGCGTTCCACTCCAAATTCATTATTCTGCTTCGCAGTAACATCGATTGCTGAAGCACTGACGTTTCGGCCCGATCGTAAGCAATGAGAGTAGGTCCTAGTTTATGAAACGATTTTTGATCATTGGGGCTCTTGCCTGCAGTTTCTATTTTGCTTCCACCATTTGCGCGGAGGACGGAAAGCCCTACGAAGGTTTTTTTAATGAGTTGTTTTCGGAAATAGAAGAAGCCGAAGCGAAGGAAAACCCAGTTTCCTTGGTTCTTGTTGATAAAGCAATTACGGCAGTTAGAGCGACACACGCCTATTTCAGAGGTAGATATCAGCCACTTCCGCGCAGCATTTTTAGAGCCTTCAAAGAGGGCTCCGTTCCTGAGTTGATCAAAACAACAGCAATCGCAATGAACCAAGGTGAAGGTGTCCCAGCAGAAACCGCAAGTATGATGGGAATATCCCCCCGCGACCGGTGGGCTGGTGGCGGAGAAGAGAATTGGGAGAGGTCAATTCCAGAAGCAGCTAGGGTTCCTGCATTTTGGAAAGCGGAGTTAGGAAGTCTGTCCTCGTATATAGATAGGCCCGAACATAAAATGATAGAATGGCCAAAAGTATTTGAAGTTAAGGGAAGCTTTGTCCCGAGCCCCACTAATTTTATTCACTATTACTTTTTACCCAAAAAGATCAAGAGCATCGGAATTTCGAGCATGATCTTTCTAAATGGTGGCACCCAAACCTGTGTCATGCTAGCCGCGGGTGACATCCGCGTTTATGATAGAAATGGCACCCTTAGAGACTGTGTGATTATTTCCACGGGAAACGTAAGCGTAGGTTCGAGTGAGTTTCTCACGATAATCGCGAAGGGATCAGTAAAGTTTGAAGATCGAAATACTTCTTCGGTCGCGCTTGCCGGTGCGGAGATAAGCGGCAGACTTGTCGATGAGGGCGCCCTTTCGTTTGGGAAGGCTCATTTCCTTGCCAAAAAAATCAACATCAAAAAGGATACGGGTTCCAGCTCTGGGGCATACAAAGACTATTTCGTAAAGCTAGTGGAAAACGATGCGCCCTTTTCTGCTGTAGAAAAACTGATAGAGAAAAGAGAACCTAACCTCGATCACCTTGAGCAACTGTCCCAGGGTCAAACGAAATATTGGAACCTTATGGAGAATTTGAACTCGAGCAACGAGCCTGTGCTCCTACTTGCCCAAGGTCTGAGTAGTGGCGATGCTCAGATTCGCGATATTTCCT
>JANPJT010000245.1:0-6265 GCA_031425635.1 Pseudomonadota bacterium
GGTACTCCACTCCGTCGAGATGGATTGGCTTAATCTCGGCAGGTGCACCGCGTTTACCAAAAGCTCTCGTGGGGGTCATTTGCAAGGCTCCCAAAACCGCAAGGTAAAATAACAGTAAACGCACCGTAATAGGGTAATGCGATCCAGGTCGAGTCGCAAGATCAGCGGAAGTGCGCGAGATGGTATCGAAGGTCGGACTGCGCCAAAAATCCGTAGAATTGCTCGACAGAACGACTGACTTGGGGCAAACCGCGGCGTAATGGGCGATGGCGAACCTAAAAAGCAGGCGCAGATTCCGCTCTAAGACACTGGGCTGATGGGCACACAACGTGCACACGCTTTGTCGGCGCTCCCCGTGGAGCGATACGGAGAAACACAATGCACGTCAGACTCGCTTTTATCTTTGCACTCGGATTCGCTCCATTCGCTTCGGGGGAACATGGGCCCCAGCAGCCCCTTCGATCTCAACCCAAAGCGGGCCAAATGGAGCCAGCCGTTCGCCGGGCTAAGGCCAACCCAACCTCCGAAGACCTGAGCACGTTCGCCCGTGAACACCTTCCGAAGGTATTGGTGGGGGATGGGCAGAGCAGGCTCTCGGCACCCCTAACCCGCTACCAGCACTTGCTATTGCGTGAGGCTAATTTACTGAACGACAAAGATCGCGCAGTGCTGCGCGAAAACCTAGTACGGACTTTCAAATTCGATCGACCTCCCTTCGGTGAGGTCCCGGCAGAAACAATCGAGGCCAACCTGAATGTGCGGGATTTTCCTGATGGAATGGCGGAGATGATTCTTTCGGCATTGATGAAGTTGAAGGAGCTGGGGCAGGTCGTTGTGCCCCACAGCGCAAGTTACGGTGTCGAGCATAAACTGCTCAAAGGCCGTACCGGAGTTATGACAGCTTCCGAAGAGGCAGCAATCTACAAAGACAATAGGTGGAGCGATTTAATCGAATACCGTGGGTATTTGTCGTTCGACGGCAAGGATATCGAGCTGCCAATGGACCTTGTGGTTGCCGTAGACTATATCAAATTTGGGTTTCGGTACGACGCCACCAGGAAAACTTGGGTTCCAAAATATGCTCCCCAATCGTTAGAGTCGGGCCTGATTATAGAGACGGATAGGGCCATCCGCGACATCTATTCCAGAGACGTCAATTTCAAAGACGCCTCTGCGGTTCGCAAAGAAGTGTTGGAGAATTTTGATTCGCTGGTTTCCGCATCTCGGTTTACGCGGGACCCTCGTCGGGTCGCGGGACCCTTCATTGAGGCGTTTCTCCGCCAACACGGAAAATAGAGGCCACCCGAATCCTTGGGCGAGAGAGGTGCTCCCGCGCCAGAGGCACTCGTAAGCATATCGCGCGATATCCAGGAAGCCTTGAGCTGGCAATCGACGAAACCACAAACCAGGGGTTACGCCTCTAGATGGTCCGTCCGTTTGTGTTACGATGGGAGGGAATCGAAACACGGAGACGGCATGAAGGCTGCAGCCACTGTTTTCACTTTCAAACCCCTTCGAAAGTTGCTCCTTTTGACGATCCCTTTGGTTGCTCTCCTTGGCCCCAGTTCAACCTACGGATCAAAGGAAAAAATGTCTCAGGAGAAAGCTTTGCAAATGGCGCTCGCAGCTTCCGGGGGATTTCTTGGCACTTGGGTGCGGGCGGTTCAGCGGGGCGACTATTGGTTCATTACCGCCATCTCGAAGTCGGCGAAACCGCCACTCACCTACATCATTAGCACCGTCACCGATAAAATAGTGTTCGAGTTTAAAAATGCAGACATGGCTGAGCTAAACGGAAAAGCGAAGAACGGACCCGACGGGGCAATGGTTGCATTGGCGGAAAACCTTGCGGTGGCATGCGTCGGGCTGGATCGGTGGCCCGACTCCCTCGAAGGAAAAGCGGTGAGCGTTGCTGGGGTATTGAAGAAGATCCCTGGAGCGGAATCGAAACCGCTGGAGTACCCGCTACTAGCCATTTATTCAAAAACGTTCCAGCTGAAGGGTACTCTCACCGAACGGAGTCCTGTTCGGAAGAATTAGGACGGAAGCGATGAGCGCTTACTCTACGATCTCTAAAACCGAGCGTTTTCTGAGCTTGGTCGAAGCGCCGGTAAGGATTGTCCTGAGTGCTTTCGCCGTCTTCCCCTGCTTGCCAATCACTTTTCCCAAGTCTTCTTTGGCTACCACAAGCTCATAAACGGTGGTTTGTTCACCCACAATTTCAGAAATCCGCACGCTTTCGGGAATATCGACGAGCGCTCTCGCCATCACTTCGAGCAGCTCTTTGAGAGTAGGTCCGCTAGACATAATTTCCCCTTGAATTCCTTAAGGTTGCCACACCGGTACCTTCGGTTCAATGAATAAAAAGTTGATGCTATGCGCTATTCCCACCGCGATATCTATCTCAAGTCAGCGCCCAAGAACGACGAAAAGCTACGGTGAGCGGGGTCCTACGTGAGCAATAAGCGGCTAAAGCATACTTTAGAAGAAACAATCATCTACACTGAGAGGACCGAAAAGAGCATCTCGGTGGGCTCAAAGCCGAGTCCCGAACCCTTTTTCCACCAGCTTTCGGGGCGGGAAACCGGAAGAAGTTTCAATTTGAAAAGCAAAGTGACCAAAATCGGGCGAGATACAACGTGCGAAATCAGCGTGGACGACCCTCACGTGTCGCGCGTCCACGCCGTCGTGAAGGAAACAGAAGACGGGATATTTATTCGGGACTTGGAGAGCACGAACGGCGTTTTCGTGAATGGCAACAAAGTCACGGAGCAGCGCCTAACGGACGGGGATAAAATTCTGGTGGGCACCCGCCTTTACTTTAGATTTTCTTACCAAGACGCACTCGACAAAAACTTTCAGCAGGCGCTCTTCAACGCAGCCAACATGGACTCACTGACGCAGCTCTACAATAAAAAGTACTTTGTAGACGTGCTACCCAAAGAAATGAGCTTTAGCAGACGATCGAAAGAGCCGCTGAGTTTAATGATGCTGGATGTCGATTTCTTCAAAAAAGTAAACGACACTTACGGCCACTTGGCCGGTGACGCCGTTCTCAAAAACGTAGGGCTCCAGCTCCAAAAACACGTCCGGCTAGAAAACGTAGCGTGCCGGTACGGGGGCGAAGAGTTTGCGGTAATCTTGCGCAACTGTGGCCCTTCCCTGGGTTTTACCGTGGCGGAGCGGATCCGCGCCACTATCGAAAAAGAATCCGTCAGTTTCAAAGAGCACTCCATTGCTGTCACGATCAGCGCAGGAATCGCTACGTTCACGGACGACTGTTTTGCTACCATGGACGACTTTATCCAACGCGCAGACGACTACCTTTACGAAGCGAAACGCGGCGGGCGAAACCGGATCGTGACCGATCTCCTGCGAGCCGTTTAACCTGAAAGCGACAATAAAATCCGAGCGAAATCGCCCAGGTTGGCCCTGGGGAGACGCGGCGTGTCACGCTCTGCGCGGGTGATCACCTATTAAGTAGGTCATGTGGCCTACTTAATAGGTTATATGACCTACTAAGTATTTGAGTTCAGCAAGGTAGCCTCGAAAAGTTTTTGGTTTTCAGTTCCCGGTTAAAATCCGACTAGTGAGCGGTTTTCGCTCGAAATTTATTGTCGCTTCTAAGTTTAAGGCTTTGGCCAATGGGGAACAGGGTTCGGGTAAATAGACGGCGGTAAACCTTTCGCGGAGCCCAGCGCCTCCGTGGCGAGCCGAAGATCGCTCTCCAGAACAAACCCGAGGACCCCTTCCCCACACACCTGCACGGGGACGATTTTGACTAAAGGCTGTTTCGATGCTTCGGGGTCAACGAGCCGGAGGCGAGGTTCGGCGAGCTCATACAACCTCGCAATGGCTCCAAAGTTTTTGAACTCTCGTGCTTCGCCAAGCTTCGTGAGTTTCACTCTGCCAGTGAGCACCATCAGTAGTGGGTTTTCCTGCATCAGGCGGTACCACCCGACTTTTGGGTCCGCCATGATGAGCCCTAAGTTGGGCAAAAAGAGCGTGGGGTCTTTAAAGACTTTGAGTTCCCGGTTGGCGGTAAATTCTTGGCACGACGAACCCGCGCCGCGTTCGTTCACGAGCTCCGCTGCAAAAACGGAAGTACTGAACAAGAAACCGATAAAAAGAACCATCCAGGCCCCTTTTTTTAAATAGGAAGCGCTTTCCTAGAAATAGACTTCACTCGGTTCTCGTCGTCAACATAGACCAACGTCGGCAGAAAGCTCGAAGCTTCTGTCTTATCTATTTGGCAATAGGCGGCAATAATGACCGTGTCGCCCTTGCGCGCTTTCCAAGCTGCCGCTCCGTTAATGCAAATCGTCCCCGGAGGGCCTTCCATCACATAAGTCGCAAAGCGCTCTCCGTTCGTGACATTGTAAATCTCGACACGTTCAAACGGCTGGAACCCCGAAGCCTCTAAAAGGTCGTTCCCTATCGTGATGCTGCCTTCGTATTCCAAGTTGGCGTCGGTGACGCGGGCGCGGTGAATCTTTGCTTTTAAGTAGGTCAGGAGCATTTAGGCCCTCAAGCGCAAATCGAGTTTCTCGAGCACGAGCTTCACTACGGCATCGAGGGGCCCATCGAAAACGCCCCCGGCCGCTTTCTTATGGCCCCCTCCCTGAACCGTCAAGGACCTTGCAAACGCCGCCACGTCCACATGCCCATGCGATCGTAAGGAAACGCGAGTGAGCGTCGGGCTGAGCTCAAAAAAGAGTACGGCAATATCAATCCCCACCGTCAGAAAAAGATGGTCAATAATGCCTTCTTTGTCGTCGGACTCGCAGCGGTGCTTCGCCATGTCTTCCAGTTTCACGCTGGACCAAATGACTTTACCGCCAGTCTCCAACCGCGCGCTCGACAGCACTTGCGAAAGCAGCTGAAGGCTCGAATAGCTCCGCTCCAGCATCCCGCGCTCACCCACTCGGGTAAAATCGAAACCTGTGCGCAGCAGTTTTGCGGCTAGCTCCATCACTTCGGGCGTCGTGTTCGCGTGGCGAAAAAACCCCGTGTCGAAAATGAGTCCTAGATAGATGTGTTGGCAAAATTCGGAGTCGAGCGGCGTTTCAAAGAAAGGAGATTGGGAAAGGTAGTACAGAAGCTCGGTATTTGAGGAAGCTGTCGGGTCAACAATTTTCACGTGGTACGGGTAATCGACGCTAATCGCGTGGTGGTCCATAAACACTTGCAAAGGAGCGCTCTGGAACCAAGGCCTCACCCTGCCCGCTCGATCGATCCCTCCATCCACAATGAAAGCGATATCGAACCGTTCCGTGCCTCCGGCCGCCCGGTGAGAGTCGGGCGTGAGCACTGTCTCCACCCCCGGCAGAAAGCGGTACCTGGTGGGGAGGGGCTCGTCGTTCACAATGTAAACGCGGACATCAGGGTACTTGTGGCGGATCATGCTTTGAAGGGCTAGCTGAGACCCCAAAGAGTCCCCATCCGCATTGCCGGGTGCCGTGATCAAAACGCTTCGCGCAGCAGCGAGGATTGGCACAATCTTTTGAAGCTGTGGGATGAACTTGTCCGTGTTCAGCATGAGGCTAAGGTCATAGCACAGCCGGACGGGCCTGGGAAATGGGCTGAAGGAAAGGCCCCCGGAGCGAAGGTGATGCGGCCCTTAACGCCGGGCCAGCGCCGCCCCCAGGTAGGCGACCGAGCGAGGAACGTATCCATGCTTCAAATAGCGGTACACAAAGTAGGCCAAAGCGGCCACAAACCAAACCACATAAATAACCGTTATTGCGTCCCGCAGAGGCGCGTGGACAAACTGCACAATCCAAAGGAGAAAAATGGCGGACGACTCCAACAATGTGAACCGCAGATCGAGCAGGAAAAGACCCGCCAAAGCAGACTGAGCAATAGTCAACGCAAGCTCCATCCAATGCATGTGATCGAGGCGGATGGGTTCAATGCGGCCGAGCGAAATGCTGAACACCACGGGGATCATCGCAGCGAGCAAAGTCCACTGGTTGATATTGCTGCTCACCATATTCATGATAGCCATCGGCGCTTTGTCCTTCTGCCGAGCCCAGTTAAACGCAGTCACTTTTTCGGGAAACTCGGAAAGAAACGGAGCGACCCACTGCACGAAAACAAAAGTGCTGATGCCGAAATGGACCGACCATTTTTGCAACGTTTCCACAAACGGGTGCGCGCTCAGGTACAAAACACCGCCGCCCGCAACAAACAGGAACACGACCGCCGAAACGCGAGGGAAAGGCGCCAACTTTACAATCTTCTTTCCGATCCATGGCAGGTCCTC
>JANPJT010000246.1:0-2946 GCA_031425635.1 Pseudomonadota bacterium
GCCCCTTCATCAGGGACTCCCAGTTTTCACCGGCCGTCTTTCCAATAGGGGTGAAGGTACCGAGACCTGTAACAGCGACGCGCTTCATCTGAAAGGCTACTTAGTTAACTTTGGTCTTGATGTAGGAAACGACGTCATTGACGGTCTTGATCTTCTCGGCGTCTTCATCCGGAATTTCGAGGTCGAATTCTTCTTCCATGGTCATTACCAATTCAACGATATCAAGGGAATCCGCTCCCAAGTCGTCGATGAAGGAAGCTTCTGGGGTAACGGTTTCCGTATCGACCCCTAGTTGTTCCACAATGATATTTTTTACTTTTTCTTCTACTGTCATGAGACTAGCTCCTCCGGGCTTGCAAAGTATCCGGGGAATCTAGCAGGCAAGTTTGGGGAGAGCAATAGCAAGGGCATGGAAACCTTTCAGGAATTAAATGAAAATATCCGGGCGTGCGCACTTTGCCCGAGGCTGAACCGGTACACCGAGGAAGTGGCGCACACGAGAAAAAGGGAGTTTCGGCAGGAAACTTACTGGGGGAAGCCGGTGCCTGGGTTTGGAGACCCCCAAGCAACTTTGTGGATCGTTGGACTCGCGCCAGCAGCCCACGGAGCGAACCGAACGGGCCGGATGTTCACAGGCGACAGCAGCGGCCAGTGGCTCTACCGAGCGCTTTTTGAAGTCGGGCTCGCGAACCAACCCGAATCGCGCAGTATCGATGATGGGTTAGTTCTTTCGAGTGTGTTTATTTCGGCGGCGGCTCGCTGCGCTCCACCGGGCAACAAACCTCTGCCGGGCGAACTACGAAACTGCAGCCGCTACCTTAAAGAGGAGCGTTACCTTTTAAAGAAGCGCCGGCGCATCCTTGCCTTGGGCCAAATTGGTTTTGATGCTTGTTTGAAGCTTTTTGAGACCGAACTGCCGACCCCGAAACCACGGTTTAGCCATGGGGCGGAATTTCAGATTGGAAACACGACGCTTAGCTGCTCCTACCACCCGAGCCGGCAGAACACGAACACGGGCAGGCTAACGTGGGAAATGTGGATAGAAGTGTTTGAAAGAGAGGCTCAGAAAATCATGCCTCGAGTAAAGGCAATCTGATCGCTGCCTTTGGGGCGAATCGCTTCGAGGTACCAATTGCCGTCTACTTTCAGAAGCTCGACTTCGCGCTCACTCGCCTCAATGGTGGGCTCTTGGCCATTGGGGTTTTCGGTTTCTACTAAATAATGCACTCGAGCTAAGTTCCCGTCCTCGGCCGCCTGGAGGATCCTCAAGTTCTTAATCTTAATGGGCTGATTCACGTAGGAGACTTCGAAGCTTTCCGACGAGATGCCGTCAAAAGCCTTCTTCATTCTGCCTTGGCACATCCCGGAGAGCTTCTTTAGATCTTCAGAGGATTTCACGTCCGAACTCATTCGGACAAAGGACTCTACCAGCGCTTCGGGCCGAATAGCTTCGACGCTGGCCTTTTGAGTACAACCCGCAAGGGCTAATATGATGGCAATAAGAGGCTTCATGATGGAGATTTAATTATACCGGCTTTTTGGTTAGAGTGCGACCGATGAAGCAGACGGGGATCATTGTCGGGGCCGGAATCATAGGGAGCGCCATTGCGTACGAACTAGCGCGGCGCGGAATCACCGACCTCCATGTGCTGGATGTCGACCTGGAAGGCGGGTTAAGCAGCACGGAACGCAATGCCGGAGGGGTTCGACACCTTTGGATGAACCGCGTCAATATGGACCTTGCCCGGTGTTCTATCGCTCTTTTTTCCGATCTCGCCGACACCATTGGGTTCCAGAAAAAAGGCTACCTTTGGCTTTTCTCCGAAGCCGAACGCGGGTCGGGAGAAGCCACCTTAGAGAGGGCCAGAAAAAATAACCTGGAATATGAGCAGCTAAGCGTTTCCGAAATCCGCAGCCGCTACCCTTTTTTAGATAAAACGGAGGATTTAGCTTTTGCCTTGTTCGGGCCTCGCGACGGCTTGATCAATTCGAATGCCCTCAAGCAATACTTTAGAGAGGAAGCTAAAAAAAAGGGAGCTACTTTCCACGACCGAGTGTGGGTTGAAGCTATTTCAGAGGGGCCGGGCTCGGCCCACGTAAAAGGGACTCGAGTGAACCCAGAAACCGCCGAGGCGCTCCTGCACCGCCCCGCTCAAACACTCAAAACGGAAGCGGTCACTTGGGATGCCGACTTCGTGGTGCTTGCAGGCGGCGCATGGATGAACCATTTGCTGCAGTCTTTGGTTAAGGATCCGATGGTCGAGCCAGTCCGGAGGCAAATCTCTTTTTTTAAAGCCGACACTCTCGATTTGTCCCCGTATGGCATGATCGTCGACACGAGCCGAGTGTACTTTCACGCCGAGGGAGGCAACATCCTTTCGGGCTTCGTGCTGAAAGACGAGAAACCAGGCTACCGGTTTGACAAAGATCCCGATTTTTTTGAGTCCCATATCTGGCCAGCACTCCACGAGCGTTCTTCGCATTTCGAAAGGCTCAAAGAAGTGAGCGGCTGGGGAGGGCTTTACAGCTACACGCCAGATACTTCGGGGATCTTAGGGTGGCTGCCCGACCACAAGCGCGTGCTGGAAGCGCATAGTTTTACTGGCCGAGGCGTGATGCAAAGCTACGGCGTCGCGGTCGCAATCGCCGACTTAGTCCTCGAATCGCGAGCACGTCTTCCGGCGCCGAACCGAACGCGGGCGCGGCCGACAGCAGGGCGACAAGAAGCGCGAGCCGGTTCACGCGAGCGCCTCCAGCTTCGCGACGGCGGCCTCGGCGCTCGCGGCCAGTGACAACGCGTTGTCGCCCGACGGCGCGAACCGGGCGCGGTCGCACGCGCGGAACACGTTTGCCGTTTGTTCGGCGATCTCTTCGGGCGCCTTCAACTCTCGGAGCGCGGCGGCGATCTCCGACGGGGTGACGGCCGCGTCCGGCAGCGGAAATCGC
>JANPJT010000247.1:0-7120 GCA_031425635.1 Pseudomonadota bacterium
TCTCCGGATTGCTCTGCGAAAAAGTGTTTTCAACCGACTGGAGTGTTTGGGATACAATCTCCTGGACGGTGGCCGTCTTCACTTTGTTCGGCGGTGCAATAAAGCGCACTTCCACTGGTACGGAAAAGACGGAGCTGCGGATCTGCCTTTCTGGTGCCCCTGAGCACTGCGTTAGGAGAAGAAGGCTAGTTGAAATAGCTGTGCCCTGTACAAACAAGCGTAGAGTTTTCATCATTCTATTTTCGCACTGTTCTCGCGCGGTGGAAGTCTTTTTCAGTCGGGCAATGCGTTAACCGCAGAGCATTTCAGTAACACTCGTTGTCCGAGCATGGGCCTTCGCTTATGCTTCGGGCCATGCAGCGGTTTTGGGTTCGATTTTTTGTGTTGGGTATTTTTTCGCTCCCCGCACTGGGGGCCACCTGGAGATTAGACTCAGACGAGCTCCAACAGGCTACTTTAGAGGAAGCCGACGCTGTGCTATCCCGTTTTTCACCCAGCGACGAAATCGGTAAAGCTCTATGGCTTCAAGCGGCGGGACATCTAGCGCTTGAAGCACGGCAACCGCACGCCGGCCGAAAGTATTTTCTGGCAGCCGAAGATCTTTGTGATGCTTGGCAAAGCAAAAGCTTTTCGCAGTTCCAGGAAGTTGAGCGTGGACGCGCCAACGCAGTTTGCGCGTTAGTAGAAGCTGAACTCGCGACCCACCCGTTCCCCGTTTTCTCCTACTTTCGACTTCAAAGGGCCCAGGCCTATAGCCAGGCTTTTCTTCTGAGTGAGCTTCCCGAAATCGAAAAAATTTACGCTACCGCAAGGCTGCGCAGTGCATTGCCCCCGCTCGGGGGCTCAAATTTTCGTTCGTCTCTTTTTTCCTTTCGTGTCTTGGAGAGGCTTTCACCGCAGACAAAAGGGTTAAATTACTGGCTTGCGCTCACCTTCCGGCGCCAGGGGCAAGCGGAACTGGCTTCAGAATCGTTGCGCCGCGCGGTGGACGAAGGAGATCCGAGAGCGGTGCTGATCCGTCCGAGTTTGGACTCCCGATGGGGGAGCGATGAGTCCTATGGCATCACTCTGGTTCCCCTCAGTAGTCCGGCAAAGCTTCAGGGCCTTGGGGTACGCTATTGGGACGACCGACTGGCGGATGGTCCAATATCCCTCCTTGTCTCCTTGGAGGGAACGTTGCGGGGCAACTTCGGCGGATCGCTCCGAGTGGGTTACCAGCCGAACGGTTGGGCGCTTGCCGCGGAACTAGAAGGCGGACGGGTCGTTCGCGACTACTTCGGGCCGGGCATGGGCGGAGGCACTGCCTATATTGGCTTTCCTACGACGCAACTTCGGGGGCGATTTTCTTTCTGGCAAGGGATCGGTTTTCAAAAAACGGTTTCGTTCGGGCTAGTTTTTCACGCAGTAGACGTTGGCTCATTTTCCGGTGCTCCTTTTTCCTCGTTTCTGGGCAGCTTTGCTTCATTCGATTGGGATAACCGCGATCGTGCGGTAATGCCTCGGAACGGACTTCGGCTGAATATTAAAGCAAAGGCGCTTCGATCCACGTTGGGCCAGGCACTTGTTTTTGAAACCGTCTTTTCAGCCCATCGAACCATTGGGTTGCGCCACACTTTTTTGTTTCAAGCTTCCACTCGATCAGCGGCAGGGAGCTTACCTGTGAACGCCCTTTCCGACCTGTACGCATTGGACGTTCCGCTTGCGCGTGAGTTTCGGTTTCAAGATTCGCAAGCGGCTGGCGCTTTCGTGGCTTATCGATGGCTTGCAGCTCCCTGGCTACACCTGGGACTCTTCGGCGTGGTGGGGAGCGTGGGCGATCGTTGGGAGAGTCTTTTGAACAGCCCCGCATTGGGCGCGGGCCTAAGCTTCGATCTCCAGTTCGAAAGAATACCCCGTTTCTCTCCTCGCTGGGAATTTGGAAACTTCGCTGGCGAGTGGATCTTTCAGACGGCGGCGCGGGTTGCCTTCTAGGCTAGTTGAAGCGTTTTCCGGATGTTTTCGTGCTGGGCTTTAGCATCGTTGAATCCCAATGCCAGAAGCGCGCGGATGTAGCCTGGGCTGAACATAAGGTAGCTCAGCAAATCTCCCGCCTCGTCCGGCCCGGCCGTCGAACCAATAAGCTGACGAAAGTGAAAGGGAATCTCTTTTCTAAAGTAGCGAGCGATGGTGGCTGGATCCTCGCTGGGGCGAATAAGGAGAGGGTATACTTTCCGATTGTCGGCGTTGTTGAATTTATTGATCCGCATCACATTTTCAACGTCGAGCTCCACGCTATCTAGGAATATCGAGTTGAGCACAGCGCCAGCGATGAAACCCATGCCGACGTGGTTGGGATTCGGCGCAACGGCCTCATCGCTTTTTTTAGGGCGGATGCTGATGGCAAGAATGTGGGTGGCGCCCATCTTGATGGCGGGGCTCAGAGGGAACGTAAAACGCAGCGATCCGTCGCCGTAAAGCGCATTGCCCACCCGAATCGGCGCAAATAAGAGCGGAATGGAACACGAAGCCATGATGTGCCGGGCCCGGATCGCAGTGCGTTCTGAGCGCCGCTGCTCGCGCGTCCAAGCAGGGATGGCAGCGTGGGAATCATAAAACACAGTCGCGCAGGCGTTGTGGTAGTTCGTTGCGGTGACGGTGATCCCGTCAATCACTCCCATTTGGACTGCTTTGGAGATTTTCCAAAAATGGATGTTGTTCAGCAACGTCATTGCAAGCGGGCTTGCATCCAAAAGGGATTTCAAAAGCAGTTTTTTGGTGATTTTAGAAATGAATAAGTCGTACAGCCAACGCATTCCCATGGAGGCGATAGAACCAAAGTTTGTCTGGAAGACTTGGTCAAACGAAAGTTCTTCCCAAAGTTTGTAAAGCCTCACAGCAGACTCTTGGTACGGTTCGCCTTGGGCTAAATAGCACGCGTTAATGCTTCCCGCGGAAATACCACTAAAAATGCGAGGGTTAAAGTCGGAGAAGTTTTCGGCGATGTAACGCATTACACCAGCTTGAAATGCCGCCCTTGCGCCACCTGCTGCAAGTACTAAAGCTTGTTTACGAACGGGGGCAGTGGGTTCAATAGGCATCCCGCTATTTTACCTTGAATTGATCGAAAGAGTTAGCGGGCGAAATAGAGCGCAGCGCGTTAGCGCGCAAGGTAAAGCCGGACGGCGCGAGTTGCGACCTGCTGCGGGTTTGGTAGGGAGACAATGGAAGCCTCCTCGCCCTTTCCGAAAGGGCAAAGCGCTGTTCCATTAAACGCCACTCCGCTCAGGCTTACTAGGCTATAGCCTAACTGCACGGTTTGGGTCGCCCGCACACTTTGAGGGTTTTTTAGCGGTAGCCGAACTTTCAAAAGGCTTGGCTGATTTTCAATCACGGTTCCTGGGTAAAACCATTGGGTGAGTTCTGCTCCCAACTCGAGCTCGACGCTAACGGCTTTGGCCGTCGGTTCGCCGGGCCAAAACCGCCACAAAAGAAAAAGAAGCAGAATGATTCCCCAAAGCGTCCAAATGAGTTTTCTTTCAGCGTTCACTCGGCCCGCCCCTTCACCACTAAAATATACTCTCCCTTTTTGGATTCAAATGAGCCAGCCTTTGCCATCATTTCACCTAAGCTCCCCCAAATCAGCCGCTGTTTACCGGAGTCAATTTCCCAGGCCAAGAAAGCTTGCCGCGACTTGCCAAAGACTTCCGTGCACTCTTTTAAAAAAGGCAGAAAACTGTACGGGCGCTCCATCAACACACAATGGGCATCTACCTGGCTGAGGCCTTTCCAAAACGCCGGCCGGTTTTGACGGGGAGGGAAACCAAGAATGAGAAACGGAGGCAACCAACCAGAAAGGGCCGCTGCGGATCCCCAGGAAGTTGGCCCTGAGCTGCTGCGGATTTCAAAGCCCAGTTTTCGACAGGCTTCTAAGACAGCGCTCCCCGGATCAAAAAGCAGCGGCATCCCGCAATCGGAAAAAAGCACTACGCGGCCTTTCAGTGCGGCTACTTTAGTAACCTCGGCTTGCCATTCGCGGTCCGCGGGACGGCTCGACTCATCGAGAAGGTAAAGGCTTTTTCCACGGCCTTCGGGGGCTTGTGCCAAAATGCCCAGCGCGCGTTTTCTGCTTTCTCCGATGACGAGGTCGGCCTCGGAAATGGTTCGTTTCGCCTCCTCACTGATGGGTTGTTCGTCGGAAAGCGGCAAGCCAAGAATGGTAAGAAGCGCGTTAGATGCCACCGACGCCTCCAAAATCCAATGAGAAGCCAATGTTGGCAAACTGCGTGCGAAACGCATTTCTCCCTGTAGTGAGGGAGAACGACCAACAGCTTCGGGGCTTCGAGCGGAAATGGAAACCAACGTGGTAACCATAGAGTTCCCGGGTCAGGAAATTGTATTCGACGTAGCCTTCTAAATCGAAAAAAGTTGGCAATTCTTTATAGAAAAAGAAGGTTGCAATCTGAGCGTTTAGCCCAGGATCTGACGACAAGCGGTACAATCCATTGAGCAGAGCTCTCGTTCTCCCATTGCCTTGAAAACTCAACCCGACCGATAGAAAGCTCTCTGAAACTGGCACGGCGAGCAGCTGGCCGTTCAACGTTGTGGTGGGCTGCAAAGGGTAAGATCCCTGCACTTGCAACGAATAGCTGGAAAGTCTGAGGGCGCTGAAAAGTTCGATGGGCCCTAGCGCAGTTGCGTAACGCGGATCGGTCGGAGTCGTTTTTAAGTTATATTGTTCCGAAATCTGAAACCAAAAAAACCGTTCGGAATCGCCTTGCTCGTTCCGTCGTTGAAATCGGTTGATGAGCTCAAACCGCATGTATTGGAAGGACGTTAGCTGGTCGACGATGTCGAACCGAGGGTTCGAAAGCCCTGATTGGGAGTCTCTAAAAAAGAAAGGGTGGTTTGTTTCCTCCGTTTGCAAAAGGCTCGAAGCGAAAACAACGCGTGGCTGGAATACATGGCTGATTTTCCTGAAGTCGCTGAGCGGGGTTTCATATACTTTGGAAAGCTGTAATCCAAAGGGTATTTCCACGTCGACGTACTCGCGGTGAACGACCGAAAAGGTGGGGTAGTCAAAGTTGTACACTAGGGTGCCGGCCTTAAGAAGCGGCTGCAGTTGGAAGCCCGCAGCGATAGGCAGGTTGAGAACGAGTCTTGGCTCAAGTTGCAGCCGCCGACCGGTACGCAAGAAAATCGGATCGGGTGTCGCATTGACAATGCCAGGAGCGGGTGACGTGGCGAGTTGATCGAAAGGTGCGGTTCTAGCGAAATTCGTAAACTGCGAATCAACCTCGTACGACAACCATTGGCCAAGCAAGGGTGCGGTCGCTTTTGAAAGTGTAAGGACTGGCAGTTGAGCCACCACCCCTCGGTCGACTCCGGAATCTCGAGGCACAACAAGCGACTGCAGGTACTGAGTTTGGGCGGTGAAAAGCCACTCGTCTCCCGGTCGAGTGAAGGTCAACTGAGATCGGAGGTTTCCGAGGTCGGCCCGCGCGCCCAGGTCGCCTGTGTAATCGAACGAATAGTACGGGTTACTCACATAACTGATAATCTGTTTACTATGGCTTCTGCTGTTAGAAAACGAGTAAACGTTATAAACTCGAGCCGCCGCTTCACCAAACAGCCCAAGGGCTCGGTTTCGAGATCTGTCATCGACGGCAGGGTTTGAGTTGTCCGAGAACCTTCTGGTAAGGAAAGCGAGATTGACCGCACCCTGCTTGGTGTCTGAAAAGACGTAGCGGTAGTTGAACGCTAAATGGAGCCCTGTGGACGAATAAAAAGTGGGGGTTACCAACAGATCGTGCCAAGAACCTAATGCAAAAAAAACGGGGATCGAAGTCCCGCTTCCCAGTGTGGCAGTGAACGGGAAAGAGGGCATCAATATGCCGCTTTGCCGCTTACTTTTTACGGGTAAAATGATGTACGGGGTGTAGAGCAGCGGGACGCTTTTAGCATTGACCACTACATCATAAAAGTGGGCATACCCTTCTAAAGTGAGCCGAAACCTTCGCCCCGAAATTTTCCAATCAAAACTGCATTCTCCCGTGTGTGAAGGGTCGACTAGATTGGTATTGCAGTTTGTGTAGGTCCCTTCGCTTACTTCATACTCGCCGTAGTCCAGGCGCTGGATGGAGTCGCCTGTCAGAACCAAAGTTCCATTCGATAAAGTAGCATTCTCAAAGAAGGCGTCGGGACCTTTAATATTGAACTGGGCGCGCGTCCCGATCAGGGTTACCGAACCCCTCGTCAGCCGAACGTTCCTTTTGGCGATTCCCTGGTTTGTTTGGAAATCTACTTCAATTTCATCGGCCCAGATTTCCTGGTCTTCTATTTTTACCCAGGCGTTCCCTTTGCCTTTTAGGTGGTTTGCTTCCAAGCTCCGTTCATAGTAATCCGCTCGGAATTGTATTCCCTTGGGGAGTTCCGCTGACGCAGTACCGATGAGTATTAAGAGAAAGTAAAAACTAAACTTCAACAACGATAGCAATTCCCTGGCCTCCCCCAATGCACGCTGTCCCTAGGGCTATGCCGCCCCCACGCTTTTCCAAAGCGTAGAGCAAGTGGGTTGTGATGCGTGCGCCGCTTGCGCCTAAAGGGTGTCCTATGGCGATCGCTCCACCGTGGACATTCAGGGTATCCGCTCGCAACTTAAGTTCTTTTGCCACTGCCAATGTTTGAGCGGCAAACGCTTCGTTCACTTCCACCAGGTTCATTTGGTTAAGATCGAAACCGCTCTTCGCACACAAACCTCGGACAGCTGGCACCGGTCCAATTCCCATGATCGAAGGATCGCACCCTACGCTGTGCGACGCTCTGAGTTTCCCCAAGACTTTCCATCCCTTTTTTTGGGCATTGCTGAGGCTTGTCAGGATCAGAGCGGCTGCACCGTCGACCATGCCGCTTGCATTGCCGGCCGTGACGACGCCGTCTTTCTTGAAAACGGGTTTGAGCTTCTGAAGCCCTTCAATGGTTGCGTCCGGACGAGGGTGTTCATCCTTTTCAAAAACCTTTTCAGCGCCTTTCTCGATAAAACGCACTGGCGAGAGTTCGTCCGAGAATGCACCCGACACAACCCCTGCGGCGGTTTTTCTCTGCGATTCGAGAGCAAACGCATCGCACTCTTCGCGCGAAATCG
>JANPJT010000248.1:0-10637 GCA_031425635.1 Pseudomonadota bacterium
GTACGGGTGTACGCGTCCGCTCCTTCGCCTCGCGCTCCTTGATCCAGACCAAAATCGGGGAAAAGGGTGTGGGCCTTTGCGGGGTTTTTTTCGCTCGCTCTGCGAGCGTTCTTTGGTGTCAGTCTCCTTTAAAGCTTGATAGGTCGCGCTCGTGGTGGATGGCGCGCTCCACACAAACTAGTGCGTTGCGTGTGGGTGAGTGCTCTGCTGTTATGGTTTGAATTAGTCTTAGTTTGAAACGAGGAAAATCTGTGCCGAATTGGCAGCCCAAGTGTCCCCAGTGTAGTAGCTCTAGCACCTATCCCGAAAGCCAGAATTGGAATTGTGCGGAATGTGGTTTTGAGTGGGATGCGACTCAGAGTGTTTCGAAAGACCTGCCTTCTGAGCCGGTCGGTAATCTGGTAGTGGACGCTTTCGGCAACGCTCTTTCAACGGGGGACTCCGTTACCGTCATCAAAGATCTGAAAGTTAAAGGAGCCTCCGCGGGCGTCAAAGTGGGTACCAAAGTAAAAAACATTCGAATCGTCGAGGGCGAAGACGGACACAATATTTCCTGCAAGATGGATGGAGTGGGGGCGATTTTTTTGAAATCCGAATTCGTTCGGAAGGCTTAGTGTCCGACGTGGTTGGTCGTTTCCGGGGAAATACATTAGTGATAAAATATTAGGCAAACGTTTGGTGGTACCTCGAATGAACGAAACTCTCCTTTGGATCTCTTATTCAATCAATGTCATCGTCCTACTGCCCCTCTGTGTTTTTCTCCTGGCGGGGAGCGTTGGAGTCGCCGAAGTTTTTGGGCCAGACACCACGGCCCGGCAGATCCTGCTTTGCATGTATTTGACCCTTTTGATTTTGAGTTCCTATTTTTTAGTGACTCGCAACGCTAACCTGCAAGTCGCATGGACGGTCTTTTTATTCCAAATCATCTATAAGTTTATGAGTTTGTTTTTCATCAAGAATAAACGCTTGCCGGTCTACTGGTTCAACTTGGTGATTGCGCTCATTCACTCTCTGACTCTCGGCCTCAACCCGCTGCCGCACTGAATGGCCTTCATTGCAAGCGCCGGTTGCCTTCTTGCCTCATTTGCTAGGAGGGATGGCGAGTTCCAAACGCTATCGAATTTCCACGTACTGGTAGGCTTTTCTCTCGTCTAGAAGTCGTCGAAGACCACGATGCATTATTTCAAAGTGGTAGGGGTCTAGTCCAAGGGCTCGCCCGCCACTATTCACCTGCTTTTGCAGCATTTGCTTTAAAAAAACGAGGTCCGGATTGTCAGACGCCCCCGCTGTCTGAACGTCCCAATGATCCAGTATTCGCTGGCAGGCCTCTGGAGAGGGGAGCTGGTTTTCAGCGCGTATTAAGAACGAAAGAAAACTCATTTGTAAACGGGCAGCGGTTCTTCCACCGTGCAAGTAAGCATCCCGGGCCGTTCTCGATTGATTGACGTCGGGGGGTGGTTTGCGGTTGAAAGCTGGGTAAAAGTGTTCATTTCCCAGGGTAAAGGCAATGAAGCGGGTGGCAGGGGAAGCCCATTGCGAACCAGCTAGATAGTCTTCGGCTAATCCGATGGGGTTGTTTTCCTCGTTCTTGAAAGCCGTTCCAGACGTATTGTTCACTCGAGCTAGTTTGCCATCTAAAAACTCGTATTCCCCTCGGTGCCGAAACCCAATAAATTTCCAGCCGGCTGGCAGCGGCACATCCTTCCGCACATGGCCCTCCATGTAGTGGGAAAGGACCAAAATGGTGCGCGGGTTACCGGATTGGTCGCTTACAGCAATCAAGCTCCCATTTAGCAATACTTTGCCCTCGCTTTTAAGCCACTTGGTATCGCCTGGAACCGATAGCTCGAAAATCGGTGAAGGGTCCTTGAGCCCAACCAATCGGCGAGCGTTCTTGGCACAAAGAGCAAAAAAGGTGGCGTGATCGCTCGCGAACGTGGAAAGCGACGCAGTAAGAAAAAAAACAAATAAACGTAGAGTCAACAAGCCCCTATTCTACGCGACTATTACTTCCGCCGCCACCCGCGAGCACTGCCTATCCAGTTTGTGGGGCAGAACGACCCGCTCTGCACAGCTGGAAACCTATGTTGCTATCAACCTTGAAAAACCAAGCCTAAATACCGCATAATTATTTAGGTTGGATTCTGGAATCGCAAAATGGCTACCAGGAATCGTAGAGGATGATAGCATTTCGTAGAGGTCGAAATTGCCCACTAAAAAGGCACCTCGGAAAAAATCTTTACCGACTGTTTATAAGTGCAAGCGGTGTCTCGGTTGGATATCGGTCTTAAAAAGAAAAGAGCACGATTGCGAAATTCCGACAGAATCGTCTGTGACTGCAATCCTTGAAGACGAACCCCTTGAGGCGTGGAAAAAGCTAAAAACTTTTGCTGAGTCTTTAGGTGAGCAAAGAATTTACTGTTCAAAAAAATCGATCATGTTTGCTCGCCGCGTTTGCTACCTATTTGTCCGACCCAAGAAGAAAAAAATTGAAATCTGCTTGTTCCTAGATCGAAAAGTAACCCATTCCGCTTTCAAAGAAATCAAAAGCTATTCTAAAAATCGATATAGCCACGTTGTGGAGATTTATCATGAAGACTCAGTTGAAGAACCGCTGACCGGGTGGATTCAGAAAGCTTGGGAACTGTCCGGGCCCAATTAATATTTGGGTCGTATCAATAGGATCCCAATCCTGCTGGTCTCAGGTCTGTGGTCTACCGTGTTAAATTGCGAACTTAGATTCTTTTGAAGAAAAGTTTGGTGCCAATGAATAAAGCCAATTGTGCGTCCTCCACCTGCAGGCTGCTCCCATAGACGATATTCAAAGACCATCGAAAAAGCGGCAGTTCCTTTAGCCACATTTATAAGTCGATTTTGCTACCCATTCCATCCACCTCAATTGGGATTTGAAACACTTTGCGAGTTTAGGCCACTGGGAGCGGCAAGCGAAAAGTTTGAAACCAACCTTGTAAATGTGCATGGCCGCTTCGGAGGAGAGTGGCCGTGAAAGTCAGCATTGTCAGGCTGCCATATCGACACAGCCGATTATCTTATCGGAAACGGAGCCTTGGTAAACTTTCAAAATGTCGGGGATGGCAGTCGCACCGAACTTCCCCTTGAGCAGGAAGTATGTTTTGGCCATTTGGACACTGTACAGGATCTCCTCGAAAAGGGCGCCCTAGTAACCGACGGTGTGGTAGATCGCGCTAGGGCGGAAGTATCCGCCGCCCGTTCTGTATCCGACCCGGATATGAAAAAGATTGTGGAACTTTTGCGTTCGGTTCGAAAAGCTCAGATCGGGAAGGGTTTGCTCGACTCGTGATAGTCCGTAGTTAGGCGATGCCAGAACCGCCTTAACTTTAAAGCTTCTCTCAGGGTGCGTCTTTCCGATGGCAGTGAAAAAGCGTTGCTTGAAAAATAGGTCAGGGCGCTGGGAAAAAACCTGACGTGGGACGCATCCAGATTAACAGCGTATTGCAAATAGCTTCAGTATTCGAACGGTGGCTGACTTTTAATTGAGTGAACGAGAGCACGGATCTTCAGCTTGGCGTTGACGTAAACCAATAGGTTAAGAATCGCTTCTGATGCCGACTTCTCCGCATCGACCTCCAAGTTTTCGGAATTCAATTCTCGGCGCAAAAGTTCTCTAAAGCCAAGGAGCATCTGCCGGGTAACCGGGCCGTAGCTTTCCAACATCACCACTATCGCCCGGGCAATTTGTACTTGTTCGGGTCCCGAAATACGGGCCGAAGAGGGCTCAGGAATCAAGTCTCTGAGCCTTAGGTAAGCGTCGAACCGTTCTTGGGGGCTGGGAAAGGGAGGAAGATCTCGAACGGCGGTATTCTGAAGTGTGTGTAACAATTGCGGTAGGCCATTTCGTGCGTTTGATGCCTCTAACAATGACTGAACGAAACTCCAATTCGAGTGACTTAGGTTGGGCTGCCTGATTGCTAGGCTCGAAGAAGCGGCAAAATGCAGCCAAACCCGGTACCGAGTTTCTGGCGATTCGATCCCGTATGCCCTTACTGCCAAAAGGAGCGGGGCGCGAACGTCGTTGAGCTTTGCTAAGTCGAGGCTCCTAGCTTCCACTGAGCCGTGAGGTACCTTTTTAAGGGCTTCCAAATAGACGGCTTCTGGACATCCCGAGTTCGCTGTTAGGAGGGAGCTAACGAACGTGCAAATAACAAAAATTGCCGGCATCGTCAGAGGCCTTAACAGGCTAGCAACCCGCCGGTCAATACAGTTGCTTTGAACAGGGGGTAGTCAGCCTTCCACCCTAATGCGAGTTTGGGGGTGTCAGTCTCTTTCTAAGCGTGATTCGTAGCGCTCGTGCGCCGCCGGCGGCGCCCCGTTTTGTTTACCGAGGAATGGACGTAGGACGTCGAGCCAAACCGTCACAATTTGAGATCGTGACCGATACCTTGCAAGCTTGGAGGGAGACTGACATTTTCTGGGCCAAACATTTGACCTTGTTTGCATCGTTTGCGTTTGTCGCTGGGTGTTAACCGGTGTTTAAGAAGTTTGGGTGGGTAGTCGATAAGTCGTTTGGGGGAAGCTATGCGCTCTTTGGTGGGGGTTCTTGGTCTATTTGGTTTTTCCGCGTTTTGGGCTTGTGGCGCCGACACGCCCACCTCAGTGACTTTACCTTTCGAACATTACCTTCAGTTAAAGCGAAATGCAGAAGCCCCGTCGCTGAGCACCCTTGAGCAAGTGGTACTGACAGGTCAGTTTGGAAAGTCGCTTTCGATTGAATTCTCCGGGGCGAGCCCAAAAAAGTGGGACAAACGGGTGATCGCGGACGCTAGCGACAAATTTTCGTTCAGCCACTGCAAGGGCCAAGCGCATTTAGATCGGGCGAATGGGAAAATAGTTCTCGTGCCGACCCAGGAAAGCTTTAAGCTCACGTGCGATCTGCAGGTAACGAACTGGGCGTCGTTCGAGTTGGTCTTGCACAACGTTCTTTCGCTGAAAACCTCCATCACCGGTGGCGAAGTGGTGGTTACTAATGCGGAACAAGGCCAAAAGAAGGTTGCTTTCGCAGGCCGTTCTTCGGAGCGTGGCCTTGCTTCCGATATTTCTGCTACCGGCCGCTACCGAATCACTAAGCTGCCCGATGGGCAAAAGTTCCGCTATGAGTTCTCTTTGAGAAATCCTGGCCGGGCAGTGACCCCCTTTAAAATTTCGCTCACCAACGGCGAAGCTATCCAGCAAATCACGTCCGAGCAGCCGCACACGGAAGCGCCCGGCGCAGTCAGTCTTTCGCTAAACCCTGGGAATAACGAAATCGTCATTGAAGGCAAGTTTTCGCGCAATGAATTTGCTCCGTTGCTCTCCAATGCGCAGCAGTACCTGCTTTTGGAAAGCCACCCGAGTTTCCGCCTGGAGGTCGACACGGCTACTCCACGAGTGTCTCCCAACGAAACCGGGCTTTCGTCAACTTTTCGTAACGCAGTCGCTTACCAGCTTACCAAGGCGAGCAAAGTCCGGTGGACCGCACACGAGCTGGAATTGATCGCGAGCCTTGCCTACTCCGTTGAGAACGCAAGCTACGTGTACTTCGTCCCTGAGTCAGGGAACGCTTTGGTAGAAGCTACTTTTGTGATCCAAAACCAAGGGGCGCCGGAAATCCCTCTGAATATCGAAGGGACCCCTACGTACGTGGAAGTCGATGGTGAGGGCGAACCTTTGTACCGCTCTGGCGACGGGAGTTTATTGCTGCGCTTACCGACAGGCCAGCACACGGTACTCGTGCAGTACCAGTCAATGCACGCCGCTCGAGGGCTGGCTACCGCGTTCAGTACGCCTTTAGCGAGGCCCGAAGCGGTTTTGAGCAATGTTCAGCTGACCCTGGGGACTCCAGTGAAGTGGCGTTTGGTTTACGGCTCTTCGCTGTATCGCTCCGAAAGCGAAATCACTTTTTACGCTCTGTTTTTTGCGTTGATTGCTTTCGGCTTAATGTGGGGGCTTTGCCGTTCCGCAAAGGTGCGTTCCCTGCACGCGTGGCTCCTTTCAGGGGTTTCTTTTGGTGTGGTTTTTTTACACTCTGACTTTTTGTATGTTCTGCTGGGAACTGGTCTTGTAGCGGCGCTCATTCGCTACCGCTCAACGTTGATCAAAGCGGCAAACACGAAATCCCGCGCACTGGTTGTCTCGGTTTCCGTTGCGGCTTTAGGTGCCGTAGTGACTTTCCTCTTCTTCGCTTTTTCGCCCGAACGCGAGCGAACATTCAGCCGTCCGATGCTTGTCGCCTCGGGGACAGTCTCGGAAGACGATGAAATAGAGGAATCAGCCCCTGCCGCTGAGGGAGGCCTTGACGCCGAATTCGAAGCGGAAAACGAGGCTGTTCCCCTGGCCCGAAAGTCGCAGGCGGTGGTGGGTTCGCCAAGCAGCCCAAGCTACGTTGGCTTGCCCGCGCGGATTCAGCTTCCCGATGCGCCTAAGCAAGTAAGTTTCGAACAGCAACTCGTGGATAAAGACACTCCCGTCTATGCCCGCGGCTACTTTGTTTCCAATGCGCTTCTCCAGGGGATTGCGGGGCTGCTTACACTGATAGGACTGTACTGTCTTTATCATGAACGCAGAAATTTTAGAGTTTGGTTAAACTAAAGTGAGCCGGACCCTTAGGGCCCGAGGATCGCTTGGCAAATGCTGAGCGCTTGGGCACCGGATCGGAGCGGAGGGAGCGGACCACCGCCTGATTCAAATTGTAACGCTCTCAACGCCAAACACAGTCCCACTTGCTTTTGCTTCAGCTCTGCTGCCTGCACTTTTTCGGTCGCCGAAACCCCCTGCATTTCCATTCGCTCGAGTTCTTGGGCGGTTTGTTTGATTTGTTCTTCTAGCAGCGGGGAATACCTGTGGTGAGCGGCGTACGCTTCCAGAACAATCCCAATCACGAGCGCTTGGCGACGCTGCTGGACCGGTGCCTGCGGGGGGCTGATTCCCCACTTCGGCTCGAACGCGGGGACGGGCTGCACGCGGTACAAACTGATGTTTGCACGCTCGGCCGCAATTTCCCCTGGGTCAGCTGAGCCGAAAGCGTCTTTAGTGCGGGCAAGGGCCGACATTTTGCTCAGCAAGGCCAGGCGATTCACGACTCGCTCGTACACGTCGGACTTGCCTAAATCCGCCGAGGGAAATGCAGCAACATATTTTAAAAGCGGGAATTTTTCTTCGGGAAGAGCCAGAGAAAAAAGTGGAAACCCGGCCAGATGGGTCCGTGCAGAATCGGTCAGTTCCATGACTTCAAAGTGCAGGGACTTGTCAGTGGCAAGCGAAGCGATAGCCGCATTGTTTGCCTGCTGCACTAAATCGGTTTGAAACTCGGGTTCCATTGAAACCTGAAAGGTGACCGGTTTCCCCGGCAAAACGGCAAAGAGGTACCACCCGCTCGACGCTTCATGCGCCACGGGCCCACGGTACTCGATTGCGACACAGCCAACACATTCTGGCACTAAGTACGGCTTTGGGTTTGTGATTCGCGCGGCGATCCACTGGGTGGTTTCGCTCGGAATGTGCGAAAAGCGGGCTTTGAATGACGGGCTATCCCTAACATCAGTCGGGGGTTTCCACGCTCGGTAGCGGACTCCTATTTGATGGACGGTGGCATTGAGATCGGGATCGGTTCGAGCCGTCTTTTCTTCGAGGTAGCAAAGTCCAGCCACTTTCGTGGGCCCCCCTTTAAAATGGAAGCACCGGTGTTGGGCAGTCAGTCCCATCTGTTTTAAGTCAGCTCCGCGATATTCTTTCTCTGCCGTATGGTCGGGTTCAGGAACGAGCGGAATATCGTGGAAGAAATGTTCGTCTTTGCCGATCTTGTACCCACCATCCACGACCAAATAGCCTTCGGCGGTGAGAGTGGACTGGCTATCCGGGCTCGGTAGAGCTGCTTCACTCGCTCCCATAAGGGATACTTTCAGCGAATCCAGTTGGCTTTGCAGGGCCACCCGTTTCCATTTTCCCGAGGGTCCCAGAAGCCGACTGTAGAAAGTTCGAACGGCTGTGCTTTGCGTTTCGCTTTGCTCTAGCGTGGAGGGACGGCCGCTTAGCACTTGCTCTACGGTACCCTCCGACCACGGAACAAAAAGTTTAGGTTCGCCGTTGGCAGTTCCTTCCGGTCGTGGAGGGGCCTTAAAATAAAGAATGGCGAAACGGCTTGCTTGAATCACTGCCGCGCCCACCGGGTCGTCGGCTTCCTCGGAGGCAACTTGGGCGACCTTTTTAGAAATAGCTAATCGGTGTGCGCCGGCAAGATTGCCCCAATAGACCGGTTCCACTCGCTCAGAATGCATCCGGTGGTAGACTACCAAGGCCGTGAGCGCAGATTCCAATCCACGGTCCAAAGAGGGTTTTTCCCCAACCGCATCGAGTGCCGCCGTCCCCACACGATCCGGGCGATCCGCCAGAGCGGCCGTTACGTGCCAATCATCTTCTCCTGTAAACGAAACGGGCGTTAGCTCGTAGCTTGGGTAGAGTGGCAGCGCAACGGAACGTCTCAGAATTTCCCCGTCGTCCATGCCTGGCAAACCGTCTAACCAAGCGGGCCGAGAGTAGTTTTTGAGCACTGCTTGCCCAGTATGGAGCGCATAAATTTCTGCGAGCAAGGCAGCGTAAAATAAAACACCGTGGGTATTTTCGACGACGGGCGCTGTTTCTCTCGTGCCGTGATCGTAGAGACGAAGCGCTCGGCGGTCTGGATCAAAAGAGTAGTAAGCAACCAGTGCGGAAAAACTTTCGACGCTGTAGTTTTTAAGCGCGGTGCTTTCGAACTGGATCGGAAACGCAGCATCTCCCGGGTAAGGGAGCGAAGTAAGGGTGGCCCAAAGTAGCCGACCTCGATCGTTCGCCGATTTCGGGGCGATCGCCCCTAGAACCTGCCGGGCTTCGGGGCAGGGCTGGGCGAAGGCGCGGGCTAAAATGGCGCGAAAAAGCGTAGGGGAAACTTCCCCTGTATTGTTTTCAAGCTCTTTTTGGATGGCACTCCAAGCAGATCGGTGGGCGCTTTCGTTAGGATCTTCTACTTTGGCCAACTGGCGGGAGACAAAGGCCTCTGTCGTCGCGGAAAGGGGAGCGCCTACTTGCCCTTGAGCAAAAGACACGCTGACAAAAAACGCCATCGCCAGCTGGCTCTGCATTCTCACTTTTTTCTCCATAAGGCGAACCCTGCTTCGTCGCTTAAGCCATCCGGGTGAATCTTCGGAATGCGCGACTTCCAGAAAGGCTGCCCCGGTTTCTCGAAGTTTGCGGGTTCGGTGAGTTCGATGAACTCCTGGTCCAAAGGTTCGACAAGAGAACGCAAGCGGGCGGCGTCGGTGGGATTAGCCCCTTGAAGGACCTCTTCCAAGGCGTCTCGAGAGAGTGCGTCTTTGGAAAAATCATAGTCGCAGCCCCAGTACCCTAAGCGGGTATCTTTGACCAAGTTGGCCCAGCGGGAAAAATGGAGCTCTAGATCTCGGTCCCGAAAGGAGGGGCTGATAAATTGCGACAAACTTTCTAGCTCGGTTGGCGTAAACGGCAGTCTCATTTTTTCCTCCATGGCGCGAACCCTGCTTCGTCGCTCAACCCATCCGGGTGGATCTTCGGAATGCGGGATTCCCAGAACGGCTGACCAGGCACCTCGAAATTCGCGAACTCCGTGAGCTCGATAAACTCTCGGTCTAGAGGTTCGATAAGAGACCGCAAACGGGTGGCGGCCGTGGCGTTGGCGCCTTGGAGTACCTCTTCCAAGGCCTCACGCGAAAGGGCGTCCTTGGCGAAATCGTCGTAGCAGCCCCAGTAGCCGCGGCGGGTATCTTCAATAAGTCCGCGCCAACGAGAAAAATGGAGCTGTAAATCTCGGTCCCGAAAGGAGGGGCTGATAAACTGAGACAAACTTTCGAGCTCGGCTGGGGTAAACGGGAGCTTCATTTCTTAATCACCTTCCGTAGTTGGTTCTGCCAATAAGCCGCGGCGTCCTTCGGGATAACGAAGTAGGTGGCGATCTGTTCGCCTTGGTGTACCGCGAACTCCCCTGTGGACTCCAGGAAGTGAATATCGCGACCATCCATACGAGTGAAATGTTCAGCATTCGAATTCCGAATGAGCTTTTGCGCCGCCTCGACATACTCTTTAGGGCTACGGACGCCAAGCGCCTGCATTTTTTTGTCTGTCACTACGTGCCTTAAATAATGATCGAGGAAACTATCTTTGAAAAAAGCAGGCCCCGGAAGGTTTTCGACTTCCACCAGCTCCCGAGCGATACGCTCTTTTAAACCTGGCTGGGATTCCAAGATCTCCAAAACTTGCTCTGTATTTCGCCGCGGTTTGAACCGATCGAGGGCATCCAAGCTTTCATCGGCATAGTGGCCTACCGCTTCGGCCACCTCCTTCGCCAGCTCCTTTTCCTTAGCTAGAGTGCCCGCAACCCGCTCGCCTAGGGACCACCTTCGGATAGTCGAGGCTCCGGAATGGAAAACTTTTCCGAGCGCTTTCTTACCGAATTGAAACACCGCTTTGGCAGGTAGAAGCCCTAAAAGAATCCCGACTCCGCGCAGGCCAAAATCGGCGTGGGTCATCGGGTTTCCTGAGTAATCTTTGCCGGTCACCATGCCAAACACAATTTGGGTAGCGTCGTTGATGCTCGAAGCGATAGGAACAAA
>JANPJT010000249.1:0-7356 GCA_031425635.1 Pseudomonadota bacterium
CTCCTCGGAGAGGTAGGACGCTATAAATTTCACTCGTTCATTCATTGCTTTTGTTTCGTTCCACGGCATGACCAACCATGCCATAAGTGTTACCCAAGTCCCCGGTCTGATTTGTCACCTATCTACCCGGTCCGGACCTTATATTTTTCTTGACCACTTTTGAGAGGCTTCTTTTTTGAGAGCTCGAAGGTGCCTCTGCTTAAAGAAGCCATAGAATCAGGTAGGCTCACCGTGTCCAAAGCGAAGCGCATTTTGCCTGTGCTCAAAGATCCGAAGGGCTGTGCGAGCGACTGGATAGAGAAAGCTTCTACTTTGCCCCAAAGGCAGGTGGAGCGAGAAGTCGCTCAAAGAAACCCCGAAAAATCTGTACGGGAGCGGGTTCGGCCTTTGGGCCAGAATCAAATCGAAATCCGGTGTGTGGTTTCTCTTGAAGTAGAGAAGAAGATGGAAAGAGTGCGGCAGCTAGTCGGCGGGAATGCCACTTTATCCAAGGCCCTTGAGGCCATGGTGGATCAGTACCTACAATCCAACGACCCTCTGGAGAAAGCGAAACGGGCCGTGGCTCGTAAAAGTAAGAAAGCTGTTGCGAGCGCCGGGGTTAAGAAATCGGAGGCACCTGCCTCAAGGCAGGTAAGTCGGAGTATTCCTGCTTTGGTGAAGCACCAAGTGCAGCTCCGCGATAGGGGGCAGTGCAGGCATCTTTTGCCGGGTGGCACGAGATGCGAGAGCCGGAGGTTTTTGCAGTTTCACCATGTTGTGCACTTTGAGAGCGGCGGGGAGTCGACCTTAGGGAATTTAGTGCTGCTCTGTTCTAGCCACCACCAGCGGGTGCACTGGGTTTAGCTGGTTAGTACCCGGCTTTGAGGCGGTCGATTTTTTCTTTCCAGCGGCTCTCCACCATGGCTCGAATTCGGGCGTTTTCTGGGAGGTCTAAGCCTGGATCTTCTAGCAGCAAGCGACTGGCTTCCTCTCGGGCGGCCACGAGCAGGCTTGCATCGTGGTAAAGGTGCCCCACTCGAAAACCCGGAAGACCGCTTTGCACGGTGCCCAGAAACTGGCCGGGGCCTCGGAACTTGAGGTCTTCTTCCGCGATGGCAAAACCGTCTTCTGTTTGCTCCATAATTCTTAGGCGCTGCGGCACTTGGTTCTCAACGAGTAAAACACATTCTGACTTAAGGCTGCCTCTTCCGACTCGACCTCGAAGCTGGTGCAGTTGCGACAAGCCTAAACGCTCGGGGTGCTCGATGATCATGAGGGTAGCATTTGCGACATCGATGCCTACTTCGATGACGGTAGTCGACACTAAAAGCTGGTGTTTGCCTGCCTTAAAATCGGAAAGGATTTGATCCTTTTCCTCGGGTTTCATACGGCCATGAAGCAGTGCCACTGAAAACTGAGGAAACACATCCCGGCTCAGGGATTCGTGCATTTGAGTGGCAGATTTTAGCTCGAGCTTGTCCGAATCCTCCACCAAGGGATAAACAATATAGGCTTGCTCTCCCCTCGCTAAAAGATCGGCAAGCCGAGCGTAAAGTGCGGGCCTCCCTTTTGCTCCCACGATTCGGGTCAGGATCGGTAGGCGGCTTGCTGGTTTTTGTCGAATCCAGCTCAAATCCAAATCGCCATAGACAGTCAGCGCCAGCGTCCGAGGGATCGGAGTCGCCGTCATCATCAATAAGTGCGGCAACCACTTTTCATTTTTCTTTAAAAGATCTCCCCTTTGCTCCACCCCAAACCGATGCTGCTCATCGACTACCACAAGGCCCAGATCCTTAAACTTTACCTTGGCCTGGAAGAGCGCGTGTGTCCCAATCACCACGCTTACTTTCCCCTCTGCCACACTGTCCCGAGTCGACTTCGCGGCGCCTTGAGAAAAGAGAGCGCAGGAAATCCCCAAAGGGCCCAGGTACTTTTCAGCAGTGCGAAAATGCTGGGCTGCGAGTACCTCGGTGGGAGCCATCAAAGCAGTTTGCACGCCTTGTCTGGCGGCAACCGCAGCGGCAGCGAGTGCCACGACCGTTTTTCCAGAACCCACGTCTCCCTGGACTAGCCGGCTCATCGCTCGAGGAAGCGCCATATCGCGCAAAACCTCCGCAAGCGTGTCTTTTTGATCGCCCGTAAAAGAAAAAGGCAGCACTTTTTCAAACTCGCCTACCACTCCCGAAGTGTCCACTAACGGCCTGCCCACCGAGCTCTCTCGCATTTTCTTTTTCAACCCAAGGCCAAGCTGCAGCACAAAAAATTCTTCAAACACCACCCGCTGCAAATGGGAGTCGGGGCGATCTGGGTTGGGAAGCTCTTTGGGGAAGTGCAAAGAAACAAAACTCTCCCGCAGCGAAGGTAGGCCGAGGCGCGCTCTCAAGCCTTCGGCTAGTGGCTCGTCGAGCAGCGGCAGGCTACCTTTCAAAACTTGGGCAATCACTTTTCGGACTGTCTTTTGGTGCAGCCCTTCTGTTTCACTGTAAATGGGCACAATCCTTCCAAAGTGGAAGGAGGGGACTGGCTTACCCCCTTGGGTCTCACTTACCACTTCAAAATCGGGGTGGGTCATTCGGGCAAAGCCGCCGAAAAACGACACCTCACCGTGGGCCAGGATCCGCTTGCCGCTAGCGAAATCTTCTTTGAGCGACGGGTAGGAGCGAAACCAAAAAAAACGGATTCCCCCGCTAGAATCGCTCGCGGTAGCTTCAAAGCGGGACGGGGCGCGTCTGCCTTGCCGGATTTCCCGGCCTCCGGCTGAGGTCACCAGCACTGTCGCCACTTGCCCGGCTTGTAGATCGCGGATCGCTGTTAGCTTTCGTCGGTCTTCATACGCTCTAGGCAAAAAGTAGAGCGCGTCTTCAATGGTTTTGACGCCTTTTTTGGAAAGGACTTTTGCTAAACTCGGGCCAACATACTTTACAGAATTGATGGCATCCGAAAGTTCCATCCGGCTAGCTACTCATATTTTACGTTGAGCACTTCGTATTCAATCGTGCCTTTGGGAACCCGGACCGTCACAGCGTCGCCCGCTGTTTTATTGAGCAGCTGACGAGCTACCGGAGACTCGATGGAAAGCCTGCCTTCTTTGACATCGGCTTCATCAACGCCAACAATCCGGAAGACTTTTTTCTCATCATTATCGACATCTAAAAGTTCTACGGTGGCTCCAAAAACGATTTTATCCGTTTTAATAGCGGAGACATCAACGACTTGCGCGCGCGCGATTTTGTCTTCTACTTCTTTGATTCGTCCTTCAACGAAAGACTGCTTTTCTTTCGCAGCGTCATACTCTGCGTTTTCGGAAAGATCTCCGTGAGCTCGCGCCTCGGCAATGGCTTGAATGACTTTTGGCCGTTCTACGGTTTTCAAATGCTTCAACTCTTCTTCGAGCTTTCGCTTTCCCTGGACTGTCATCGGAACACTACTCATGACCGGACCTCTCCTGAAGACAATACGTCTGGAACTTCGCTTTCCTTTGTTCAACAATGGCCTGGACACCCGCCCGGGCCGAAGCGAGGGTGGTAAAGTAGCACAAGTTGCGCATCACTGTCGCGCGCCGTAATTCGTAAGCCGCACCAATCTCATGCACTCCGAGATTGGAAGTATTGATAACTAGCTGTACTTCGTCGTTTTTTATCCGATCCACGATGTGCGGTCGGCCTTCATTCACTTTGTTTACCGCCGTGATTTTGAAGCCGGCCTTAGCTAAGTAATCACACGTCCCTCGCGTACCGATGAGCTCAAAACCCGCTTCAATCAGCTGCTTTGCGATGGGCACGAGCAGCGGCTTATCGTCGTCTTTCACGCCAAGAAAGGCCCTTCCCTCTTTTGGCAAACGAAACCCAGCCCCGAGCATGGCTTTGCCAAACGCTTCGGCAAAGTTTCGCCCCACCCCCATGACCTCGCCCGTTGAGCGCATTTCGGGGCCTAAAACCGTGTCGGTCCCAGGGAACCGGTTGAAAGGAAAAACCGCTTCCTTAACGTAAATGAGGCCTTTCTCTAGCCGCTTGGATTTAAACTCCGAAAGCTTTCGGCCGAGCATAATTTTCATCGCTAGCGACGCAAAGGAAACGCCACACGCTTTGCTAGAAAAAGGCACCGTGCGAGAAGCGCGCGGGTTCACTTCCAAAACGAGAATAAAGTTATTTTCGATCGCAAACTGGATGTTGATGAGGCCCACCACGCCCAATGCCAAAGCCGTTTCCTTAGTCTGCCTTTCAAGCTCCGCGACTAACAGCGGAGATAGTGTCGCGGGAGGGAGGACGCACGCGGAATCACCCGAATGCACCCCCGCTTCCTGAATTTGCTCGAGTGTGCCGCAAATAAGAACGTCTTCCCCGTCACAGATTGCGTCGATATCCACTTCGACAGCGTTTTTTAGGAATCGGTCGATGAGCAAAGGGCTTGCAGGGCTCACTTCGATCCCTTTAGAAAGCCAGCGTTCGAAGTCGCGCGCATTATAGAGAATTTCCATCCCGGCGCCGCCAAGGACAAAGGATGGCCGAACCAGCAAGGGGAACCCCAGTTCGTCCGCCACTTTCGAAGCGCCTTCCCGTTGAACCACAATCTTGCTCTCTGGCTGAGCAATCCCGAGCTTCAAGCAGAGCGCTCGAAACAGATCACGGTCACTCGCGGTCTCAATCGCTTTCGCCGAAGTGCCCAGAATTGGGTAGCCGAGGGCGGCAATGCTGCGGCTTAAATTCAGAGGCGTCTGCCCACCGAAATGGACCACGGACGCTTTGGGCTTTTCTCTATCCAAGATCTCAATAATGTCTTCTAAAAAAAGCGGCTCGAAGTAGAGCTTATCGCTGACATCATAATCAGTGCTAATCGTCTCCGGGTTGCAATTGACCATAATGCTTTCAAAGCCTTCTTCTCGCAGCGCGAGCGACGCTTGAACGCAACAGTAATCGAACTCAATCCCTTGGCCAATTCGGTTTGGCCCGCCGCCCAGAATGACAATCTTTTCCTTGCCAGAGTCAGCCACCGGATCACTGGTGGGTTCGTAAGTAGAGTAGAGATAGGGAGTCGTTGACTCAAACTCCGCCGCGCAAGTGTCGACCATTTTATAGCTCGGGCGAACTCCGAGTCGATGCCGCAGCGAGCGAACTTCCGTTTCCGAAGCGCCACAAAAATGCGCGATCCCGGCATCGGAAAACCCTTTACGCTTCCACTGGAGCATTGTCTCCGCTGGTAAGCCGCTCAGCCGACCTGCCCATTGTGCAATGTCTTTTTCGGTGGCTACAATCCGGTCCAACTGCCGCAAGAACCATGGATCTATTTTGGTAATATCGTGGATTTCCTCAAGGGAAATACTTTCGCGGATCGCTTGAGCAACCCAAAGCAGCCTATCGGGCCGCCCATTCTTCAGGTAGTTTCGTACGCCGTCAGCCCACGTTTGGCCTGAACGAAGACGCCTGCGATCGGAAACCGGCTGAAAGCCCCACGTTTTATTCTCAAGGGACCGCATGGCTTTTTGGATACTCTCCGAAAAGGTGCGGCCAATAGCCATCACTTCGCCGACCGATCGCATCGACGGTGAAAGCCGCGCGTCGGAACGAGGGAATTTATCGAAAGCAAACCGAGGAATTTTGGTCACTACATAGTCGATACTTGGTTCAAAACAAGAAAGCGTTTTCTTCGTGATATCGTTTGCTACCTCATCGAGCGTGTACCCAACTGCGAGTTTAGTCGCTACTTTGGCAATGGGGAAACCAGTCGCCTTGGAGGCCAATGCGGAACTCCGCGACACGCGCGGGTTCATTTCAATGGCAACCATTCGACCCGTGGACGGCTCTATGCCGAATTGCACGTTTGCCCCGCCCGTATCCACACCCACTTCTCGGATAATGCGAATGGCGGCATCTCGCATGATCTGGTACTCGACATCCGTGAGCGTTTGGGCAGGTGCAACGGTAACGCTATCACCGGTGTGGATCCCCATGGGGTCCAGATTTTCGATGGAACAGACGATCACGCAATTGTCTTTTGAATCGCGCACTACCTCGAGCTCAAACTCTTTCCAACCGAGCACCGATTCGTCGATCAGGATTTCAGAAACAGGGCTGGACTCTAAGCCACGAATGGCTTCAACCACAAACTCCTCGGCGTTGTACGCAACGCTAGCCCCCGTCCCGCCCATCGTGAAAGAGGGCCGGATCACACAAGGGAATCCCACTTTTTCAGAAACGGCTTTTGCTTCGGCCAGGTTGGTAGCAATACCGCACTGCGGGTAGCCCACACCGCAGCGGTCCAGCACGCCTTTGAAAAGCTCGCGGTTTTCCCCCAGCTCGATGGAACGTACTTTCGCGCCGATCAGCTCCACCCCATACTTCTCTAGCACCCCTGTTTTGTATAACGCGACGGCCAGGTTCAGCGCAGTCTGCCCACCCATGGTGGCAAGGAGGGCCTGGGGTCTCTCTTTGCGTATCACGTCTTCAACGTAGTCCGCTCGCAAAGGCTCAATATAGGTCCGCTGCGCCACTTCGGGATCGGTCATGATCGTCGCGGGGTTGCTATTCACCAAGACGACTTCATACCCCTCTTCACGGAGCGTTTTACAAGCTTGGGTTCCCGAGTAGTCAAACTCACAAGCTTGCCCAATAATAATCGGGCCAGAGCCCAGGATCATGATTTTCTGAATGTCAGTACGTTTCGGCATCGCCTCTATATCCGACTTGTATCGTCGTAAATCTTCTCAATCGGCATTTGTGGGTAAATGCGGTGCTTTAAGTACATTCCGACTAAGAGCCAGAGCCACGACTGGTACGAAGAGTAATCTTGTGACTTTCGAAATTGCTTCACTTTAGTTTTGATGTAGGGGTGCACCAACTCCAAGTGGTAAGAAGGGCGGCGGATGAAGCTAAACCCATTCTTGGGGTTGAGATCCTTTGCAATGAGGCGGCCTTCAATCATGTCCCCCCGCGAGATCCCCAAGTAGTCGCTGGTCTGTGTTTTCGGGACCTGGTAGCTTTTACCGCTATAAAGATCTTTGAGCTTCAACCCCGAGTCCCAAGCGCGGCTGACCGAAAAAATACTGCGGGTGTTTCCACCGTGCACATGGTTCCAATGCGACCGCTCCTCTGCCGTCAGAGAGCCAAGCATTTCAGGGAGCTGCTGCTCGAAAACACACCAGTCATAGAAAAAATCCCAAAGGTCTTCAATCAGATCCGAACTATCAGGTTGGGTAAGCGTGAGCCTAAGCCGCGTGTGAAAATCTCTGCGGAGCTCAGTCAGCTTTTCCTTCTCTACGGTTTCGATGATCCTTCGGACTAAAATCTCAAACTCGGGGTGGATGAGCCCAAAGTGAGGCGCTTGTTTGTCTTCCATAGTCACAATCATTGTAAGAACCTCTTGATGAAGCTTTCAAAAACC
>JANPJT010000250.1:0-4380 GCA_031425635.1 Pseudomonadota bacterium
TACTGGGTGCCCACGCTGTCGGAACCAGCGCTTTTGAATCGCTTCAAAGATTGTTATCACTATTTTTTTGGCGGGACTGGAACCGGCTTGATATTGATAGTGCATTTCTGAAGGATGCCTAAACCATCCCCCGAAAGCGAGTAGTCTATAAAAAGGGCGAACTTATTGGGCGTTGTCATCATGAGCGCCGCCATGTCTTGGCAGTGTTTCACTATCAGCGCGGGAGAAGCAGCGTGATCGATCGCTAATCCATACTCACCCGGAGCTCCTTTAGGGATACGCGCTTGGCCGCCAAAGTCAGTGATAGTCCGTTTATTCACGGAATAAGTTGACTGAACAATAATTGAGTCAAAAATAATTCGTTCGGCAAAGGCAGATTGCGACGAAGTAACTGCAATGAACAACAGTAATGTAAGTTTAGGAATCAAGTGAGCCCCCAAGTTGGTGGTTAGAATTATATTGTAGGAATTTGCAATCTGTTTGCCAGCCCTGAGGCTGGTTACGGCATAATTAGGCAACTAATTGAAATGGCATGGTTTAGCTGCAAAAATACGACTGCCTGTCAAAGTAATGGACCTTCGTCACCAATCACTCATTCGTCGATCTCGTAGACAATATTCTCGAGCGTGTCGTAAGCGCCTAAAACAAAACGGCTTTGTCTGTACCATTCTTCAGCACCAGCAAAAAAGTGGCGATCAAGGTCCTCATTTATGCGTCTTTAGAAAAGAAAGTAGAACCCTAAATATCCGCAAAGTTCAGGAGCTCGTCGGCCTCTACCACAGACACGCCAAAGAAATGCTCGTACCACTGGTTGGCAAAACGCGGTGGCTCGCTGAAATTACCCCGCAAGCAGCGGTGCACTGTTTCGCCGGTGCCTAGCAATGTGGGCTCCGAAGTGTTTGGGTTGCAGTACTCCCTAATCCAAAACTCATTAGCGCTGTCTCGAAGGTTCTCTGCGAGCTTTTCGCTTTGTGCAATGAACCAAGTTTCTGGGTTTTCGAGATGCAATGTTTCCGGCACGAGCCCAATCGCCGGAAGATTCCACTGGTGTTCAAATCCTTTCCGCACCGATCGCTCTTCGATCCGAAGATCGCGGCTTTGGCGCCCGAGCTCCAAAGTCCCCTCAGAGAGCAGGGCAATTTCCTGCGTCACGTTCCAGCCGTTGTACACTTGGAAACGCGGCACTTCCCTGTACCGTGTCACTGGTTCTTGGACTTTGACCGTCGTTGTTTTCAAGCCCGGGCCCGACCTTACTTCTTTGTCGACGGTTTCGTAGTGCGTGTAAGGGACTTTTTCGGTGTAGCCGTGCGTGCGCTCTTCGGGAACTCGGCTTTGCCGCTTCACAAAGTGCCCTCTAAGCGTGAGAGGCAGCGTTGCCTCCGACCCTGCGGAAAACCAGGGAGTGGCTTCAAATGCTTTTTCAAGTCGAGTCTTGAGCGCCGACAGCGAGGTTGGGGCAAGGCCTTCGATAAAAGAAACCACGCGAACACCGCGGTAAAGCCCTGAATTTTTTGCTTTGGAATCCAAAGCTTTGCCCACCACCGGCGTCCCCCACGCAGTGCAAACTTTGCGGACAAAAACCGAGAAGTAAGGTTTGTCTTTTCGTTCGGTGCGCGAAAGTTCGCGGCATTGTTTTTCACCCCGGCTCTGTGCGGAGCGCACTAGGCTCTTGTGGCTTCCCGAAAGCGCGCCTGAAAAGATGGGGGCGTAGTGTGTGAGAAGGTAAAGCGCAGAAAGCGGCCGGTTGGATTTTGAAGCGCGGGCAACCTCTTTTTCAAGGAAACGGAAACTTTCCGACGCTTCTTCTTCCTGGGTTCCGCCCAATTTGCCTTTGGGGAAAAAATTCCACTTCGCTTCCAGCTGCGCTACTTCCAAAAGGATGTCGAGCGCCAGCCGCGAATTGCCGGCCAAATTTGCCATGCGGGTTTCGATGAGCCGCTTGTCTAGAAATCGGTTTTGGGCTTTGGATAAGCCTTCTCGAGCTTCTGCATCGGAGGGATCTTTTTTTAACGCTTCTTCAAAAGTGGAAATCGCTTCTCGGTAAGCGCCTTTTTCCATAAAAGACTCTGCCTGACGCCGAAGACTCGTGCAGGCGGCTAAGCACGCCAAGAAACCTAAAAAAATGATTCTCACGACTTAACCCTTCCGAAACTTCCGCTTTGTAAAAAACCTTCGAAGGAAGGGAATTCGGTCGATAAACAAAACGCCTTCTAAGTGGTCAACCTCATGCTGGATCGCTACCGCTAAAAGTCCCTGCGCTTCGAGCGTGCGCTTTATAGCATGACGGTCCTGATAGCGGATAGTGACAAACTTCGGCCGTGCTACTGTTTCAGATAGCCCCGGAAAGCTCAAACACCCCTCATCAAACGAAATCCGCCCTGATTTTTCCACTATTTCGGGGTTGATAAACTCGTGGAGCTGCTCACCTAAATCCACTACAAAAGCTTTTACCGGCTTACCTACTTGGGGGGCCGCCAGGCCAATCCCGTTGAGGTCCCTCATGGTGTCTCGCAAGTTATCCAGCAGCTCGTGCAGGGACGGGCCAAAATCGACCACGGGCACCGAACGCTCTTTGAGGCCCGGATGGGGGTAAGTGAGCACTTTTAAAAGCATTAGCCCCTCATCAAACGAAACGAGGACAGCCCCAAGAACGCAAGGTTAGGCGCCCAAGCGGCAAACCAGGGGCTTAGGTGCCCCCCCTTGCCTACCGAAATACTCAGTTTGGAAGCCAGAAGGTAAAGAAAGACGACGGCAAAACAAAAAGTTACGCTTTTGGCCGTGGAATGGGTCTTGAGCGGTTTAATGGCAAAGGGGAAGCTTAAAAAAATCAAAATAAGCGGAGTGAAAACCAGCGCGATTCGCTCGTGGTAGCTAACTTGCTGGCTGGTCGTATCCATCCCGTATTGCCTATTTCTGGAAATATACTGGCGGAGATCGCGCAGCTTCATCGTGTCGTCTCGGACTTCCAAAGTTTTAAAGTCCGCTGGTTTTTCGGGAATGACTTTCCGTTTGGTTTTAAACGGGATCGTTAAAGGGTAGCGGCTATCCGGAGGGTAAGTCACGATAGTCCCATCCCGAAGCACCCAATCTCCGTCTTCGTAAGTCGCTTCCTTGGCTTGAATGCGCTCGAGCAAGTAAAAGGAATTGCTGAAAAGGTAAACTTTTAAATCCTGCAGAGTCTCCGTTTGCGGCACAAACTGCCCTACATTGTAAGCAAGACGGCCACTGCGGTACCAAAAATTACTCCGGTTGAAAGAGGCTAAGTTTTCACTAGAAGAAGGATCGAGGCCCCTTGCCACCAAAATCTGTTTTCGGGCGAACACCGGCACAATGGAATCGAGCGCCAGAAAGCTCACTGCGCTCACGGTGGCAATGAGCGCCACAAAGGTCGATAGGAGCCTTAAAGTGCTCACGCCGCTCGCGTAAAGTGCCAGCACTTCATTCTGCCTCGACATGCCCGTCAGAACGAGGATGGTGGCCATCAAGCAGGCCACGGGCACAAAAAGTTGGATCGCTGAAGGGAGTCGGTAATAGTACGTCAACGCAACGCTCGAAAGGGGCTGGTTGCTGCGCCAGAAATTCGAAAGAAAATCGATTCCCAAAAAAAGGACGGCAAGGCCTAAAAGGATAAGGACTAAGTACACGAGCGTCTCGCGCACTACGTACCGGTCGAGAGTGTCCATTGACGGGTCCCCTTCCTAAAGAGTCGAAAGCCGGGTACGAAACTCATTGAAGGCACTTTCAATCAGCGCCGGATCTGCCCCGCCCGCTTGCGCAAAATCGGGCTTTCCGCCGCCGGTCCCCCCCAAACCTTTGGCTAAGGGCTGAATGAGCGTAGATGCATTGTACTTTGAAGTGAGGTCCGGTGTCAGCCCTAAGCAAAGACTGACTTTGCCTTCATCGGAGCTCGCAAGCACCACCACCGTGCCGGTTTTTAGTTTATCGCGCACTTGGTCAACCAGCGTGCGCAAGACTTTGGCGTTCACTGCAGGGAGGTGTTCCATTACGAGCTTAAAATTCCCCACACTCTGGGCTTTATCCCAAATCTGCCCGCCCGTTCCGGAAGCATTCCCCTGAGCTACCTGGAGCTGGAGTTTATCCACCGTCTTTTGGAGCGCTTGGGAGGCTACTTGAAGCGACTGGATTTTGGTTGCCGCATCGGAAGTCCCGAGCATTTGCTCGATGCGGCGCAGGGCGCCATGCCGCTCGTTTAAAAACCCGATAGCGGTGTCTCCCGTGACGGCTTCAATCCGGCGGACGCCGCTTGCCACCGAGGACTCGGACAAGATTTTGAGCACTCCGATTTCAAGGAGCGAAGAGCCTACCAAATGGGTTCCCCCGCAGAACTCGACGCTAAACGGATCGGCTTCGCCCCCGACA
>JANPJT010000251.1:0-9577 GCA_031425635.1 Pseudomonadota bacterium
ACCACTACCGTGTTGCCTTGCGAAACAAGCGTTTGGAGGATCAAAATCAGCTTTTTGACGTCGTCAAAATGCAGGCCCGTCGTGGGCTCGTCTAGAATGTAGATCGTTTTTCCAGTACCCCGGCGAGTGAGTTCGCGGCTTAGCTTAATGCGCTGGGCTTCGCCCCCCGAGAGGGTCGTTGCGCTTTGCCCAATGTGCACATACCCCAGCCCCACTTCGCGAAGCGTTTGGAATTTAAGCCGCAGTGGAGGTACCCGTTCAAAAAAATCTGCGGCTTCTTCAATCGGCATGTTCAACACATCGCTGATGTTTTTACCGCGGTAGAGAACTTCCAGAGTCTCACGGTTGTAACGGGAGCCCCGACAGACTTCACATTGGATGTAAACGTCGGGCAAAAAACTCATCGAAACGTTGAGTTGCCCGTCTCCGGAACAGGCTTCGCACCGTCCCCCTGGAACGTTAAAAGAAAAGCGGCTGATGTTATAGCCCCTCGCCCGAGACTCGGGCAGGCCAGCAAACAGAGTGCGAATATCGGTAAACAGGCCAGTGTACGTCGCGGGGTTGGACCGGGGGCTTCTGCCGATAGGGCTTTGGTCGACGTAAACGATCTTGTCGAGGTTTTCGACCCCGGTAAATTCTTTGGCAAGCCCCGGGGGTAGGCCGCGTTTGGCGAGCAGGGCTTGGAGACCCACCATCACGGTGTCGATGACAAGCGTGCTTTTTCCCGATCCCGAAACGCCCGTGACGCACACAAAGAGGCCTAAAGGGATAGTAACATCGACATTCTTTAGATTGTTTTTGGAAGCCCCCCGCACTTTTATCGCGCGCTTTGGATCCAGAGGCCTGCGGACTTTCGGCACCTCAATCGCCACTGAGCCGCTTAAGTACTGGCCAGTGAGGCTAAAAGCGTTTTTCTTCAGTTCATCGGGCGTTCCTTGGAAGACAATTTCCCCGCCCAACTTGCCCGCGCCGGGACCGATATCGACGACAAAATCCGCTGCTTCGATCGTGTCCTGATCGTGCTCGACCACGATCACGGAATTGCCTTGATCGCGCAGTAGTTGCAAAGTCCGAATCAGCTTTTCGTTGTCGCGCTGGTGCAACCCTATGCTTGGCTCGTCGAGCACATAGAGCACCCCTACCAGACTGGATCCAATCTGCGTGCCCAAACGAATGCGCTGGGCTTCGCCTCCCGAAAGAGTGGCGGCAGAGCGGGAGAGCGATAAGTACGAAAGCCCGACATTTTGAAGAAACGCCAAACGAGACAGGATCTCTTTGAGTATGGGCTCAGCGATCGGAGACATCGCTTTGGGTACTTCCACCTTTTCCAAAAAGAGCAAGCAATCGTCGATCGCAAGCGCCCCGACCTCGGCAATGTTCTTGCCCCCTACCGTGACCGCAAGCGCTTCGGGTTTTAAACGAGTCCCATTGCAATGGGTGCAGTTTTGGTGGCTCAAGAACGCAGAAAGCTCTTCTTCATCAAACCGAGTCGCTCCCTTTTTAAGTTTCTCAGTGAGCTGGGGGATAACTCCTTCAAATTTTTGCCGGAACGTATGGAAGCCGCCTTTTCCTTTAGCGCCAAAATTGAGCTCTTCATCCCCCGCACCATGAAGAATTTTCTTTTGGACGGAAGCGGGAAGGTTTTCCCATGGGTCGTCTAAACTGAATTTAAATGACTCTGCCAAAGTGGAAAGGATTTTCTCCTGCCAAGCTTTGGTACGATCGGACCACGCTGCGATAGCGCCTTCTCTAAGCGATAGCGAAGGGACCGGGACAATCAGTTCCGGATCAAAAGCCGGCAGTGACCCGAGCCCGTTGCAATCGGGGCAAGCCCCTTGTGGGTTATTAAAAGAGAAGCCCCGAGGCTCAATTTCCGCAAAGCTCGTCCCACACTCTGCGCAGGCAAATCGGGTCGAGAAAATCCGAGGGTTTGGGTCAATACTCGTTTCAATTTCCGCTAGGCCCCCTGAGAGTGAGCTAGCGAGATCCAACGCTTCAGCTAAACGAGACTCGATTCCCGGCTTTAAAACCAAGCGGTCGAGATAAATACTGATGTCGTGTTTAAGCGTTTTCTTTAAATGGAGCGGCTCCGCCAGAGCCACTTCTTTTCCGTCAATCCGAGCGCGCACAAACCCTTTGCTTCGAAACTCGGAAATCTCTTTCTGGTACTCCCCCTTTTTCCCGCGGACCACAGGTGCGAGGACAGAGAACCGTGTCCCCTGGGGGAGCAGAAAAATCTGCTCAACGATTTGAGATACCGTCTGCGTCTGAATGGATTTGCCGCAGCTATAGCAGCGGGCAGTCCCCACTCGCGCGTAAAGCAATCTCAGATAGTCGTAAATTTCCGTAACGGTCCCTACGGTGGAGCGAGGGTTCTTGCTGATGTTCTTCTGTTCTATGGAAATAGAAGGCGAAAGCCCGTCGATGCTATCCACATCGGGCTTTCGCATCTGTTCCATGAACTGTCGGGCGTACGCTGACAATGACTCGAGATAACGGCGCTGGCCTTCGGCATAAATCGTATCAAATGCGAGCGAAGACTTTCCCGAGCCGCTCAGCCCTGTGAACACAACCAGGCGGTTTCGGGGAATCGTTACCGACACACTTTTTAAATTGTGCTCGCGAGCGCCTTTGACTGTAATCTCTGATGCCAAAAAAGCCCCGCTAACGCCGGTCCTTGAGGCGCCGAAGAACGACTCCTTCTACAAGGGTTTGGATTTCAGCCAGCCGTTTTTCAGTCGTCGCTTCAAACCGGTACACCAAAACTGGCTGCGTGTTTGACGCCCTCACAAGCCCCCACCCGTCGCCAAAGTCGACCCGTGCCCCGTCAATAGGGTTCACTTTTAAGCCCATTGCTTCCAGATCCCGACGGGCTTCTGCCACCACTTCGAATTTGAAAGCATCGGGGCAGTCCGCTCGAAGTTCTGGAGTGCAAAAGGAAGGAGGCATGTCGGAAAGGAGCTCGGCGGGGCTTGCCCCGTGTTTGGCCAAAAGCTCAAAAAGGCGAGCGGCTGCGTAAATCGCGTCGTCAAAACCATAGTAGCGGTCTTTAAAAAAGACATGGCCGCTCATTTCTCCCGCGAGTGGCGACCCAACCTCTTTCATTTTTGCTTTGATGAGGCTGTGCCCCGTTTTCCACATCAAGGGCTTGCCGCCGTGTTTGGCGATGTCTTCGAAAAGCCGGTGCGATGCTTTTACGTCGGAGATAACCGTCGCGCCCGGAATCTTTTCGAGCACTTCGCGCGCATAAAGCGCTAATAGCTCATCTCCATAAATAAGACGCCCCGAAGGGTCTACCGCACCAATCCGATCGGCGTCTCCGTCAAAACCGACACCTACCTGAGCCCCGTGCGCTTTCACGGCTTTGATACACTCCACTAGGTTTTCCGCCACCGTGGGGTCTGGGTGGTGGTTCGGGAAAGTACCGTCGGGCTCGGAGAAAAGTTCGATGACTTCGCACCCTAGCCGACGAAACAGTTCGGGTCCCACAATCCCGCCCATACCGTTGCCGCTATCAACAACGACTTTGAGGTTTAAAGGGTGCGCAATGTCTGAAACGATCTTTTGGTAGTAGGCTTCCTCGACCTGGGCAGTTTCTTCAGACCCGTCTCCCGCCGCAAAAGCTCCAGAGTCGCAATAAGAACGGATTTCTTGGATCTGATCTCCGTATAGAGTTCCCGACCCGAGCGCGATTTTGAATCCGTTGTATTCAGGCGGATTATGGCTTCCCGTAACCATGATCCCCGCATCGGTACGCAAGTGCTGCGTTGCGAAGTAAAGGAGCGGAGTCGGTACCAGGCCCACATCGATCACCCGTAGGCCACAGGAACTCAAAGCGCGCTTTAGCGCGTTGCTAATCCGTACGGATGAAACCCGGCAGTCGCGCCCCACGGCCACTGTGCGCACTGCGCCCTTTTCTCGGAGGTAAGTCCCGATCCCTTTTCCCAAGGGAGACATCGCAGCGTCGGCGAAGTCCGTGTCGGCAACGCCGCGGATATCGTATTCTCTAAAGACCGCGCGATTAACCACCACTTTTCTCGTCCTTTTTTGTGTCCGAAAGTCGGATATGCGCTTCGTTTTTCTTGCGCTCTATCCAAAGGGACATTTTTTTCTCAAGCTCTTGCGACATGACTTGGTTTCGAACTTGCGCTTTGGTTTCCTCAGGCAAATCCGCGAAAGAAAGGGCTTCGCTCTTGAGTACTTTCAAAAGATGAAAGCCCCCCGGGGTTCGAATGACTTTCGGGAAGACCCGACCCGGCTCCGTTTTCCTGGCTGCTTCGCGGAATTCAGACGCCATGGAGTCGATGGAAAGCATTCCAAGGCCGCCCCCCGTTGCGCTCGTGGCAGCATCGTCCGAGAAGTCCTTTGCGAGCGAAGCGAAATTGGAAGGGTTTGCGATGGCCTCCGCCAGGACCTTTTTGGCTCGGGCTTCGCCCTGTTTTCCTTTTGTCGTGATCAGGATGTGGGCAAGTTCGTAGCGGTGGCCCATTCCGGAGGTTCCGCCATTGCGCAATAAAAAATGGCGAACTTCTTCATCCGACACTTCCATCATCGGCTTGATTTCGCGCTCGACAAGGTTGCGCCTTTCGAGCTGGCGCTTGATCCCTTCGCGGTACTCCGCCATGGTCGTTCCGAGGTCCTTCAGCCGGGCTTTTAGCTGGCCTTCGTTGATCCCATTGCGCTCGATGATAGTGCGGATGTGCCGATCCACTTCGGTGTCCGTCACCGTAAGCTCGAGTTTTTTTACCTGCTGGTCGAGGATTTTTTCTTCCACTAGGAGCTGCAGCACCGTGTCTCGGCCTTCCAGTTTTTTGGGATCCAAGCCGCCGAAAAGGTCCTGGAAGTTTTTCGACTTGGCTTTTTTGCGAAACGCTTCGATGTCCGATTCCAAGACGATGTCGTTATTCACCGTCACAATGCTCTTATCTAGGACTGTCCGTTTTCCCAATGCGTTGGCAGGGGCTAACAGAAGCAAACACAGGAGGAAGGGGCTAAAGAATACTGGCAAAAAGGGCTTCATTTCGGTAAATCTCGCTGTCTTTCAGCATTTTCGTCACCCACTCTTTGTAGATGGCGACTTCTTTCTGTTTTTTGATAGCTCTTACGACTTCGTCCTTCGCCTCTTGAAAAGCAAGCTTTTTGGGCGGCTGTTTGTCGACGACTTTGAGTAAATGGATGCCGTACGGGCTTTCAATAGGGGCGGAGAGTTCCCCCACAGTAAGCGAGAAAGCTTTATTAAAAGCCGAGATCTTTTCGTTTTTTGAAAAGAAGCCGAGATCGCCTCCCTTTGCCGCATCGGGGCTCAGAGAGTACTTTCGTGCAGCGGACTCAAAAGTAATTTGCCCCGCAAGGATTTCTTGCCGCACTTTGGCGGCCTCCTCTTGGGTAGGCACGACGATTTGGAGCGCGTGGATGCGGACGGGCCTGAAGAACTCCTGCTGGTGCTGCTTGTAGTAAGCCTGCATTTCTTCATCGGAAACCATGGTTTCCATGCCAAAAAGAGTTTCCGTCAATTTCTCCACGAGGAGCTGGTCTGATATCCGCTTGCGCAGAAACTCTTCCGTCGTGTTTTGCTTGCGCAACATTTCTTCGAAGCCCCCGGGAGGGTACCCATCTTTCCAATTGGAGAGCCGCCCTTCGACTTCTTCTTTCGCGATGCGGAGTTGTTTTTTCGCCGCTTCGCGCTTCAGCAGCGCGAGAATAACGACTTCATTCAAGGCCCGAGACTTAAGCGGCCCCATGAGTTTCGGGTTGGTTTGAGAAATCTCATCCTGACCGGCTTTTAACTGAGTAAAGTTCACCAAAAATTCGGAGGCCAGGACAGGATCTCCGTTCACTTTCGCAAGGACCTGTTCTTCAGCAGGGCGCAGGCCGGTTCGGCTGCAGCTTGTGAGTAAGCAGGCCAACAAAAAGAACCATGGCAAGGTGCGTGTCATCGCTTTAGGGTACTGGAACGAGAAAGGAAAGCCAAGCCGTGCGGTCGTGCTACAATTTTCCGAAGATGGTAAGGTGCTTGCTCTTTTTAGCGTCCTTTTGTGCAGCCGTTCAGGCTAAACCATCGCTTTCGGTTTTTTCTTTGGGGGGTCGCTCCGGAGAAATCGAACCTTGCGGTTGCCCCCGTGTTCAACTGGGAGGCCTTGGCCGTCTAGGAACGTTTCTGGACAAGCAAGGCGGGTTAAAGCTCTTAGTCGACTCAGGAAATAGTTTTTTCGAGCTACCGGTGCTTCCTCCGAGCCGCCATGCGTCGGCCCTCGAGCGGGCTGAGCTCATTGCAAGCGCCTACCGCCTGTGGGGAGTCCAGGCCTTTGTGCCAGGGCCCAAGGACTTGGCGCTTGGCAAAGCCGCACTCGACGCGCTCCTCGCCAAAAGCGGCGCAAAAGCGATTTCGGCCAACCTTGAGAAGGGGAGCGGAGAGTTGGAGTACCCTTCGCACTTCTTCTTGGATTTTTCAGGGAGCCTCCTCGGCCTGACGGCTCTGTCGCCGGGTCTGGCCAAAGCGCGCGAGCCGAAGGCAGCGCTTCTCGGAGCACTCAGCGAAATTCGAAAGAAAACGCCGTTGAGCGCTGCAGTGGTGGCTTCGTCCGCGGAGATGGTTTTGGCAAAAGAACTCGGGTTTAGCTTTGTGGTGGCGGCGCCGGTGCAGACGGGCGGAAAAACAGTGCTCCACTCCGAGTGGGATCTTGGATCGGGAAAAGAAAAATCGGCGATCGAAGTAGAGCTCACTCCCGAGTGGGCAAAAGAGAACCGTACAACCGCTTTGACCAAAGCGTTCACAAACAGAACGAGAGAAAAAGCGCTTTCCGCCGCGGGCCGAAGCGATCGGGGGAAAACCCCAGGAAGCTTCGTCGCGCAGGCAGGCAAATGCCGAAGCTGCCACACCAAGCAGCACGACTTTTGGGAAGGTACAAAGCACGCATCAGCGTACCTCGTTCTTTTCGCTCGAAACGAGCATTTCAACCCTGAGTGCGTTGCTTGCCATAGCGTCGGCTTCGGAGACGCGAAAGGTTTTACTCGTATCACCGAACCCGTGAGACTTGTGGGGCAAGAAGAGAGGCAAAAAGGCGAAGAGCCCTTCGTAGAAAAGTGGATGAAAGAAGTCTTTGCTGAGGACAGCCAGACTGCGTTGGATTCTCGCACGCAGCCCGACAGGTACCAAAAACTCAAAAAGCGCTACCATTCCAAAGTCAGGGAGTGGCAGAGCGAAGGCAAACTAGAGTCTTTGCACATGGGGGTTCAGTGCGAAAATTGCCATGGTAACCGCGCAGGCCACCCTGGGCCCGGTTTCAAGCGGGTGGGAAAAGTGAAAGAGGCGAGCTGCACTGAATGCCACCACCCCCCGCACGATGAGAACTTCAATTTTAAAGCGCGCCTCCCTACCGTCGCCTGCCCTCGCAACTAAATTTTGTCGCGTTTCACTCGACAGAATTTCACCAAACGAGCTGAGGTCGACCCCAAGGCCGCATCGCGGCTATGGGTACTTAAGAAAGAATGAGACTATGGCGCATATAGAATGCGAGTCCTTCTTCTCAATCAGACCTTCTACCCCGACGAAGCCGCAACTGCGCAGCAGCTCCTTGACCTTGCTAGGCTCTTAAAAGCGCGGGGGTGTTCGGTGACGGTCCTCGCAAGCCGGCGGGCTTACTACGATTCGAAAAAGCTTCACCCGCCCTCTGAAAGGGTAGCGGGCGCTCAAGTTGTCCGCGTTTGGTGCACTGGGCTTGGACGAGGGAGCTTTTGGTACCGATTAGTCGATGGCTTAAGTTTCGAACTCAGTGTTTTCGCTAAACTCCTTTTTTTCCCGCGGCAAGATGTGGTGGTCGCATTTACTTCCCCCCCTCTCATTGGCGTGTTGGCGGTGCTTTTTTGCCGCCTCAGGGGTGGAAAGGCAGTTCAGTGGGTGATGGATTTGAACCCCGACATTGCTTTTGCTGTGGGCTATTTAGAGCCAGAATCGGTTTTCGGCCGTCTCTTGACCGTGGCGCTCCGTTGGTCGCTGCGGAGCAGCCGCCACGTGGTGGTGCTCGATCGATGGATGCGGGAACGGGTTCTTTTCCACGGAGTGAAGCCCCAAAACGTCGTGGTCGCGCCGCCTTGGCCCCTCCAGGAAACGGCCCGAGCTTCTGCGGAGCTGGGTGAAAGGTTTAAGTTGAGGCACGGGATCCGGGAGCGTTTTGTTGTCTTGTTTTCGGGAAACCACTCGATTGCCCACCCTTTAGATACCGTGCTTGAAGCAGCAAAACGGTTTCGGGACGATAAAAGCGTTCTTTTCCTCTTCGTGGGGGGAGGGCTTCGCGCAAAAGGTGTTTCCCTTTTCAAAGAACAGGAGGGGCTTTCCAATATCCTGCAGCTCCCTCACCAGCCGAGGGCCCAGCTTTCTGAGCTATTTTCCGCAGCAAACCTTCACTTGGTGGTGATGGGCAACCCGCTTTCGGGCCTCCTGCACGTTTCCAAAGTATATGGGGTTCTGAGCACCGGCACCCCGTTTGCGTTTATAGGGCCAAAGCAAAGCCATGTTGCCGATCTTATTTCAAAAAGTGTGGTGGGGTTCCATGCCGAGCACGGCGACGTCGATGGATTGTGCGCTGCCATTCGAACAGCGCAAAGCTTGCCCCACAGCGAGCTTTTGCGCATTTCTGAAGAGAACGCAAAGCACGTGAAAGACCGCTGCACTGCAGAGGTTTCGCTGAGAGAATTTTTTAGCGAAGTGATCGAGGCCACCGCTGCGCACCCGATCCCCCCACTCGGCGCTCAGTTACCTTCTCGTACGTAGTTTCGATTCCAGCTCGGTACTTGAACCACGAGGTTCGAGGTGCCGTCTGGTACGCACTGGCAGGCAAGGCGAGAATTGGGTTTGAGGTCCGGCGCCATGTCGAGCATGTCATTTTCTGACTCCTCAGCCGCAGAGCAAGAGCTTGCGCCTTCGGTCACATAAACGTGGCAAGTCGCGCAAGCGCAAACGCCGCCGCAAGCGTGGTCCACTTCGACTCCCGCGTGCAGCAGAATGTCTAGGAGGCTACCGGGCAAACCGGTGTCGCCGTAGGGCAGCTTGGAAGGGTCCACCAAAATGGGCTTTTCCAGGCCCTCCACTCGCACTTCAAACTTATCGACTGGCTTTTTCACTTCGGGTTCCTTGATGTAGGGGTTTGTTCCGCCCATTTTTTCCATCCTTATTTGCGTGGTAAACTAGCGGATATGCCGCCTATTGGGAAGTACTGGTTCCTAGGTTGTCTCTGGGTTTTCACCGCTGCGGCGAGTTTCGAGCCTATGCAGGCAAAAGAACTGCAGCAGAGCCTCCAGGGCCCTTGCACTTTGGTGCACCCTTGGGCCACCTGGTGCACGCGCTGTTTGGAGGAGTTGCCCGTCTTTTTGCCTGAAGCGGCACAGTGGCAAGGCGTCAAAACCCTGGTGGTGGATGTCAGCACGCCGCTGATGCGGCAAGAGTTTTCTAGCCAGTGGAGCGTGATCCAAAACGCAAACACGCATTACTTGCCGAAAGGTTTTTCTCTCAAGCAGTTCAAAAAGATGCTTTCCCCTTCCTGGGATGGATCGCTGCCTTACTGTGTTCTGTATGTTCGGG
>JANPJT010000252.1:0-23060 GCA_031425635.1 Pseudomonadota bacterium
GAAATGGTCATGCCGGGAGATAACGTCGCAGGCGAAGTGGAACTCATTTCTCCTGTCGCTATGGAAAAAGAAGTCCGTTTCGCTATCCGTGAAGGCGGTCGTACCGTCGGCGCGGGTGTCGTGACAGAGATTTTGGAGTAAGCATGCAAACGATTATTACGATGGAATGCACTGAGTGCAAACGGCGCAACTACACGACTTCGAAGAACAAGTCTAAGCACAACGAACGTATTGAGTTGACGAAGCATTGCCGGAATTGCCGCAAACACACTGCCCACAAGGAAACAAAGTAAGTTTCCTGGGCTTTTGTAGGTCAGTAGCTCTAATTGGTAGAGCAACGGATTCCAAATCCGTGGGTTGTCGGTTCGAATCCGACCTGGCCTGCCAACCTATTTTGCAATAGAGCCCTGAGAACTATTGAACTTTAACGATTTTTGGGGCAAATGATTCGGGGCACCGATTCGAGGCAGGTTATGGACAACCGGAAAACGATTATCGCGAGTTACGTCATTGGAAGCATGGCGCTTTGGTTTCTGACCAGGCAAGGGCTTCAAGCTCTTTTCGTGGGTTTTTACCAAGTGCGAAAGATGCCCAATTTTGCTCTTATCCGAGAGCTCGTGCCGGTAGTAGCGGGGTCGATTTTGTTTCTTGGGCTCCTTTGGAACAAGAAAGTGAATACGTTCCTAGATGAGGTCGTCAGCGAACTTAGAAAAGTAACGTGGCCGTCCCGCGAAGATGTTGTGAAATCTACGATAGTAGTGCTAGGTTGTGTCCTTTTTGCAAGCGGCGTCATAGCTATCTTCGACGTCGCTTTCGGAAAAATGATTAGCTACTTATTGCATAGCTAGGAAGCAAGAAACCGTGAGCAAAGAAGAGAAATTGGAAAACGGCGAACCTTCAGACACGAATCCCTCCGACACGAAAGCAGTCGAAGCGTCTTCCGAGCAAGGTGACGCAGCCGAGGGAATGAAGTGGTATGTCGTCCACACTTACAGCGGGTTCGAACAGAAGGCGAAGCTGGCCCTAGTGGAGCGCATTCGGCAGTTTAAAATGGACGCCCAGTTTGGTGAAGTCCTCATCCCTTCCGAAAATGTGATTGAGCTGGTACGAGGCGAAAAGAAGACCACCACTCGAAAGTTTTTTCCCGGCTATATGCTGGTCAAAATGCACCTCAGTGACAATACCTGGCACTTAGTGAAGGGCACTCCGAAAATCACGGGCTTTGTAGGGAATGCGGTTACGCCCCCTGCCGTACCGGACGAAGAAGTAGCTCGCATCACGAACCAAATGACGCAAGGGACTCTGAAACCTCGTCCTAAAGTACAGTTTGAGGAAGGCGAAAGCGTCCGCGTAGTGGACGGACCGTTTGTTAATTTCAACGGCGTGGTGGAAGAAGTGAAGCCAGACAAAGGCAAACTGCGAGTGCTCGTGAGCATTTTCGGTCGGTCGACGCCCGTGGAATTGGATTTTGTTCAAGTTGAAAAGAATTAGAAGTGAAGAGGTTAAGTAGATGAAAAAGCTTCAAGCGGTAGTAAAGCTGCAAATTCCGGGCGGCAAGGCAAACCCTTCCCCTCCGGTAGGCCCTGCGCTCGGCCAACACGGCGTAAACATTATGGAGTTCTGCAAAGCTTTTAATGCTCGAACCCAAAATGCCAATGGAATGATTATTCCAGTGGTCATTAGTATTTTTCAAGATCGATCGTTCACTTTCATCACGAAGACCCCCCCGGTGGCGGTGCTGCTTAAAAAAGCAGCGAACATCGTTTCAGGATCGGGCGTCCCCAATAAGACGAAAGTGGGCAGCGTGACGCAGGCTCAAATAGCAGAGATTGCGAAGACAAAAATGCCAGATTTAAACACTGTGGACCTCGAGTCGGCAATTAGCCAAGTCGTAGGAACAGCCCGAAGCATGGGCTTAGAAGTTAAGTAAGCGAGGCGATTATGGCGAAACGTGGAAAATTGTACCGTTCCAATCTAGAAAAAGTGGATCGCGAAAAGCGATACCCTCTTGATGAGGCTCTATCGATTCTCGATACTTTCCAAAATAGGAAGTTTGATGAAGCGGTGGAAATCTCGGTCAAGTTGGGCGTAGACGCGAAGCAGTCCGACCAGCAGGTCCGAGGCGCCGCGGTCCTTCCGAACGGCCTTGGTAAGCCTGTACGGGTGGTGGCGATCGTTCGTGGAGACGCTGAGAAAGAAGCCCGGGAAGCTGGCGCAGACTTTGTTGGCAACGACGACCTTCTTGAGAAGATCGGCGGGGGCTGGGTAGAATTCGACCGCGTCATTACGACACCCGACACGCTCAAAGACATGACGAAAGTCGCAAAAATCCTCGGGCCACGGGGCTTAATGCCGAATAAAAAGACCGGCACTGTCACCGCAGAAGTGGGCAAGGCAATTAAGGAGCAGAAGCTCGGAAAAGTGAACTATAAGGTTGAAAAAGAAGGCATTATCCATGCCCCGATTGGGAAGAAGTCTTTCGGTGTTAAAAAGCTGAAAGAAAACTTTGCTGCGCTTTTTGACAATATCATGAAGGCGAAGCCACCCACTTCCAAAGGGGTGTACGTGCGACGGCTTGCAATCAGCACAACGATGGGTCCCGGGATAAAGGTGGACATCGGCTCTCTTGAGGGAGCTAAAGGCTAACAACGAAAAACGCAACAAAGCGTTTGACTTAACTTGAAAACGACGCTTTAAATGCTCGTTTACATTCCGGGGAGTTTCTCTTGGATCGCTCACAAAAAGAAGCCTTTTTACAAGGATTTGCAAAGGACATCGAAGGGGCAAGCGCCCTGGCAGTGATGTCGTTTAATAAGCTTAGCGTTGATCAAATGACAAGTTTCAGACTGGGTCTTCGCAAGCAAGGCGTCCGGGTGAAAGTTGTTAAGAACACCCTGGCAAAACGGGTCCTTGCGGCAACACCCCTCAAAGATTTATCGGCTCAATTTAAGGGCCCCACGTTGGTGGCTTACGGCAGCGGTGACGCCGTGGTCACAGCCAAAGCCATTTGCGAATGGCTAGGCAAAGAAAATTTTAATGTCCAAGTAAAGTCCGGGTCCGCACTCGGCCAAGTAATGACAGAGACGCAAATCATCGCGCTGTCCAAGCTCCCCGGTAGGAACGAGCTCCTTGTTGGATTTTTGTGGGCCCTTAATTCGGCCCCGACAAAGTTTCTCTATGCCTTGCAGGATACCCCACGGAGCTTGGGGTATGCGATCGGCGCTTTGCAGGCGAAAAAAGAGAAAGAGTCCGCTTAGGATTTTATTAGGAGGAAGAGGCCCATGGCAGTATCTGAAGAACAAGTATTCGAATTTTTTGATCACGCAAACTTGCTGACGATTTCGGACTTCGTAAAGAAGTTTGAAACCCGTTACGGTGTTAGCGCTGCAGCCCCTGTTGCAGTGGGCGTAGCAGCCGGTGCAGCTGCTGCGGCACCTGCAGAAGAAAAAACTGAGTTCACGATCGTCCTTGCGGACGGCGGAGCCCAGAAAGTTCAAGTCATTAAGGAAATTCGTGGATTCACGACCCTTGGCTTGAAAGAAGCAAAAGATCTCGTCGAAGGCGCACCGAAGACCCTCAAAGAAGGTGTGTCTAAGAAAGAAGCCGAAGAAATCAAGAAAAAGCTTGAAGCTGTCGGCGCAAAAGTCGAACTCAAGTAATTTTTTGTTGGTAGTCAACTAATCCCAGGTTCCGCGTTTTTTGAAAACGTATCGACGAGGTATTGATAGATGAGCACCTCCCCGCGCTTTTTTGATGCTAAGCGCTTTCGCAAGGAGTTCGGTAAATACCCTGCTCTCATAGAAATTCCGGATCTCATTGAGGTCCAGAAGAAGTCTTATGAGAAGTTTCTTCAGGCGGATGCGCTTATGGAGAATAGGGAGAGCCTCGGCCTCCAAGGGGTGTTCAAATCGGTATTCCCGATCCACGATTTCAACAATACCGCGAGCCTGGAATTTGATTCCTACACGCTAGAAACTCCAAAATACGACGTAGACGAATGCCGCAGCCGCGGCATGAGCTTTGCGGCGCCACTCAAAGTCACAGTGCGTTTGGAAGTTTGGGATGTCGACGAACAGACACAGACCCGAAGCATCAAAGACGTAAAAGAACAAGAGGTCTACCTAGGTGAGATCCCGCTCATGACAGAGCGCGGCTCGTTTATCATTAACGGCACCGAGCGAGTGGTTGTCAGTCAGTTGCACCGTTCTCCAGGTGTTTTCTTCGACCACGACAAAGGCGCGTCTCACGCGAGCGGAAAGATCCTTTATTCGGCCCGTATTATCCCTTACCGAGGGTCGTGGCTAGACTTCGAGTTTGATCATAAAGACATTCTCTACGTCCGAATCGACCGCCGTAGAAAACTCCATGTCACCGTCCTCTTGAGAGCTCTTGGTTTCACGGTAGAGCAGCTTCTCGAGTTCTTTTACCAGCACGAAACCTTGACGTTCAGCAAGGGAGGCCAAGTTAGTTTGGTGTTCGACCCGAAGTTGTATTCGGGCCAACGGGCTAACGAGGATTGGTTGGATGACGACGGTAAAGTCGTTGTCGAAAAGAACAAGAAGTTCACCCCGTCTGTCCTTAAGAAAATTCAGGATGCCAAGATAAAGGCATTCCCTATCAAACGCGAACAGGCGATTGGCAAGATCTGCGCTCAAGACGTAGTCGACTTGAACACTGGAGAAGTGCTGCTTGAGTGCAATGAAGAAATCACCGATGCGAAACTCGATCTCCTTTTCGAGCGCAAAGTAACTGAAATCCGCATCCTTTATACCGACCGAATCAACGTTGGGACATACTTGAGAGACACTTTAGCTCAAGATAAAATTTCTTCGCGAGAAGAAGCGTTGATAGAGATCTATCGGCGGCTTCGCCCTGGAGATCCCCCAACTCTAGAAACAGCACAGACGCTGTTTGACGGGCTTTTCTTTGATGCGACCAAGTACGATCTGTCCCGTGTCGGACGCCTCAAGATCAATCATAAGTTTTCCTTTAGCACCCCTATCGCGCAGACCACTCTGACCAAGGAAGACATCCTTGCGGTGGTGCGTTATCTGGTTGAGCTGAAAAATGGCCGCGGAACGGTCGACGACATCGATCACCTGGGGAATCGCCGGGTGCGAGCCGTAGGTGAGCTTCTCGAAAACCAGTTCCGAGTGGGCCTTGTGCGCATGGAACGGGCGATCCGAGAGCGAATGAGTTTGCAGGACGTCGAAACGTTAATGCCGCATGATCTCATCAACGCGAAACCCGTTTCCGCTGTGGTGAAGGAGTTCTTCGGGAGTTCGCAACTTTCGCAGTTCATGGATCAAACGAACCCTCTGTCGGAAGTGACTCACAAACGGCGCTTAAGCGCGCTGGGTCCAGGTGGGCTAACCAGAGAGCGAGCGGGTTTCGAAGTTCGAGACGTTCACGCAACTCACTACGGTCGCATTTGCCCGATTGAAACGCCAGAAGGTCCAAACATCGGTTTGATCTCTTCGCTTTCTACGTTCGGTCGAGTGAACGACTATGGGTTTATTGAAACGCCTTACCGCAAGTTGGTTGACGGTAAAGTATCGGAAGAAGTCGTATTCTTCTCTGCCCTCGAGGAAGAAAACCACACGATCGCCCAGGCATCGGCACCACTGAAGGATCGGGAAATCAGCGACTCGTTTGTTTCGGCTCGCCGCGGCGGAGAAACCATCCTGGCGCGCAAAGAAGACGTGGACCTCATGGACGTCTCCCCGAACCAGCTTGTTTCTATCGCTGCTTCGCTCATCCCTTTCCTTGAGAACGATGACGCGAACCGCGCTTTAATGGGCTCGAACATGCAGCGCCAAGCGGTGCCCTTGTTGCGTAGCCAAGCTCCCTTGGTTGGAACCGGCATGGAGCGTTTGGTCGCCCGTGACTCTGGGGTCACCATGGTTTCCAAGCATAGCGGGATTGTCGATTTTGTTGACGCGACACGCATTGTGGTGCGAACCGAGGAAAAAAATGCGACTGGCCCTGGAGTCGATATTTACAACTTGGTTAAGTACCGTCGTTCAAACCAAAACACCTGTGTTAACCAAAAGCCTATCGTCACAACGGGTGAGCGGGTTTACAAAGGCCAAGTCCTTGCGGACGGGCCTGGTACTGACATGGGGGAACTCGCGCTCGGCCAGAACGTCGTCGTGGCCTTCATGCCTTGGGGCGGCTACAACTTCGAAGATTCGATCCTTTTGAGCGAAGAACTGCTCCAAAAAGACACGTTCACTTCCATTCATATTGAAGAATTTGAGTGCGTCGCTCGAGACACTAAGCTCGGAATAGAAGAAGTCACACGCGATATTCCGAACGTTAGCGAAGAGCAGCTAATGAATTTGGACAGCAGTGGGATCGTTCGGATCGGCGCTGAAGTGAAGCCTGGGGACATTCTCGTTGGAAAGATTACCCCAAAAGGTGAGACACAGCTCAGCCCTGAAGAGAAGCTGCTCCGCGCAATCTTTGGTGAAAAAGCGGGCGACGTAAAAGACACTTCCCTCCGCGTTTCACCGGGAGTCGTCGGAACTGTTATTGGAGCCCAAGTTTTTTCTCGTGAGGGTGCCGATAAAGACGAACGAACCTTGCGGATTGTCGACGAAGAGGAAGCCCGCTTCCGAAAAGACGAAAATACGGAAGTGCGCATCCTTCAAGACGCTGCAAAAAAGAAGTTGGCTGCGCTCATCGTTGGAGAAGAAACGACCGGGAAGTTACTCGATCTGTCGGGCGACAACCAGCTCCTCCAAAAAGGCCAGCGCATCACTGAAGAGGATGTTCAGGGAATCCCTTACGATCTGATTAAGCACATCCCTCTGGCAAGCGAAGTAGAAGGCCGCGTGGCCCAAACGGTAGCGGCAGTGGGTGCAAAAATCGATGCAATCCGATCGCTGTTTGACGAGAAAATCAAGAAGTTAAAAAAAGGCGATGAACTTCCCCCCGGCGTCATCAAAATGGTGAAAGTCTACGTAGCCATCAAGCGACGCATTTCGGTGGGCGACAAAATGGCAGGGCGCCACGGTAACAAAGGGGTTATTTCTAGAATCCTTCCGGTGGAAGACATGCCGTACATGGAAGACGGGACCCCGGTCCAAGTGGTGCTAAACCCACTAGGCGTTCCTTCTCGAATGAACGTCGGGCAGATCCTCGAATCCCATTTGGGCCGTGCGGCTCAAGTGTTTGGCCTTCGGGTGCAAGAAGCGTTGGAAAAGTGGAATGAAACCACACTCCGTGACTTATTAAAGAACTCGTTCCCTTCGCCTTCGCTCCAAAAAGAGATCGACGGATTGGACGTAGACGCTCTGAAGCGAGTGGCCAAACGGCTCAAAAATGGTCTCCATATGGCGAGCCCCGTTTTTGACAGCGCAACAGAGGATGAGATCGGAAAAGCACTCGAGCTGGTAGGACTCAATAATAATGGCCAGCAGATTCTTTTCGACGGCCGGTCCGGGGAGCCTTTCAAGCACGATGTCACCGTTGGTGTGATGTACGTCCTTAAATTGCATCACCTAGTCGACGAAAAGATCCACGCTCGTAGCATTGGGCCTTACAGCTTAGTGACTCAGCAGCCTCTGGGTGGAAAAGCTCAGTTCGGCGGTCAAAGACTTGGAGAGATGGAAGTTTGGGCGCTCGAAGCTTATGGCGCGGCGTACTGCTTACAAGAGTTGTTGACGGTTAAGTCGGATGACGTCGCAGGTAGAACTCGAATGTTCGAGACTATCGTCAAGGGCGAGTGTGTGCTCGAACCAGGTCTACCCGAATCCTTCAACGTGTTGGTGAAAGAACTCCAGAGCTTGGCACTCGATGTCGAACTCATGGAAGATGGAGCCGTATGAAAGACCTTTTAAATTTCTTTGATAAACCCAAAGATCCTCTCAGCTTCAGCGCAGTGAAAATTTCGCTCGCGAGCCCAGAGAAAATCCGCTCGTGGTCCTATGGCGAGGTAAAAAAGCCGGAAACCATCAACTACCGAACCTTTAAACCGGAACGGGATGGCCTGTTTTGCGCGAAGATATTTGGCCCAGTGAAAGACTACGAATGTAACTGCGGCAAATACAAGCGAATGAAACACCGCGGGGTCGTTTGCGAAAAATGCGGCGTGGAAGTCATTCAGTCTAAAGTCCGCCGGGAGCGGCTGGGGCACATTGAACTTGCGACCCCTGTCGCTCACATTTGGTTCCTAAGAAGTTTGCCGAGCCGTATCGGGGCCATTCTAGACATCAGTTTAAAAAACCTTGAGCGCGTCCTCTATTGTGAAGCGTATGTCGTTGTCGACCCGGGCAAAGCCGAGGATTTGCGAAAGGGCCAGGTCCTTTCGGAAGACGAGTACTCGGTCGCTCGAAAAACCTACAAAAATGATTTTAAAGCGGCAATGGGTGCCGAAGCCGTTCGAGAAATGCTGAAGGAAGTGGATCCAGAAGCTCTGGCCAGAGATCTGCGCTTAGCGCTTGCTCGGACTAACAGTGAAACTGTCCAGAAGAACTTAGCAAAACGTTTGAAAGTCATCGAAGCATTTAAATCTTCGGCCAACAAGCCGGAATGGATGATGCTCGAAGTGATTCCGGTGATACCACCGGATCTTCGTCCATTAGTGCCTCTCGATGGGGGCCGTTTTGCGACTTCGGACCTGAATGACTTGTACCGTCGCGTTATCAACCGAAATAATCGACTGAAAAGGCTTCAAGAGCTGAACGCTCCTGAAATCATCATCCGTAACGAAAAGCGCATGCTTCAGGAAGCAGTGGACGCTCTTTTCGATAACGGTAGACGCGGCAGAACGTTCACTGGCCCCAACAAAAGGCCTTTGCGCTCTTTGAGCGACATGCTGAAGGGTAAACAAGGCCGTTTCCGTCAGAACTTACTCGGGAAACGAGTCGATTACTCGGGCCGTTCGGTAATTGTCGTCGGACCGGAGTTAAAGCTCCACCAGTGTGGCCTTCCCAAGAAAATGGCGCTTGAGCTTTTCAAACCATTTATTTTTCATAAGCTCGAAGAGCGCGGCTTTGTCACAACGATAAAGAGCGCAAAAAAGATGGTCGAACGGGAAATGGACGAAGTCTGGGACATCCTGGATGAAGTCGTAAAAGAGCACCCGGTTCTTCTTAACCGAGCCCCCACGCTGCACCGTTTAGGGATACAGGCTTTTGAACCTGTGCTGATTGAAGGCAAAGCTATCCAGCTTCACCCGCTCGTCTGCCAAACTTTCAACGCCGACTTCGACGGCGATCAAATGGCAGTGCACGTTCCCTTGTCGGTAGAAGCCCAGTTGGAAGCGCGCGTTTTGATGATGTCCACCAACAACATCTTATCGCCCGCTTACGGGAAGCCCATTATTGATCCTACCCAGGACATTGTCCTCGGGATCTATTACATGACTCAGCAACGCTTGGCTCACAAAGGCGAAGGCAAAGTCTTCGCGAGCCCGACGGAAGCTATTTATGCGTACAATATTGGTGAAGTAGATCTGCACGCGAAGATCGTTTGTCGGATCAACGGCAAGCGTTTCGAGACCTCTCCAGGGCGTTTAGTGCTGCGCGAGATCGTTCCCACTGAGATCCCTTTCGACGACTATAATCGCGTGATGGACAAGAAGGCTTTGGCCGAGCTGATGGACGGATGTTACCGCATGGCGGGGAACAAACGCACCGTGATGCTAGCTGACAGACTTCGAACACTCGGTTTTGAGTACGCTACGAAGGCAGGCATCAGCATTTGTATGCAAGACATGCGGATCCCTAAAAAGAAGGCCGCACTGCTCGACGCCGCTTACACGGAAGTCCAAGAAATTCAAAACCAGTACGTCGAAGGTCTTATCACCGACGGCGAACGGTACAACAAAGTGATTGATATCTGGGCCCAGGTGACGGAGCAAGTTGCCGAAGAAATGATGGGCGAGCTGTCCGTAGAATACGCGACGGACGCAACGGGCAAGAAAGTGCCTCTGCCTTCCATGAATCCGATTTACATGATGGCGGATTCGGGAGCGCGAGGAAGCGCAGCGCAAATTAAGCAGCTGGCGGGGATGCGCGGGCTGATGGCGCGGCCCTCGGGCGAAATCATTGAGACCCCCATCACGGCGAACTTCCGTGAAGGGCTTGATGCTTTGCAATACTTTATCTCCACGCACGGAGCGCGGAAAGGGTTGGCGGATACCGCGTTGAAGACAGCGCATTCCGGTTACCTCACCCGCCGTTTGGTGGATGTGGCTCAGGATATTGTCGTTACGACAGTCGACTGCGGCACGACCGAAGGGATCGAAATCGCAGCCCTTATCGAAGGGGGCGAAGTCATCGAGGCGATTGGCGATCGTATCTTAGGCCGAGTGGCTCTAGACGACATCAAAGACCCGTATACCGACGAAGTCCTTTGCAAAGCGAATCAGGAAATCGATGAAGCGCGAGTGCAGCGGATAGAAGAAGCCGGCATCGAACGCGTCGTCATCCGGTCCGGACTAACCTGTCGAACGATCGATGGAGTATGCGTGCTTTGCTACGGCCGAGACCTTTCTCGCGGCCACTTAGTGAACATTGGTGAATCGGTCGGAATCATTGCCGCCCAGAGTATTGGGGAGCCAGGGACTCAGCTGACGATGCGCACTTTCCACGTAGGTGGAGCGGCGTCCCGTCGAGCGGAACAGAGCTCACTGGAAGTTCGCCACGAAGGTTCCATCAAACTCATTCGGACGAATATAGTGAAGGACAGGCAAGGTACTTTCACCGTCATGAACCGAAACGGGGAACTTGCGGTCCTAGACGAAACGGGACGAGAGAGAGAGCGCTACCCGCTCGTTTATGGAGCTAAGCTAAACGTCCAAGACGGCTCTAAAGTGACAAAGGGCCAGAATGTCGCAACTTGGGATCCGTATACGGTCCCAGTGCTCACCGATCAAGGTGGTAAAGCAACTTTGATCGATATCACTGACGGGATGTCGATTAGCGAACAAGTGGACGAAGTTACCGGCTTGTCGCGACGAGTGATCGTTGACTCAAGAGACACCGACCTTCGGCCTCGGATTGTCGTAGTGGACGATAGCCGTACGCCTAAGGCGACTTACATGTTGCCGGTAGGGGCAAACATTATCGTTTACGAAGGCGATGCGCTTCAGCCTGGCGACGCGATCGCTAAGATCCCTCGTGAAACGATGAAAACGAAGGACATCACCGGAGGTCTCCCTCGCGTAGCGGAACTCTTTGAAGCTCGAAAGCCGAAAGAGACTGCTGCGATCAGTGAAATCGACGGGACAGTGTCCTTTGGCCGTGACAGCAAGGGTAAGAGAAAGCTCTTGGTAACTCCAGAACACGGGGAACCAAAAGAATACTTAATCCCCAAGGGCAAACACATCAGCGTGCGCGAAAACGATTTCGTTCGAGCGGGTGAAGCCCTTATGGACGGAGCCGCGAACCCCCATGATATTTTGGGGATTCTTGGTGAGAGAGCACTTGCGAATTACATGGTGAACGAAGTTCAAGAAGTTTACCGTCTCCAAGGGGTGCGGATCAACGATAAGCACATCGAGCTGATTGTGCGGCAGATGCTTAAGAGAGTTCGAGTGACGGAAGCCGGCGAAACGGACTTCTTGCATGGGGAGCACATTGAAAAATGGCGCTTTGAAACCGAGAACGAAAGAGTGCGCAAGCTGGGCAAAAAGACAGCGAGTGCGGCACCTCTGCTTCTAGGGATCACCAAAGCATCACTGAGCACAGAGAGCTTTATCTCAGCAGCGTCCTTCCAAGAGACCACCAAGGTTCTCACAGAAGCGGCGATTCAGGGAAAAGTGGATCGGCTCCGAGGCCTTAAAGAGAACGTCATCATGGGGCGTTTAATCCCAGCGGGAACAGGCCTTGAAGTATACCGTCGAGTGAATATTCTGGCGCAGGAAGGGACCGGCGCAGATGACGCTGAGTTAGACGACATGGACGCAGAGTCGGCGCTCAACGATATTCCGGAGCTCTCCACGACGGAAGCCAAACTCTAGATAAACAAAGTTCAAATACTAAGGGGCCGTCCTGTAAGGGCGGCCCCTTTTTTATTGCCGACGGAAAGTTTCAGTCGGAGCAGAAAACGAGAAACGTTCCCAAACCAATGCGTAGGCCCGAAGCCAGTGGTGGGACGGCTGGAGTGCCCTACCGACGAAGTGCGGGTCATAAGCACGGTCTCCCACTAAAGGAAAACCCGAGTGGGCCAAGTGCACTCGCACCTGGTGGGTGACGCCCGTTTCGCAATGTACTTCTGCCAGAAAGCGCTCTCCTCGCTGCTCTACCACTCTGATGCGGCTTAACGCAGGCCTTGGGTCCACGCCGCCCACAGACCACTTGGAGGCTTTTCCTTTCGCTTTTCCTATCGGGTCCGCACAGGACCAAGCGTTGGAGGAAGGGGCCCCCCAACACCAAGCCAAGTAGCTTTTACGAACCGTTCCTGATTCAAACCGGTAGCGCCAAGCCCGGTAGGCATCGGCGGAGCGCGCTACAATCAGAACCCCTGAGGTGCCGGTATCCAGTCGGTGAGGGGTCAACGTGGGCTGAGCCAACTTGAACTCCTTTGCAAGCTCGGGGCTCCGGGCGAAAGCCCAGTGAGTGACCGTTTCCGACTCCAATAAGCGGAGCGGGTGCCCAGGGAGACCGGCTGGCTTATCCACCACCCAAATATCGTCATCCTCGTACAAGACGGCGATTTCCAGGCCTGCATTGCCTTGCCGCGCCTTTTCTACCGCGTCGGTGAGGCCCTTAAAATCAAGCGGTTCGTGTGCCGAGATCTTCGTGCCCTTTAAAAGGCGTGCCCCCGAAACCGTGCGCACCAAGCCTAGGTCCAGTGCCTCCTCGACCAAACGCCCTGACAAATCAGGGAAAGCCTCTCTTACCCTCTTATCAACCCTGGCCTCTTTTGATTTCTGCTTTCTATCCAAAGTGGGGCGCACTATACCCTAAAAATGGAACGGAAACACAGGCATCAACTTTGGGCCCGCCAACTTCAGCGTACCCGAGGGTTTTTCGAAGCACGGGGTTTTCTCGAAGTGACGACTCCGTGCTTAGTTCCGGCTGGTGCCTTCGAGTCGAGCATCGACCCGCTACGTATCGAGGGGCTCGAAAGCCCCCGGGAACTGCACACTTCGCCGGAAATGGAGATGAAAGTCTGCCTTGCGGAAGTGCAACAGCCGGTTTTTCAAATTGCTCAGTGCTTTAGAAACGATCCTCTCTCGCCCATCCATCGAAAGGAATTTACGCTCCTCGAGTTTTACCGGGTTGGTGCATTGGCCGCTGGTGTTCTCGAAGATACCTGCGCCCTGTTTCAGGCATTGGCCGAAAGGCAGCTCCGTTGGAAAAAAGTATCCGTGCCTTCCCTTTTTCTTGCGCTCGGCATTGATTTAGAAACCGTAGGGCACAGCGCGAGCGACTTTGGGAAAGCGCTCATTGGTAGAAACCTCATCCATCAAAACCCCGCCGACACCTGGAGTGACTTATTCTTTCGCACATGGGTAGAGCACGTTGAACCGAAATTTGATCCTGAAGAGGCCACCATCGTAACCGACTACCCAATGGAAGTTTCCCCTTTATCGAAAAAAACTAGCGCAGGCCTGTTTTCGGATCGATTTGAGATCTATTGGCAAGGGATGGAACTGTGTAACGGGTGTTCCGAGAACACCGATTGGGATGATTTGGAAGCGCGTTGGCGCTACGAAAATAAGTTAAGGCAAGCAAGAGGAGCAGAGCCACACCCCTTCCCTTCCCGCTTGAAAGATGCCATCCGCCAAGGACTCCCTCCCTGCGCTGGGGTCGCCGTAGGGATGGACCGGTTGTTTTTAGCAATCCAAAAGCTAAAAGGCGAGCCGTCGAATACGCTCCTTTAGAGCTAGAGACCAGGGTATTCTAATCGAGGCGGTTTTGACTTTAAGTCGACCGTTTCCATACTACTCAACAGAGGTGGGCATCAATGAACTTGAACCAGTTTACGGTCAAAGCGCAAGAAGCCGTCGTGGACGCTCAAAGCGCGGCAATCAAAAGCAACCACCAAAGCGTGGACACAGAACACTTGCTCGCCTCCCTCCTCAAGCAAAAAGATGGGGTAGTTGCCCAGACATTTGAGAAGATGGGTTCGGCTAAAAACCTCCTTTCCGCTACCCTTGCAAAAGAATTGGAAAAAAAGCCACAGGTGCACGGAAACGTACAGCCGTATGTGTCAGCGGGGCTCAACAAAGTTTTTGCGCTTTCGGAGCTCGAATCAAAAACGCTAAAAGATGACTTTATCAGCGCGGAACACTTATGCCTTGCGTTGTTTACAGACCCGCAAACCAAAACGATCTTTGAAAAAGCGAAAGTAACGAAAGCGGATTTCCTGGCGTCTTTAAAGTCCATTCGGGGATCGGCACGCGTCACCGACCAGAACCCAGAAGAAAAATATGACGCTCTAGGGCGCTACACACGCGATTTGACTGCGGCTGCCTCAAATGGCCGACTCGATCCTGTCATAGGCCGAGACAATGAGATACGACGCGTTATCCAGGTCCTTTCCAGAAGAACCAAGAACAACCCAGTCCTTATCGGGGAGCCTGGGGTGGGTAAGACCGCCATCGCAGAGGGACTCGCGCAAAGGATCATAGCCCGCGATGTGCCTGATTCGCTGCAAAATAAACGACTGCTTTCGCTGGACCTAGGCTCTTTGGTTGCCGGAGCAAAATTCCGGGGAGAGTTTGAAGAGCGTTTAAAAGCAGTGCTCAAAGAGATCACGGATTCGCAGGGAAGCGTTATTTTGTTTATCGATGAACTTCACACAGTCGTCGGCGCTGGAAAATCCGAAGGGAGCATGGACGCTTCCAACATGCTTAAACCCGCTTTGGCACGAGGCGAGCTCCGATGCGTGGGCGCTACGACACTGGACGAGTACAGAAAGTACATCGAAAAAGATGCCGCGCTTGAGCGCCGCTTCCAGCAAGTGTATGTGGGCGAGCCGTCCGTGGAAGATACTGTTTCGATATTAAGAGGCCTGAAAGAAAAGTACGAAGTCCATCATGGTGTAAAGATCCAAGACGAAGCGATTGTGGCGGCGGCCCGCTTAAGCCACCGCTACATCACCCACCGGCAGCTGCCCGACAAAGCAATTGACCTGATTGATGAAGCGGCTTCAAAGCTCAGAATCGAAATCGATAGCATGCCTACCGAAATTGACGAATTGGAACGAAAGAACATACAGCTCAGCATAGAACGAGAGGCGTTGAGAAAAGAAGAAACTCCCTCAGCCAAGGCACGGCTTGCTGATATCGAGAAACACATCCAAGATCTCTCTGGAAAATCGTCTATACTCAAAAAACAATGGCAATCCGAAAAAGCCGCTATCGGCAAAATATCGTCGATTAAAGAGCAAATTGAGCAGACTCGGCACCAGGCGGAAAAAGCCGAACGAGCGGGAGACCTAGGCAAAGCCGCGGAACTGAAGTACGGCAAACTCATCGAGCTTGAAAAAACTTTGGCTACTCTCGGTAGTGAAATTGGCACAGTAGAAAATCAGATGCTGCGGCAGGACGTAACGGACGAAGATATCGCCGAAGTGGTCGCGCAGTGGACCGGTATTCCCGTCTCAAAAATGCTCGAAAGCGAGAAAGCGAAACTGCTTCGGATGGAAGAAAAGTTGCGCGAGCGCGTGGTCGGGCAAACGGATGCGATCCGGAGCGTGTGCAATTCAGTACGGCGCAGTCAGGCGGGGCTTGGGGACCCTAAAAAACCGATAGGCAGTTTTCTTTTCCTAGGTCCCACCGGGGTGGGAAAAACGGAAACCGCTAAGGCCCTCGCCGAGTTTCTCTTCGATGACGAAACGAACATGGTTCGTATCGATATGAGCGAGTTCATGGAGAAACACTCTGTCGCACGCCTGGTCGGAGCGCCGCCAGGGTACGTCGGCTACGAGGAAGGGGGCGTCCTGACTGAAGCGGTGAAGCGGCGACCTTATTCCGTGGTCCTTTTCGACGAAGTCGAGAAAGCGCACCGGGACGTTTTTAATTTGCTTTTACAAGTCTTGGACGATGGCATCTTAACCGACAGCCAAGGCAACCAGATCAATTTTAAAAATACGATTATTATTCTCACTTCGAATCTCGGCACACAGCACTTAGAGCCCGGTGAACCGCTCAGCGTGGCAGTTCGAGAGAAGATCCTGAAGGACGTTCGAGCGCACTTTCGCCCCGAGTTCCTCAACCGCATTGACGACATTGTGGTTTTCCAACCGCTCTCCGAAGAAGAGATTAGCCAGATTGTTGCCTTGCAGCTGGACGGCCTAAAGGGGTTGCTGGCCGCAAAGAATCTGAGTATGGTCGTGGACGAATCTGTGCGAAAGCTTTTGTGCTCTAGAGGTTACGACCCTGCTTATGGCGCAAGGCCTCTGAAGCGGCTGGTCACTGACTTGATTCTGAACCCGCTAGCATACCGGCTTCTGGAAGGGACTTTCCGTCCCGGAGACAAGCTTCGAGCACATGCAAACTCGCACGGAGAGCTTGAGTTTAGCAAAATTGCGTAGCGTATAGAGTGAGAAAAAAGCCAATGAACCGTGAACCATCTAACTTTTCTTGGAAAAAACTTTTGCCCTTTGCTGCTGTGGCCGGCTTCGCCGCACTCATCAGCGTCTTTCTTTATGCTGGTGCGCAGCTCTGGTACCAAAGGCAGTTACCGAAGACTGCGGAGAAACAGGGGGTACTTGATAACCCTGCGGCCGCCTTATCAGAAGAAGGCACTCTCCTAAAAAAAACGTCCGATAGTTTCCGTCTAGTAGCCAAAAAGGTTGGCCCAGCAGTAGTAAACATTAAATCCACAAAAAAGGCGCCCTCTGCCAAAGGCCGAGGGGGCATATTCCGCAGAGGAGAACCCGAAGAGGGCGGCAACCGAGATCCGTTTTCCGACTTTTTTGAGCGGTTCGGCTCACCTTTTCCCTTCCCTCAACAAGAGGGGCCGCAGACTTCTTTGGGTTCCGGTATTCTCGTGGACCGCAGCGGCTTGGTAGTGACGAACAACCACGTCGTGGCTGAGGCTAATGAAATTTTGGTGTCCTTTAATGGTAAAAAAACGGACATCCGGGCCAAAGTGATCGGAACGGATCCCAAAACCGATCTTGCCGTGCTGAAATTGGAAAACGCCAAAGACCTCCCGGAACCCGCCCAATGGGCCGACTCAGCATCGGTAGAGGTTGGCGACTGGGCGATTGCGATTGGGAGCCCTTTCGCCCTCGGGCAGTCCGTCACCGTAGGCATTGTCAGTGCGATTGGGGGACGAAACTCCCTTGCGCTTACCGGAACCGAATACGGAGGAGATCTCGTCCAAACGGATGCCGCGATCAACCCGGGGAATTCGGGAGGGCCTCTGTGTGACCTCGAAGGGAAAGTAATCGGAGTGAACACCGCAATCTACACGAGGAGCGGCGGCTATATGGGAATCGGGTTTGCCATACCCGCCGAGGTCGCAAGGGATGTGACTTCGAAGCTCGCGAAAGATGGGAAAATTGTGCGCGGTTGGCTCGGAGTTTACATCCAGCCTTTGGACGAAGAATTGGCTAAAGAGCTCGGCCTGAAGCAAGGGGTCGGCATCCACGAAGTAATCGAGGAAAGTCCCGCAGCCGCAGCGGGGCTGAAAGCCGGCGATGTCATTGTCAGCGTTAACGGTAAGGAATCGGTGGAAGTCACCCAGCTCCAGAAAGTTATCGCCGCTTTTAAACCGGGCGATAAAGTTGAAATGAAAGTGGTCTCTTATACCGATAAAAAGCAGCGGTCAGTGAAAGTTACTATTGGGGAACTTCCGGATGCGGAGACCATTGCCACTCCGAACAACAAAGAAGCTAGCCCTGACAACCTGGGTATCCTAATCGGAAAGCAAAAAGGGAAGCAAGGTCTGGTCATTGAGGGGATTCAGCCGGGCTCCGTTGCAGATCAAGCAGGACTCGAAGTGGGCGACGTGGTCGTTTCAGTCAATCGGACAAAAGTGGACACGGTCGCTTCGTATAATAGCCTCCTAGCGTCCAAAAAACTCTATTTAGAAATCAAACGCAAAGGGCGTACGAAGTTCTATCAATTTAGTTTGGGGAACCAATAGGACTTTGCCCATTGCCGTTTCGCTCCTCGTGCATTAACGAGAATCTTTAAGCACAGGAGAATTCGAGAAATGTCTTCCATTGTCGTTGTTGGTTCCATGGCCTTTGACTCTATCGAGACGCCGTTTGGCAAAGTTGCAAAGGTCTTGGGTGGATCGGCAAATTACTTCTCGCTATCCGCAAGTGTTTTCGCTCCGGTGCAGTGCGTCGGCGTCGTCGGGGAAGATTTTCCTCAGGAACACATGGAGCTTTTCAAAAAACGCGGGATCGACACCTCGGGAATTCGAGTTGCAGCGGGCAAGACTTTCCATTGGGCAGGAAAATACGGTTACGATTTGAGCGAAGCGACCACTCTTCAAACAGAGCTCAACGTGTTTGAAAGCTTTGAACCGGAGCTTCCGCCCAACTACCGTAAAAGCGAGTTCATTTTCCTTGGCAATATTGCCCCATCCCTGCAGGTCAAAGTGCTGTCCCAGATTGAAAACCCGAAGTTCATTGCCATTGACACGATGAATTTTTGGATTGAAGGGAGCAGAGACGCCCTTATCCAAGCAATTTCGAAATGCCACGCCCTCATTATCAACGAAGGCGAAATGCGCCAGCTGACCCAAACCCACAACCTGGTGAAGGCTGCCCAGACAGTCCGCGGTTGGGGGCCTCAAATCACGGTGGTGAAACGGGGAGAGCACGGAGCAATGCTTTTCGATCACGGGGACGTGTTTAGCCTTCCTGGATTACCTCTCGGGGAAGTCAAAGATCCGACGGGAGCTGGAGACACTTTTGCCGGTGGTTTCGTAGGGTACCTTGCGTCACAATCGGTGTTCTCGCTCTCCAGGTACACGCTCAGAAAAGCCGTTGTTTATGGAAATGTGATGGCTTCGTTCGCAGTGCAGGACTTTGGGTTCAATAATTTGGTACAATTGACTAAAGAGCAGGTGGAGGAGCGCTACCGGCGCTTTGTCGACCTGACAGTTTTTCAGCAAGACTAGTGAATGCGGGCCTTGACGGGCAGACCCTTTGCCAGTACGAGAGTGCCTCTTCTCGAAGGTCTTGTTGAGGGGTGGGGCACGGAGTTCCATTTCTCAAGCCAACCAGAGAACAGAGAAACTGCAAATGAACACTGCCGCGAAACTTGGAACGAAACGCAACTGCTCGAAGTGCTCGATGAAGTTCTACGACTTCGGCAAGGTCAACATACAATGCCCAAAGTGCGGGACTGACTTTGATCCCGAAGCCCAAGTGAAACTGTTTAAGGTTTCTGGGGAAAGCAAGAAGGCTCCGAGACCGAAGGCCGTCCTGGCGGAAGACGAGGAGACGACGGCAGTGAGCTCCGTCGAGTCTTTTGAGAGCATGGATGACCTTGGGGACGACGACGAGGGGTTAGAAGACATTGCGGCCGATAAGAATTCGGACGACGAATAGCCCTTGGTTTAAGGCAGCAGTTTTTTGGGCGGAGAGGCTTTCTCGGCCCCGAACCTTCTGGGGGTAACACTCGGCGGCCGCTTCTGCCCGTCGTCGAGGCCCCTGAAGTTTCGGCGGGTGACTTTTCTTTGGTGCGCTATCACTACCGCCAAAAAGAATACGCCGATAGACGCCCACCCCAGAGCAAACACCAGCTCAGGGGTTACACCCGAAAGCAATTTCACCATGAACTTGTTATTCGGAGCCATTTCAGCCCTCCCCTTTTACACTCAATCCTACTCAACACCACCCTGAAGGCCGCCGTTCGGCCGGCCCGGACTGCGGCTGATAACGAGCCCCGTGAGCACCGCAGCACCCAGACCGCCTAGAAGCCACCAAAACTCTCTCTTTTCATACCAATCGGGCGAGGCCCCCGAGTCAGGCAGTTTCGTAGTTCCTGATAAAGAATCATAGCCAAATTCTCCGGTCGGCCCAAGGCCAACTCCCAAAGGGAGCTTTCTATGGTTTTCAATCATCCCGGAGAGCGCTTCCGAGGAAATGGGCAGTTTTTCCTCTGTGTTTTGTTGATCCAGGCTGGCTAAGGTAAGGGGGCTCTCCGTCGGAATAGGTTCAAGCCCTATCCCCGCAGTATAAAGAAAAAACCGGACCGCTCCCAGCCTGTCCGAGTCAACCACGACAAGACTTCTAATCCCAGGGCTCTTAGCGAGCCGTGTAACGCGCAAAAGATCTGCCGAATCCAGACCGGCGCCGGGTAAAAGCTGGAGCGCTTCAATCCATTGGCCTGCGCCTTTGCATTCGAAACTGAGTTCCCTGGGTAAGTACCCCGGTGCCGTTGCTACAATCTGGTACCGAGTAGCCCCAATCAGCTCAAAGTGGCGCCGAACTCCCATCTCAAAACCGTTCACAAGAACCGACGCCTCGGCCGGAGAAATCGAAAGATCGAGTGAGCATTCATACACTAACGTTTTCTGAGACTCAGAAAGCCAATGTCTAAAACGTGCGGCCTCCGCGCCCGCAAGAAGGGCATCCAAAGACTCGTCAAGCGCACCTTGGGGGTGCATCCGGCGGGCCAGTTCCAAATACTTGTTCGCTTCTTTAAACAACGCCTTGCGCCAAAACACGATACTTTGAGCGAGCCGGGTAGACTGCACGAGCGGCGCGTCTTCGGGCTGAAGGGGAGTTTCGCTCAGTATCCCCTCCACGTTAGCCACCAACACTTCCGACTGCCCCCCCGAACCTGCAACCATCCGCGCGGCAAGCCCCTCCAGCTTGCGAGTCCGATCCGACTCTCCTCTAATGGCATCGGCGACCGACAGCGATTGCACTTGGACCCCCAGTTCGGGAGTGTTCTCCAAAGTCCTGAGGAGCCTTTTCTCAAGGCGTTCGAACTTAAGCGCCTCATCGGCGGCGCCTCCCGCCCTCAATCGCGATAACCCGAGAGTGTAAGGGGGAGGCACGAGCGCTCTGGCCGGTACCGGCAAAATGAGGCACACCACAACCGTCACGGACAATAGGGGCGAGGGTCTCATCTTTTTAGTCCTCCCAAATGGAGATTTGAGAGGCCCGCAGTGGACGTTTTCTCCGGCGGTAGGGCCCCTTGGATCTATCCGTCGCCCCGTCGTCAGGGCCGCGTACGGCAACTTTCAGTTTACCCGTTTGCCTCGCCATTTCCACCCAACCAATTTCGTCCGCAGTCAAAGCCACCACGGCCTGCCGAGGCCCAATCACTTCCAAAACCAGGATATTTTCAACCATTGAAACCATGGGACCCGAAGACTCTCTCTGCCCAAAAAGATCAAACCGATCGCCGGGAGAAAGAGGCATGGAGTGCTCCAATTCCAAGGAATAGGCGCGCTTTCCCTTAGGAACTTTCAAGCTCAAAGGGATGGCTGGAGATTCCTGAACCACAGGAGCTCGTTCGTTCGAGCACAGCAGAATAACCCCACCGCTAGCTGCGAGAACCGACCAGAAAAGCACTTCCCGCCTCCCTTTGGAGAGGCGCCTTATCGCGCGCGAAAGAGCCGCCCATCGTAGGGAATCCGTTCCCTGTCTAAACCCTCGATTTTTACTCTCCATTTTTGGAGAATTTTCGTGTGCGCTGGAAAGGCTATTGCCAACAGGAGAAGAAGCACCATCGCGTTCTCTAAAAGAATGGCTCCCTTTGTTTTGGTCATTCATTTTCTGGCTCCGAATAAACTTGGTAGGAAGGGGAATTCTGCGAAATTATCGCCTCGACTCGGTTCGTTGTTTTTCGACCACCGACCTCGGAGAAGACTTGCGCCCCCCAAGGTAAAACCGGAGCCCATTCCGCTGGCTGCAGGCAAACGTGGCAGAGCCGACTATGGACCGGTAAGCGTTCGGGGCGCTTCCAACGGACGGAGGTCTGGAGTTTTGTTCCTTCTTGCAACGCAAGCAAAGTCCCTTTTGACCAAGCTGCTTGCGCCTGCAACACAATGGCGGCTCTGCGTGCTTGTATTTGAACTTCGATTCGGGTGTCCTCCGCTTTACATAACGGACTAAAAGGAACCGGCGCGACTGCACAGGCGTGAGAAACGTGGTGGAGCTTTTCCAGAGTGAGGATTTCGGATCGACCACGCTGCAAAATCTGAAGAGCGTCTCTAAAGCTCTGGCCGAGGCGGATACTCGCGTTATCCGTCGCAATGATTGCCTTCTCGAGCAAAAAGGCCTCCTGAAATCGTAAGTGCGTCCACAGAGGAGCAAGAAAAAGGGGGGCCCCCATCAGGGAGACAAGGAAAATCGACATCGTCTGGTAACCTCGAAGTGATGTTTGATTCCCGTTTTCCATGGAAATTTAAGAAATGACGGGTATTGGACAAAAACTTCGGATCGTAACATTCCAGGGAAACGCTGCGTTTCGAACCGGGAACGCCCCATCCATTGTCGGCCGCGCTTTACGCCGAGAGCCTTAATCCAGAAGGGCAAGGGTTGGGTTGAATCCCGTGCGCCCAAAACCCTGCTGCGTGCATGCAAAAAAGCTCCGTGACGGAGGAGGATTTCCAACCCTGCCCTTCGTACTAATTCGATCTGAAAAGTGAGAGCAAAAACCGTGAGCCCCACACAAAGGAGGCCTTCAACAAGCACACTCCCCTTTTGCGACTTCACTTCGTGCCACCTTTTGACCGGGCAGACTTCATGTAGTCGTGCATCCCACGGCCTCGGTAGCTCTCCTCTTCTGCCTCGGTTCGCCCCACCGACTCGCCGTCGCCTTTACCGAGCGCTCGAGAAATATCGGCATAATGCTCTTGAACGTTCCTCCCTACCGTGCCGACTACCCACATTGCCGAAACGGCAATCAAGCAAACCAAAATCAGGTATTCTATGAGGCCCTGCCCGCGTGTCCTTGAAACTTTCATGGTTCGCCTTTCTTTTCGTTACCGGGAACGAACCACTGCGATCTACGTGCCAGCTAGGCCGAGCCTAATCCCTTCCCCAGCCGCCCCTTCGGAGCTCTGTTTTCGGCTAACGGGTGTCCGACAATCAGACCCCGATCAAAACGTGAATCCTCACCGGCACGAGGATTCGAGGACAGGTTTTTACGATGTTTAGGCGCAGCAAAGGCA
>JANPJT010000253.1:0-3984 GCA_031425635.1 Pseudomonadota bacterium
CAGGCTTTTGCTATCGCTTTCAAAAAGCGAGCCGGGTCCAGTCGCCAAAGCTCTCGCTTGCTTTTTAACTTCTACCGCCATTGCTTCAGCTGTTTTTGTGGTGACCGCGTAGTCAATCGAAGTAGCGCTGTAAAAGACCTCCGTTTTAATGGCACCTTGGGGCAATGCGCGGACTGCTTTATCAATGCCTTCTAGCCAATCGAGGTCGGAACTGCGCACCCCGATCCTTTGGTTTCCCGAGTACACCAAGCCCACGGGCGCGTCCAATGCTAGCTCCTTGTCCTCACAAGCACTGCGCCGCACTGCCTTGCGAGTAACTTTGCCAGTCTTCCCTATGGGAGTTTCTTCGGTGGTGATTGTAGAGTCGGGTGTTCCGTTAATGTTCTTAATGTCGCCCCAGTACTTACGATCGGTTTCGTTGTACGTAACGATTTTCTTGTGGATCGCTTTCCAAATAGGCCCGCTTTTCGCTTCGATTGCTTCTCTAACTGCTTTCTCGTTTGGTTGGCATTCAGTCTTAAAATTGAAAAACACTTCTCCGTATTCGGGAGCGCGCTCGGTATAGCCCGAGCCGTAGTACGTTTCAGATCCTTGCTTGGGGTCTTCCCCAGCGAAAGCGCTAAGGCTGATTAAGCCAAGCGCTACAATTGAGTGGAATGTCATGGGTTTTTTCTCCTGTTGGACGAAAACAGTGGACGCTGTTAAAAAAAGTGTCAAATCAAGAAATTATTTATCGTTAACGAAATATCAGCGCAGCGATCGCGTGTCGGGCTGATCAGCGTGCGCTCATTCCGGCGAAAAGGTTAGCTTAAGTTGACTTTATCGTTAAGTAGGTTGGGGCGAAGAAAGACGTTGATTGAAAGTTCCGCGCAGGTTGCATAGATTGCCTTCTTAACGAAATGCAAAAATGTTTTAGGGAGGTCCGTTGCGCTACTTACACACCATGCTCCGAGTGAAAGATCTGGATGCGTCCATCCGGTTCTATTCTGAAGTCCTAGGGCTTTCCGTGCATAGCCGGAAAGATTACCCGGATGGAAAATTTACGTTAGTGTTTTTAGGATCGGGAGGGGACTCAGAAGGGTTTTTGGAGTTGACCCACAATTGGGGTGTCTCCGAATACACGTTGGGGACCGCATTCGGCCACATCGCTTTTGGAGTGCCGAACGTCGCATCCGCTTGCGAAGCCATTCAATCCATGGGCGGAAAAATCACACGGGCTCCAGGGCCGATGAAACATGGTTCTACCGTCATCGCCTTTGTAGAAGATCCGGACGGCTATAAAATTGAGCTCATTGAGCGCGCGGCTTTCTAGAAAACGCGGCAGCGCTTCCAACGCAGCGCTGCCGCTCTTCAATTTATTTACAAATCTTTTCAATGAGGTCCATGAGCTCCAATGAAGCTTTTCCATCTCTCGCTTTCAGAGTGGAATGATCCGCCGACAGCACCACTTCCACGTTCCTGATTTTGGTGACTGCCGGGCCTCCTGCAAATCGTTCCTTTCGCATAGCAATCAGTTCGATGGAGGGCACCTGAGCCCTCATGTGGAGCGCTGTTTTTGGCTGCTCCGATTGGGCCGCGATCGCCAGATCGCTAACCGGGATCCCTTTGAGCTCGGGGTGGTTGTCGTGGATTTCGCAAATATCCACTCGGCCCGAGTTGCCAATGGCCCCTAGCCTTTTTATCAAGACGACGTCACCAAAAGCGGGCATTGCCAAAAGAGTTACGAACGTTGCGGTTTTAAAACGATTCACAGTTGCCTCCAATGGAGAAGACTATGCTTGGGAACCCAAGGGCATTCAACGAGGTTGCGATCAAGGTGCTGACAGGTGTTGTCAGTGGATCGCCTAAAGCGAAGGGCGGTGAGCCAAAGTGCATTCCCGCTTACCTCCGAAGCCCTGCCGGCCAATGAGCGTAAAGCCGGCCTTGTGGAGTGCGGATCGAAGGCTCCGATTGGATGCGTAGCTCGCGAAAGTGCACGGCACGTTTGCGCATTGAGTAAGCCACTGTTGAAGAAAAGCAGCGTCCCACAGCTGGGGGCTTGTTTTTTGACTGAAAGCGTCGAAGAAAATGCAGTCTGCTCGATGAGGCCACATTGTTTCCACTGTCAGTGCCGGTTCGAGAGTCCACCAACCTCGGGTAAAGTGTTCCCTCGCAAAAGCCTGCAAAGTTTCGGCGCTGAGTCCAAAATGTTCCGCAACAGCCTGGACAACGCCGCCAAAAACATTCCCCAACTCCCCCGTTTCCCTGGTGGTCAGCCAGCGTTCAAAGCCGGCGCGAAGCCCGGGATTGCCTTCAAAACTTTGGATGCGAAGACCGTCGCGCGGGCAAGCACTCTTTAAAGCGAGGCCAAAAAGAACCCACTCAACATAACCAACTCCCAGGCCCACGGAAACAAAACGGCGTGCACCACCCTCCAGGGCTATTTCCGATGCGTGGCCATAAACGTACAGCGTTTCGCCGAGGGCGCCCGCGCGGTGGTGCATCCACTCTCCGGCTTTGCCCAGCGATAGGGTAGGGGACTTGTCGTCTGTCCATTGAAGCACCCACCCCTCGGACAGAGCCTCTAATTCCGGTGTAAGCATTTCTAAGGTAAAAAATGGTGGAGGCGACCGGGGTCGAACCGGCGACCCCCAGCTTGCAAAGCTGGTGCTCTCCCAATTGAGCTACGCCCCCACAAAGGATTGGGATTTTGATGAGTTAGCATGGTCCCTAGAGATAGTCCACAACGTTCTCGGCCGGTGGGGTGGGGGCGCATCCGTACGGGCTGCCTAGTCGAGTTTTCCGTTATAAGTAAGGCGAGCAAAGTAGGGGATAGGACTGCCGTCAATGATGGTAAAGTTCCCGCCGATCAAGATTTTTCCATCTGCTTGCAAAGCGATGGCTCCAACCAAAGCGTTGATGCCCGTGGAGGCCTGAGAGAAATCGGCGTCGAGCGCAGCCGTCGAAGTCAGGCGGAGCAGGTAGGGACGGCTAATGCCGTTGTAACTCACTTGAGTTCCGCCCACTAAAACTTTCCCATCGGGTTGAACGACGACTTTGCGTACTTGATCGTTGATACCCGCCCCGTCTGCGAAAAACGAGCTTGAAGGTGACGGCTGCACAATCATTTTTGCGTAGCTCCTCAGACCTTAGCGAGAGCGTCGGGGTGGGACCAAGGAGGTTGAGCCCCACTCCGCAGGAGGAAAGAACGAGGCAAACCAATCCCGACACCCCTAGCTCGGTGGTCCAACAGGCAAACGTCCGCACGGTTTGCGAGGTGAGTGTATAGAATGGTCCCATTGTAATAGCCTAAACTAGGATTGTGGCGAAATTGTGCTGCTACCCCATTTCCCTTCGGCCACTCCCGCTCCACGACCAGGGCCACGGGGCATCGGTTCGGCTAAAAAGTGCCGTAATTTCGATAACAAGCCGCGTGGGTATCGCAATGGCGCGGCGGCTAGCGTACACTAAGAGTTCCTCCGCCTTTTTTTTGTTTTAACCCGTGCTTCCAGTATAAATGTATGACTAAGTCGCTCAGCTTTCTTGCCGGTCTTTTTCTGCTCACTCTTTTCGGGTGCGGCATCGGCTTGTTCACAGTCGATAGCCGAGTCCCTAGCGCGCTGCTTTCGAGTTTGGAAGTTACTTCGGCCGCCCCGACTGCAGACGGCGAAACTGCTGTGACCGTGCGCATCCGGCTGCGCAACTCCAGCGGACGTGGGATCAAGGGCCTGACACCCCAGTACGCGGTCGGCGGGTTTCGTAATACCGTGACCCAAAATTGCTCTGCTACGGATTCTGATGGGTGGAGCCTTTGTGAACGCTCACTGATTTCGGGCTTTGCGGAAACCAAAACGCTGAGCCTCACGAGCCCCGCTTCTTTCTCTGGCGGCACCGTTACTTTTGCGGCGCAAAGCCGGGGCTACAATGCGCGTCGCTGCGGCTTTGATATGAACCGCAACGGAGTGCGCGGTGAAACAGCCGATTGCCGAGTGTGCGATGGGGTGA
>JANPJT010000254.1:0-27283 GCA_031425635.1 Pseudomonadota bacterium
TGCCGCTTTGCGGGCCGCCTTCGGATCGGGGAGCTGCCGCTTCGCGGGGCGCTTTCGGATGGGGGAGCTGCCGCTTCGCGGGGCGCTTTCGGATGGGGGAGCTGCCGCTTTGCGGGGCGCCCCCCCCTGCCGTCATTGCGAACCCCAAGGGTGAAGCAACCTTTTACCCGTGTTCGAGATAGATCTTTGTTGGTCGGTTTGCACGCGGCATAGGTTGCTTCGCCGCTGCGCGACTCGCCGGGATGGGAGGGGCGTCGGGCGCCTTCTTTTACAGGTCTTGAAGTTTTATTTCGCCCAAGAAGTCTTTCTTTCCGACTTCCACTCCGCACGTTCGCAGGATCGAATATGCGGTTGTTAGGTGAAAATAAAAGTTGGGGATTGCGTGCTGGGTCATGAATTCGCCGGCGGGCTGAAATTTTCCTGGCCTGCGAGGGTTTAGGATTTTTCGATCTTGCCAGCCGTCGAAGTCGTCCGGGCCGAGCGCGTCAAGGCAAGCAACGGTGTTTTCAATCCGCTGTTTCAGCTCGGCAACCGACGATTCTTTGTCCTCAAACACAGGGGACTCTTTGCCCGCGAGCTTGTACCCAAACCCTTGGGCGGTATCGCAAGTCAGCTGGACTTGCCGGGTCAAAGCAAACTGATCGGGAGCTAGGCGGAACGCGAGCAAGTGCGAAGCGTCCCACTTGCGGGCATCGGCGAAGGCCTGAGCTTTGTCGAGCAGGGCCGATAAGTTGCGTAAGCCTTTTTTAAACTGGTTCAGGGTTTCGGTTGTCATGAGGTCTCCTGTGATGGAAGACCCTACTCAGTTTTAGGGACTTGGTCACTCCCCGTTTGATCATGGGTAAGTAAGCTGCCGTGTAGAAGCCAAAACCTAGCAGAAGCAGGTTCTGAAAGCCCAATAGCAGAGACAGGTTCTCGCAAAGGCCCCCTAAAACTGCCCCGGCGATATTGATTCCTAGAGAAAGAGTCGGTTGTTTCGTCTCCCTGAAAGCTATCCCGAACAAAAGCGACGCAAAGAAAAGAGGGGCGAAACCGAGTGCGGCTGCGCAGCAAGCCTGGGCAAAAGCACCCATCCCCAAAAACTGGCTAGTCGGCACCCACCAATTGATAAAAAGCGATACTGCTAAACCCCCAAAAGCTGCATGGGGCTGAGAGGGTTTAAGGACGGTGACGGTCAGGTTCCCCAGGAAAATCACTAAAAGAACCGAGATAAACACGAAAGAGTTCACAATCCAAGTACCCCCAAAAATGAGTGCCATGGAGACGACAGAGCGGGCTTCGAGGAGCATGAAACCGCTCCCGAGAAAGAAAAAAGTCACAAGGGACGGAAGATCCGGTTTCTCGCCTTCCGACATTACCTGCGGCCCAGCCCCCTTTAGGACGAACGCCAGAAGCAAAAGGCTCAGCGCGCCCATGATCAGCATGCCTTTCCAGGTAAGGTCGGGGAGCATGGGCCCCCACAGGTAAAGAAACGGCCAATTGTCAGTGGGGGAAACTAGTTTCTCGCTGGGCGCTAAGACTTGCGTGCGGTGGAAAGTATGGAAAGCGTCTATTGGAGTGGCTTCCCCGAAGCCATTGCGCGCGAAGGAATCAGCTGTAGGATCCTTGGGCATCGTGTAGCGCCCAAACTTTTGGAGTGTTTCTTCAAGCTGCGCCGTGTTCCCTGCAATTAAAAAGGTAAAACCACTGTAAAGCTTATCCGGGTGAATGGTGGCTTCATCAGGAAAGGTAAAGAGCACGGGGGCTTTGCCAAAGAGGGACTTTAGCTCGGAGTCTAACCGGGAGACGAGCCAACCCCTTCTAAAGTAGTTGTACATCACGAACGTCCCATTGGGGCTTAAATGGTCTTTTACTTTTGCGAGCGCTTCTTTCGTGAACAGGTAGCTCTCGAGCCGCACGTTGCTGTGCCCACTATGAAGCACTAGCGAATCGAGCAGAGCGTACACAATGAGATCGTATTTTTTGTTTGTGGCGCTCAGAAAATTACGGCCATCGTTGATATGCACTTTCACGCGGCTGTCACTATAAGGGCGATCGGAGTGGTGTTGCTTTCCAAGCCGTTGCAGGACTGGGTCGATTTCCACTGCGTCAATTTCGGTCGCTCCGTAACGTAGTGCGTGCGCCACGTCGTTACCGGAACCTGCGCCAATAATGAGCACTCTTTCGAAAGGTTTTCCGCCTGAATCTCTCTGAAGTAAATGCGGTAGCGAATAAGCCGGGTAAAGTTCATCGGTGCGAACCATGTTTTGGTGGTTGATGTGGTTGACGGAAATATACTTTCCATCACCGCCCGAAAAACCAACGCGGTAGTAAGGAGACCAAAAAAATTCGTGGGCGCCGTGGTAAGAAACCAAGTTCAGGTTTGCTCCCAGAGAAAGAAAAGGGAGCAAAACGAGCAAGGCGCTGTCGGCTCGCAATAACTTTTCCGACCAGAGGTAAGCCGCGAGCCCGACGCCAAAAAGCGCGAACCAAACAAAAGGGCTTTGTTCAACCCAAGAGCAGAGAGTCAGTAGCACTAAACCCGCGAGGCTGCCGAGAATATTAAGAGAGTAAGCGCCTAAGCGATCCGTCTGCCGGTTAAAGTGACGGCCCAGCTCCTGACCGAAACCTAGAAAAGTGACGGCAATCAAAAGGAAGTACAGTGAGCTCAAGATTTCGATGGGCATCGTTACGAGTGCCTTCGTGCCCGACTCGGGCGTGCCAAAGAAAAGGTATTGAGGAGAGGAAACTCCCGCCTTCACGAGTCGATCCGCCCGCATGAGTAAGAAGGAGAGAAGCATCATGATCCCTAAGAGGGGAGGGGAGTACCGGATCCAGGAGCGGGGCGACCGGGCGAGTAGGCAACCGCTGGATATCCCCACAAAGCAACCCAGCAGGATGACGTTCGTGAAAAACGTAAGGCTCTGGACGTGCGCGCCGAACCAGCGAATACAGGCAATTTCTAGAAATAGCGTGAGCGCGCTAATAAGAAACAAGTTTAATGAGTCTCTGCTAACGGACTTTGGCATATTTTTTCCTGTTGAAAGGGAAGCCCGGATGCTGCTGCCACATAGAGCAGTATTGTAACAGCCGGAAGAAAAGTACGCAGTTCCATCATGACCGAAAAGCTCCCCGACACCATTGCAACGGCAACCCCCGCGGCAACCAGCCTTCGGTTGCTCGCCTCAAGAAATCTCCATTGTGCAGCAAGCCAAAAGCCGATCGGAGTCACCATGGCGACCAGCAGCGTTATCCATCCGGCAATGGGGTTTTTTAGAGACTCTCGGACCATTTCGGGCATCCAGAAAAGTCCAAACGTCTGACGCGCGAGGGCTTTTTCTCCTCCCAACTGATAGCGGATGCTGAGCACGGCCACTAAAGCAAGATGGGTCTGCGCTGAGCCCGCGAGCCAGTGATTAACGCGTGGCCTACCTGTCGAATAAAAACGGTGTAAGAAAAACCAAACGACTCCCGCAAAGGCAGAAGACTCTCGGTTAAAGCTTGCTATCAAGGTGAGAAGGGCCAAGGTCCCCCACCGTCCTTGAACAGTGAGCCCGACGAAGCCCGTCATGAAAGCAATGTCTAGAAAATCGGTCGGGTGCTCCCACCCATGGTTGAAAGTGAAAACCATGCAGTACGCGAGGAGCCCCATGGCGGTGAGCGATACGGCATCGTCCGCCCTTCCGTGTTTAGTAGCGAGCCTCCAAAATAGAAAGAAGGCTAAGAACGCTGTGAAAAAGCGCAGTACCAAATACCATTGCCCCAGCCGAAGCAATTTGAGCGAACTCGCTGTAGAAAGCGCCAATCCAAACAAAACGCGGTTTTGAAATTCAGCAAAGTAAATCGATTTCGAACCGATCGAGTAGGGTTCACCGCGTGGTATGGCCAACTGTTCTTCAATCGTTTCGCTTCTGTTTTGGAACCGAGGGTGCAAATTATTGGATACAAAACAGGTAAAGACTGCGAGGCAGAGAGACCACAGGATAGCTGTCGGCACAGAGCGTCGCATGAAAGTACCCCAAGTAGGCCAAACGCAAGAGTACCACGCTAAAATAGCGGGGGCACGGGCTTCGACAAAAACTATTCTCGCTTTGGGTTAGGTGGGGTAGGGTCGGACCCACAGATGGCAAGCACTCAACTCATTGCAGTCGATTTTGACGGAACTCTGTTCTTTCCGGGGAAAGGGGTACACCCCAAGGAAATAGCAACTTTGAAGTCTTTGGGGGATCGAAGCATTGTTCGAGTGCTTGCAACCGGGAGAAATTGGAAATCCGTTTGTAAAGTGATCGGACCCGATTTTCCCATCGATTACCTGGTTTTTTCTTCGGGTGCTGGAATCGTTGATTGGAAAAACCAAACGCTTTTGATTTCCCACAATCTTACTGCTGAGGAACTAGTGAAAGCGTGCAGCGTTTTTTGTGAGCTTGCTTTGGACCATATGATCCATGACCCGATCCCCGAATCCCATCGGTTTGTCTACCGGCGGTGCTCCCCGCTTCCCAACCCTGACTATGAGGCAAGGCTTGCGATGCACAAAGACTTTGCTCGGGACCTAGAAGCGGACGATTTTTACTTGGCGGGTGCAAGCCAACTGCTAGGGGTCTGTCCAAACGGAGATCCCGACCAACCGTTCTTAAGGCTTCGGAAGGCGTTGCCTGGGCTTTCCATCGTTCGAGCGACATCGCCGCTGGATGGGAAGAGTATTTGGCTTGAAGCGTTTTCTTCCCTCGCTTCCAAGTCTCAAGGGACCGAATGGGTGGCACAGCGCTACGGTATTCCGGCAAGTTCGGTCCTTGCGGTGGGAAACGACTACAATGACTGGGACTTACTTTGCTGGGCAGGCTGCGCTTTTGTGATGGATAACGCTCCGGGGGTTCTGCGCGACGCTTTCCCTTCGGTTTTGTCTTCTGGCACCGGCGTCACAGAAGCGGTAGCCCGTTGGGCCGACCGAGCTCCAAACCATTTGGGGTGAAAACCAGTCCCCCCGAAAGCCGTCTGCCGCACCTAAGCTTCGGCCTAAGATCTGCAAAGTGGCTCGGCATGATCTTTCCCAAAGTTACTTCCGTCGAAAAAGCGAAGCGGTTGTTCTCGTTCCTTGCCGCTGAAGAGCAGGAGGTGGTTGTCATCGCCTTACTAAAAACAAACGGTGAGCTCATTCGAATCTGTGAAGTCTTTCGGGGAACGCTAGAGGAAACGCTTGCAAGGCCTCGAGAAATCCTGCGAACCGTCCTAAAACACAATGCGGGCCGCCTGATTGTCGCCCACAACCACGTGAGCGGCGACCCAAAGCCAAGCGAAGCCGATTTGCGTTTCACTGTCCGACTTCGATCGGCGTGTAAAATAGTGGGCGTAGAGCTTATCGATCATGTGATTGTCGGGCAGTCTGAGCGAGCCTTTAGCTTTATGGAATCTAACCTGCTTTGACTGTCTGATTAGCCGTTTTCAAATAGGTTGTGCGGCCTACGACTAAGAAGTCCAGATCGGTCTTTTGAAAACACGATATGGCATCTTCCGTCGTGCAGACAATCGGCTCATTATCGTTAAACGACGTGTTCAGCAGCAAGGGCACGCCAGTTTTTTTTCTGAAAGCTTCGATGAGTGCCCAAAAAAATGGCTGCGTTTCTTTTTTCACAGTTTGGATTCGGCAAGAGTAATCTGCGTGCACCACCGCGGGGATACGTTCCCGAATCAAGTCCTCGGTTTCGAAAACAGCTTCCATTGCGGGGCTATCAAACGAGTCTTTAAACCAGAGCGACTGGTGCTCCGCTAAAACAGAAGCCGCAAAAGGGCGGAACGTCTCACGGTGTTTCACCCGCTGGTTCAGCCGCTGTTTCATTGCAAGGCGCCTCGGGTCGGCGAGAATGCTGCGCGAACCTAGCGCACGCGGCCCCAATTCCATTCGCCCCACCATGAAGCCCCCGATTTTCTCTTGCACGAGCTGCTCCACAATCCACTGTATCAGAGCGGGTTCGCTAGCGTACTCTTTGCGATCCAAGCCTGAAGGCGCAGGGCTTTGTGCTTCCTCCACGTCAGGTCCCAAAAGCGCCCAATGCGATTCGGGCATCACTTCCACTTTGGAAGCGGCAATGGCCGCCCCCACTGCAAGGCCTCCATCGTGTGCCGCTGGGGCAACAAAGACCTTTTTAAACGGCGTTCGCCTCAATATTTTGCCAACCCAAACGCTGTTGTGCGCGCAGCCCCCTGAAAGTGCTACTGCGTTGGTAGTGACTTTCTCGTGCAGTCTCCCCAGCAGCTGGTTCGCGATTTCTTCAAACCGGATTTGGACCGAGCTCGCGAGGTTACGATGCCCGTCAGTGAGGGGGTCCAATGGCTTTCGGGGAGGTAGCCCGATGACTTGAGTGAGGAAGCCGGTGCTGAAAAAGGGAGAAAGTTTAGGTTGTCCTTGTTCGACTGAAAAAGGGATGCCGTTTTTCAACAACGGAAAAGCTTCCAAATTGAGTTCAAATCCGAACCCCGGTTTTTCTCTGATAAGTTCCTTCATCGCGTGGGAATACGTATTCTTTCCGAGAGCAGAGAGCCCCATCACTTTAAATTCATCGCCGAAATGGGGAAAGCCGAGATAGTGGGTGAGCGCAGTATAGAAAAACCCCAGCGAGTGGGGGAAAAAGATACGATCCACAATTTCAATCCCCGGCCCGTCCAACTTTCCCATGGCGGTGGAAACAAAATCGCCTAAACCATCGATGGATAGGAACGCCGTACTATCGTCGGACGAAAGGTATCGGGTACTCATCAGGTGGGCGAGGTGGTGCTCGAGGCGGTAGTGCCGTGCCCTGTCGATGCCCAGAGCTCGAAGTTCATTCGAAAGCGAAATAGTCGGCAGCTTGGTCGAAATACGTTCTAGAAGCTGAGGGTGGGAAAGAACCGTGCGTACCTTGCGCCACCAGTGCTTGCGCGGGTCACGGGCGATGGCGACGACCCCAATGTCGCGCCCCACGAGCCCTGCGTGCTTTAAACAATACGCAATGGCTTGCGACGGAAACCGCGCGTCGTGCTTTACTCGGGAGAACCGTTCTTCTTCGGCCGCCGCAACCAAAAGCCCATCTACCACTAAAGCAGCAGAAGAGTCGCCGTGTCCAAAACTGATCCCCAAGCAGTGAGTGCGCTTATTTGCCAATAGATCCCCCCGAGCAGTGTATCAGGAGTGAACCGACCGGAAAAGACTGCGACGCGTTAGCGGCGCTAAGGCGTGTCCTCGGATAGTGCGTTATGAACGAGGGTGCGTGAGGTTTTCAGACCTAGGACGCACAAGGGAGCGGCTCCGGAGGCGGGCCTGTAGGCCCGTTGAGGAAGTCCGACCGCGGAGGAAGAAGGGTCGGAAAGCCTCACGCCGCCGCAGTTAACGCACTATCCGAAGACACGCCCTAGTGATTTAAGTGTTTCGAAATACCGTCCTATCGACGATAATATGTTTAATTCTAAAAACTCCCTAACAGACTGAATTCTATGATTAATCCAAATGTCTATTTTGCAGATCTGTTTGCGTACGCGCTGGCAGGTTTTCTTGCGGCAGTCCCTCTGTTTGCGGTGAATGTTTTCTTTGCAAAACGCCTCGGACTCATTGATTGGCCCAAGGCTCGGGGGCTTGCGGAAAACAAAATTCCCATTGTAGGCCCCACTTTCATTGTTATTGCCTACTTAAGTTTCCTCGTGCTCGCCTTTTTTATCCCTGTGAGCCCCTGGCTATTAGTTTGTTCGGGGATCATTGCTTTGATGGGGTATTTCGATGACCGGAAACCCCTCCCCGTTTTGGATAAATTATTTTTTCAGACTGTTTGTTCGCTCGCCGTCGTTTACTTGGATCCCCAAATTTCCAATTCGCTGGGTGGGGCATGGGGTCAGGCGGGCAGCGTTGTTTTTATTGTAGCAGTCATGAACGCGGTGAACTTTATTGATGGGATCGACGGCCTCGCGGGAATGGTACTTTTAACTTCTTTTGGCGCGTTGTCCTTTCTTTCATTTGGCGAGACTGGAAATAGCGCTTTGCTTATCCTCGCTTGCATTCTTGCGGGCGCCCTTGTTCCTTTTCTCTATGTGAACGGGAAACTCCATAAAGGGTTCCTGGGAAATACGGGGAGCTATTTTCTAAGTTTTCTTGCGGCGGTAGCACACCTATCTGTCCCTTCCAGCGCAGCCACCCCTCGGTTTTCGCTGGCGGCCCTTTGCTTTCTGGTTCCCTTCGCTGACGCGGTGACTGTTATCACTGTACGCTTATGGAGTGGGCGTTCCCCCTTCAAGGCGGACAAAGGGCATTTACACCACCGCCTAGTTCAAACCAATATTCCATTGAAGTACACTTTGGCGGTTCTTGGAATCATCCAGGCTCTCGGCGTTGGAACGGCAGTTTACATCACCCCGAAGGGCATCGATTCTCACCCGCAGCTTGCGACGGTGGTGCTGCTCGGTTACGGGTTGGTGGCTTCCACGCTCATTTTACTCCTCGAACGGGCGTCGCGTATCCGGGTGCAGGCCTATTTTCAGCGTTTGGATTCGGGCGATCCCATTTACTACTTGAAGTACCAAGTCAGTCGGGCGGATGGAAAAGCAGTCCAGGCGCGCGAGCTTTTGCGATTGGAAGCCCAGTTTGCGGCCGAAATTCGAGTCACGGACATTTGCACTGCGCAAGAACAGGATTGTCTTTTTATTGTTTTGCGTACAATGGCCGAGCCATTAAAGGGCATTTCCGCGCGCCTTGAATCTGTCATCCAATCCGAGAAGCTCTATATTTTTCGCTTGATAGAGCGCGGTGACTTTGCAAAACGGATCGCGGACACCCCCCTCCGAAAAACCGCATAGGCGCCAGCGGAATAACTTTTGAGGCCCCAGGGGTCTGCGCTATGCTGCAGGCCGATGAAAACGAGCGCCTCTTCACGAACTAGACTCTTTCGAGAGTTTCGACCCTACCCCGGCACCATCGCCATTGTCGTTTGCCTCGGGCTCGTCATTTCGGCAATCCAGCCCGCCTGTGTGAAGCTCACCCAGCTTATTATTGATCGTTTGCAGAATGCAGAGCAGTTTCCCGTTTGGCTTCCGCTCACCCTGGTGGCCCTTTTTGTGGTCAGCGGCTTCGCGAAGTACCTTTACAATGTCGTGCGGCGAAGCCTTTGCGAGAAGGTCCTGGTTAAGTTCCGCGAATCGCTCTTTGACCAATACCTTCACCTTCCCATGTCGAGCGTGGATCGGATGAAGACGGGTGAAATGCTTTCTGGAATCCAGAACGATCTCCAACAAATTGGCGTGGGGTTTGACACGCTTTGGAGCGTGCTAAAGGAGCCGTTCACATTCTTAGGGCTGATTGGGGCTGCTTTTTACTTCGATTGGCGGCTTACTTTGGTGGCGCTTCTCGTGGTGCCCCTGGTGGGCTGGCTTTTTTCTTGGTCGGGAGCTTTAGTCAAAGGGTTTACGACGAGGAACCTCGGCCAGTATTCAGACTTAGTTTCGCTGAGTCAGGAAGTTTTAGCAGGCTCTCGGGTTGTGAAAGTCTTCCGTTTAGAAAAGCAACTAGCAGAAAAATTTGCTTCCATCCAACGATCGTACTTTGAAATAGCGGTGCGTTCGGTCCGAGTTCAAGAAGTCACGACCCCCGCGGTGGAGTTGATAGGCGCCGTTTTGATGGCGGGAGTCATTTTGTACGGTGCGCACCGATCGAGTTTAGGGCTAATGACCGCAGGAGACTTAGTAGCATTCCTCATTGCGATGGGGCTTGCGCAAATGCCCATCAAGCAGCTCAACAACGCCCACTTAAAAATGAAAGTAGCGGAAGCGGCAGCCGACCGAATTTATAGTTTGCTCGACTTGCCGGTGATCAGGCCTGCGAAGAGCAGCGGGGCAGTTGCCTTCCGAAGCAAAATCACCTACGAAAAGGTGGGCTTAGAGTACGACGGCCATATTGCTCTGCGGGACGTGAGCTTCGAACTGGAGGCGGGACGCAAACTTGCGTTTGTGGGGCAGAGCGGTGGCGGGAAAACCAGCTTAGTGAACCTTTTGCCTAGGCTCTATGAAGTCACTTCGGGCCGAATCCTTCTCGATGGGAAAGACATTCGAGAGTTCGATGTCGGCGAGCTTCGTTCGCTGTTGTCGTATGTGACCCAAGACGTCTTTTTGTTTCACGATACCATTGCCGAAAACGTTCGGTACTCGAAGCCCAGTGCAACCAAGGAAGAAGTCCTGGAAGCTTTGGAACAAGCCCATTGCCAAGACTTTATTGCGCGACTCAGTCAAGGAGTCGAGACGGTGGTTGGAGACCGTGGGATGCGCTTATCCGGCGGGGAGCGCCAGCGGATAGCGATTGCCAGAGCGTTTTTGAAAGGCGCGCCGATCTTGATCCTGGACGAAGCGACTTCGAGTTTAGACTCGGCTTCGGAGAGCACCGTTCAGTCCGCGCTCGAAAAGCTCATGAAGGGAAAAACTTCTCTCATTGTCGCCCACCGGTTTTCCACCATTCGAAATGCCGACCATATTTTGGTGGTCGAAAATGGGCGAGTGTGTGAGAGCGGTACTCACGCTTCTTTAGTCGAAGCGGGTGGCATCTACCACAGCCTCTTTAATGTCCAGCGGCAGATGGCTCCGTCCCTTAGTCTTTAAACGATCGATAGCGTCCACCGGCTTTGTGTTTTGCCCGCGGTACCCGGGACCCCGGGAAACACGCCGATCGCGTTTGCTGGTTAACTGGGTTGAGGCGCTCGCACCGCCGATGGGTGGCTTGGTTTCTTCCGGTTTTGTGGCGGCGGTGACGGTTTCCAGAGGTCCCGGCACCGCGGGCAAAGCACAAAGCCTCAATTGCTTGGTTAAATCGGGTAGCTAGTGCACAATCCCTCAGCGCTAAGGGAGTTTTCTCCTGCGCGCGGCGTACCTCTCAGCCCGTCATCGCAGCCACAAAACCCTTAGAAATAAAAATCAGTTTCTGCGATGCGAGCGTCGCCAGTCCGGTAAAACAGCACAGAGCTCCGGTGTGGCTGCGGGGTACGCCGCGCGCAGGAGAAAAATCCCGTTCGTAGAGCGAAAGATCGGGGGCTACTCCGGTTTCGTTTGGGCGGGAACTTCCGGCATGTTGAGGGGGCTTGGGTCTAGCACTTTACCGTCACGGCACTGAAATACTTGGCCCCAGATTTCGGGCGTGGTGCGGCAGCCGAACATCCGCTTTACCAGCATCTCATGGGCTTCGCTTGCTAAGTCTTCTAGCACGAGCTGGCGCGCTTCAAATGGCATGTGGGCAATGGTCGAGTCCAAATAAACTAAGTAGTTTTCGGCAAGCTGCTTGGTGAACTGGGCCGAGCTTTCGTAGGATCGGGTCACTAAAAAGTGTTCGAAGAGCTGTAGCAGTGGGTCAGTCGTCGGGAGCGGCTTTTTCATGGGACTCCTTAAATACGGCTTTAAGAATCCCTTCCTTGGTCCGTTTCTCGGTAAGCTTCGTGCCTTCCGTTCTTACTTGTACCGTTACGGCACCTCGGCCTGAAGCCTTTAGAACGCTATCATGGAGAGTGTTTCACAATTTTACAGGATAACGCGTTGAATTATCTGGGTTTCGGCCGTTTCCCCGCTTGGGGCGGACTGCCTGTCAACAAGCCGGGGCTTTCGTTCGAGCCTAAAAGGCTGGCAGCCTCCTTGCAGAATACAGGAGTATGAAACTGGGTAAGTACCTATTCCTCATTGCTTTGGCGCCGCTCGCGTGTGGTCGCCTGTGCCAGTCTGGCACTGAAACCCAGTCGTTTCGATCGCTGGCTGAAACGCCTTGGCGGTTGGCTCAGTCGTCCGACCCCCAAGTATCTAGAACTTTGACTAATTTTAACTTCCTGATTGTCACTTTTGCGCGCAACAACACCGGGGACATCAAGCGAGTTTTGGACAATGACCAGTACGAGACGCCCGTGCAGACTCTCGTTTGGGTACCCGATGTGGCCAACGGAACGCTCCGCATCCAATACACTTCGGCAGGTTCCACCGAAGCCGGCGATGCCGGTACTTTCGACTACCGATACACTTTGAATCGGCAGCTGGAAATGACCGACAAGGCGACTGGGTACACTTACCGCTACGTGCCTTACAAAGGGATTGTAGACCCCGACACCGTTTGCACCTTCTAAGCTTTACTTTTTCAACGCACCCCCTAAACTACCGCCCTAGAGGGTCGCAAAAATGTTTTCAGAAAAAGTGAAATTGGAACTGAAGCGCTTCTTAACCTCCGACCAAATTGAAGAGATTTCGAAGCAATGGGAAAAGTACGAAGGGCGCCTGCTGGATGCCAAACAAAAGGGCAAGCAGCAAGTCGACCGACTTTCCGAACAGTGGAAGAACCTGGTGAGCCAGGAAGGTAAAGTTCTTAAAGAAGGCATTGCGGAACTAGTCGCCTACTTTCGAGATTTATCGAAGGCGGAAGCGCCTAAGAAAAAGAAAACCGTCAAGCGTGCGCGAAAAGCTCCTGCTCGCAAACCGTCGGCTGTCGCGAACTAAAGCATGGTTTTTCGTTCTCTCGCCGAGTTTCGGGCCGAACGTCCGGCAGGCAAACCGGCACTGGTGATTGGGAACTTAGACGGAGTCCACTTAGGCCACCAGGCCCTTTTGCGCTCGTCGCAAGAGCGCCCGGAAGCTATTTCGGCAGTGCTGACGTTTTCCCCGCACCCGCAGGAAATTTTGAGTCCCGGCCTTTCGGTAGGGCACCGCCTAACTACAGATGCCGAGAAATTTAGCCTTTTGAGCCGCTTGGGAGTGCAGTGGGTGCTGGCGCTGCCCTTCACGAAAGAGCTCTCTCACCAAGAGCCAGAGGCGTTTGTTCAGGAAGTGCTGCTGGATACTCTGCAAGTGGCGAGTCTTCACATTGGCGAAGACTTTCGGTTCGGCAAAAAGCGCCAGGGAGATGTGGGCTTGCTTCGACGCCTCTTGGGGCAAAAGTCCGATCGCCTTTGCTTAGTGGAAGCCGTTCAGTACGAATCCGAAAGGGTGAGCAGTTCTTTAATCCGAAGCTTCCTGCGTGGAGGCGACGTCCGGGCTGCCGAGCGGAGGCTTGGACGGCCTTACCGAATGTCGGGCGAAGTCGTGGCGGGTTCGGGCCGAGGCCAAAAGCTGGGTGTTCCCACTGCGAACATTGCGTACCCAAAAGAAAAGCTCCCACCGCGCCATGGAGTCTACGCGAGCCAAGTAGTTTGGAAAGAACGCCGTTTCCCCTCTATTACCAACTTTGGGGTTCGTCCTACTTTCGGGGAGGATCCAGCGCCCTTTTTAGAAACGCATCTGTTTGGTTTTTCGGAGGACCTCTACGGTGAGGAAATCAGCGTGGACTTTATCGATTGGATTCGAGAAGAACGGCGGTTTAGCAATGTCGAAGAACTCAAACGGCAGATTTTAATGGATAGCGAAGTGGCAAAACAAAAAGGGGCAGTGCGTGTCTGAAACCCTCCACGTAGTAGTGCTCGCGGCAGGCCAAGGCAAACGCATGCACTCTAGTCTCCCTAAAGTGCTCCACCCCGTGCTCTTTCGGCCCATGCTCCACCATGTGCTGGATTTGGCAAAATCACTGACCCCCGACACGCTGACAGTGGTGGTCGGTCACGAGGAAGCGAAGGTCCGAGAGAGCTGCAAGGGGTATTCGGGAGTCTCTTTTGTGCCACAGCGGGAGCAGAAAGGCACTGGGCACGCGCTTCAGCAAGCCATGGGTGGATTGAATGGCAAAGAAGGCCGCCTCCTTGTTTTGTGTGGCGACGTGTGCCTGTTGACCCAGCAAACCCTCCGAAAGCTCCTAGAAGCGCCCAGCGACGCCGCAGTGCTCTTTGCGAAAGTGGCTGAACCGGGCGGGTACGGACGAATCCAACGAGGGGCCGACGGCCGGTTTCTTAAGATTGTCGAAGAAGCCGATTGCTCGGGCGCGGAGAGGTTGATCCAAGAGGTGAACTCGGGCGTCTACGCTTTTGATCTTCAGCTCGTGACCGAGGCGCTCCCCAAGTTAGGCAACCAGAACCGGCAAGGTGAGTTCTACTTAACCGATGTTTTGGGGCTACTGAAGCAAGGGACGGTCGAGCTAGTAGAGCTTTTGGATCAAAATGAAATGCGCGGTGTGAATGACCGCGTGGGCCTTTCGTTTGCCGAGCGAACTTTGAGAGACCGCACGAATTTGGAGCATATGCTCCGAGGCGTTACCCTCCAAGATCCGATGACGACGTGGATCGATCCCCGTGCTGCGATTGCCTCCGATGTGACTATTGAAGGAGGGGTTCAGATCCAAGCTTCCACGATTGAGGCGGGCTGCCGTATTGAATCGGGTTCCCGCATAGTACGGTGCCGACTAGGGTCCGGGGTGTGGATCAAGCAGGGGTCTTACCTAGAAGATAGCGAAGTCGGAAAAGATTCCACCGTAGGGCCTTACGCCCACTTGCGCCCAGGCAGCCGCCTTGGACAAAATGTCAAAATTGGCAACTTTGTCGAAGTAAAGCAAAGCGTGTTTGGTGATGGTTCTAAAGCATCGCACCTTTCTTACATCGGCGACGCTGAGATTGGCTCCGAAGTGAACTTAGGCTGCGGCTTTATCACGTGCAACTACGACGGCAGCCCTAAAAAAAACCGCACGATCATCGAAGATTCCGTCTTTGTGGGTAGCGACACGCAGTTGGTAGCACCGGTTCGAGTAGGAAAAGGAAGCTACATTGCGGCAGGCACCACGGTAACTGAGGAAGTTCCCCCCAATTCCCTGGTTTTGTCTAGAGGGCGACAAGTAACGAAGCCCGGTTACGCCTCCAATTACCGACCGTCAAAAAGCTGACACCTCAAGAATTAAGCCAGTGTTTTTCGAAAATTCCTGAATGACTTTGAAGCTTTGCTGTGCGTCACTTTTTCTACCCCAAGGTTGAAAAAATCGGTATAATAAGAGTCACACCACCTTGATGTAAACAAAGTTTAACTAATCATTCCGCGCTGCCGATAACAGAGTCATCTGAATTTGGATTTGCGCAAAACTTCATATCATTGAAAAACAGGAGATACGTATGTTGCTTCAACTAAAAAATAGAAACGGACAAAAGGGTTTCACCCTCGTAGAGCTACTCATTGTGGTAGCGATTATCGGGGTGCTTTCGACGATTGGCGTACCGACATTCCGTCGGATGATCCAGAAATCGAAGAAATCCGAAGCTAAAGTCAACTTGGGTGCGATTTACACGACCGAAGCTGCATTCCAGTCGGAATACAATGCTTTTGGTAACAACTTATCCAGAATGGGATTTGAAATGGAAGGCGCGGACCCGCTGACGGGTGTGAACCGGTCGGCTATCTATAAAGCTGGCTTCATGGTTCCTGCTTGCACCGACGTCGTTGTATCCAACGCGACGATCCAGCCTACTGGTGGTCCGCAACCTGCAATCAACGCACAGTTTCCGAACTACTATGTGTTCGCTGCTGCGAATACATTCAGCGCGGTCGGTCGATCAGATGCGGCTTTAGCTGCTGCTCCTCCGCTCCCAGCTGTTCCTGCGATGACGAACTGTTTCGTCGCTGCTAACGTTCCTGCTAACGCAGGCCCCGCAGGTAGCGTTGGTGTCGGTGCTGGTGTCGCGAACGTTGCGACTGACGGTCTTGCCTTCACGGCAATTGCCTCTGGGATCGTGATGAGCGATTCTGTGGTCGGTGCGACCGCTGCAGGGAAAGACATCTGGACGATCACTCAGGATCGAATCCTTGCTAACCGTCAAGACGGTATCCGTTAATACTATAGTCCCTTTAGCTTAGATAAAAGCAAACCGGCCGAGAAGGTAACTTCTCGGCCGGTTTCATTTTGTAGGTCTCGAAGCTTAGGCGTTACCCGCTTCTGACTGCAATTCATCGTCATCGTCAATACTGAGCGCTCCTAAGGAGTACTTATCGACTCGGTACCGCATGCTCCGGAAAGAGATCCCGAGCAGCTTAGCCGCGCGCTTCTTAATGCCTCCCGCTTGCTGCAGTGCCTTGGTGAGCAAAGTGCGTTCGAAGTCTGCCGTCAGTTTTTCTAAGTTGATGCCGTGATCGTCTAGAATCTCAATCTTATTCGCATCCAACATTGAGCTTTCCGTGCGGGTCTCCATCAAGTGCTTAGGCAAGCTTTCCGGAAGGATAATCGCACCGGGTTCCAAGGCAACAGTCCGTTCAATGATGTTTTCTAGTTCTCGCACATTGCCTGGGAAGTGGTACCGCTTTAGAACGTCCATTGCTTCGTTCCCAATGCGCTTCACATCGACTCCCAGGCCTTTTGCAAACTTCTCCAAGAAGTGGTTTGCGAGCATGGCAATGTCTTCTCGGCGCTCGCGGAGCGGAGGGCAGTGGATTTGGATGACGTTCATCCGGTAAAACAAGTCTTCACGGAATCTGCCCGCTCGGACTTCTGCATCGAGCACTTTGTTCGTAGCCGAAATCACTCGGACGTCTACAGTCACGTCTTCTGTTCCGCCAACGCGCTTAAAAGTACCTTCTTGGATCACTCGCAGCAGCTTTACCTGCATAGGCAGCGGGAGCTCGCCTAATTCATCGAGGAAAATCGTTCCCCCGTTAGCGACTTCAAAAAGACCTCGTTTATCGGCAATGGCGCCTGTGAAGGAACCTTTTTTGTGGCCAAACATTTCGCTCTCCATGAGGTTTTCAGGGATAGCTCCGCAGTTTACGGTCACAAAGGGCTTATCTTTCAAAGGCCCGTTGAAGTGGATTGCTCGCGCAATGAGTTCCTTCCCTGTGCCGCTCTCGCCGGTAATGAGGACAGAGCTTTTCGTGTTGGCAACTCGCTTCACCATTTCATAAATACGCAGCATCGGAGGCGCGCTGCCGATAAGGTTATCAAAAGCGTACTTCGTGCCGAGCTCTTTTTTAAGCAAGGCCACTTCAGATCGGAGCGACCGCTTTTCGATTGCTTGGCGAATGATGATTTTTACTTCATCAATTTTGAAAGGCTTTTGTACGTAGTCGTAAGCTCCCAGTTTCATGGCTTCAACGGCGGTTTCGGTACTGCCGAAAGCAGTAATCATGATCATTAAAAGCTCTGGGTCTGCTTCGCGTGCTGCTACTAAGAGCTCCATTCCCGACATTTCCGGCATTTGGAGATCAGAAATAACAAGATCGAAACGTTCCCGCTTCACTCTTTCCAAAGCTTCCGCACCATTGGCTGCCGCGGAGACTTCGTAGCCTTCTCGCTTCAACATGATCTCAAAAAACTCCCGAATGCTTTCTTCATCGTCGACTACTAGTACTTTACCGAGCGCCATATAAAATCCCCTCTGCGTGTTGCATATTACGGGGTTTAGTAGGAGCAAGACGCGGGCCAAGGCTTGGCGCAAAAGGGCTACCGTTGTTCAGCCAGTGTACGGGTTTGTATTCTTTCAGAGCGGTGACTAAGTTGTATAATAGTCGGTGACAAGTTTTGCGCGGCGGAGCAACGGGGGCCCCCTTGAAGGCATTTCTATCGTCTATCTCATTGTTATTATTGAATTTTTCTGCAAGTGCAGAGTCCAACAAGATCCTCGGCGTGGAGCTCGCGGCAGGTTCTCCCCACGTGCTGAGCGTTCAGCTGGTCTATTGGGGGTTAGGCAAGGTTGCCATAGGGATAGGCTTCGGTTCTGCGCCTGTGAACGGCCCACTGCAGGCGGCAGTCCCCACTTCCACAATCCCTTTAAGCTTGGGGCTCCCGGATTCGTATTCGCTGATACCGTCTACTTCTTTTTCACTCACTACCACTTCCGCGTTTATTCGCTATAAGCCTTCGGGTGCGCCCGGAACAGGGTTCATCACGGAGTTGAATGTCGCGCGCTGGGGCTTTGGGGCTTCGCTCAATGGCACTTTACTAAACCAAACCACGGGCGAAAGGACCTCGGGAGTCGCGAGCGGTCGGTTGGACTTAGCGCAGCCTGTCCTTTCTGCGATTGTAGGATACCAATTTGGAATCACGGATGCGCTTTCGGTGCTGGTGTCGGGCGGGGTCAGCTACTTGTTTTCAACGAGTTATACGAGTTCCATTGGCGGAAGCATCACGACTGCGATTCCGCTCGCGGGAGCCGGCGCACAAGCGGATTTTGATAACGCGAAGGCGAATTTCAATGCGCAAGTACGCAGCGGGGTGGATAGCGTTCGTTCGCGAGTGCAGTTCCTTCCTTCCCTCAGCGTTACTGTGGGGTACCTATTCTAATGCGCTTACTCGCGTGCTTGTTGGTCTCTTCTTGGGTGTTTGCTTCGGATAGGCAAATCGACTTAAGCACTGGCGTGGTATTTCCTTCCGATGGGTTTGCTGTCTTTGAAAACCCCGCGACCTTGCCGAAATACCAAGGCCCTTTCTTTGACGCTGGATTTTACTTGGACCAGGACGTCGGCGTGGTCGGGACTTTTTCGGGAGACATCACCAAGCAGTTTGGCTACGGGCTAGGTGTCCAGCGTGAGAACGCGACTTTTACTTTCACGCCCGCGCTGGGGTTTGCGCTCGGGAACACCTATTTCGGTGTATCGACTCCTATTGGCCCTCAGAGCGCTTTTCGGACTTTTCAGGTGGGCATGCAGGTTGGCGGAAAGTCCGCGCCCGGATTTGCGGTGGTTGCCCGGAGTTTGCCTTCGCTGTCCATTTGGTCGGTGGGGGTTGGTTGGGGTGAAGAAGGATCCGTGCGCGGTGAGGTGGGTGCCGACTTAGTCTTCGATCCGCGCTTCAATATCCAAAGCGCGATCGTTTCTGCGGGGCTAGCGCTCAAACTCACGGCGAGCGCTTCTGCGGTAGCGCGCTACCAGTTTGCAGTGGTTCCTACCTATGTTTTTTCTTTGGCAGGGCTGGAGCTAGGGGCCAACTACTGGATTGGAAGTCAAACCGCACTGTATGTTCTCTTTCAGGGGCGCTACGCGAACTTGATTGTGGGGGCTAAGCTCAAGCTTTAGAAATAAAACCCTCCTCCTGCACCGGTCAAAGGTTGCTTCGGCTACCCGCCTAGCAATGACGGCGGGGAGCGCACCAAAGCGTGGCGGCGCCCTTTCAGTCACTCGCGAACCCGAAGGGTGAAGCTCCTCCCGTCATTGCGAACCCGAAGGGTGAAGCAACCTTCCTACCTGGGCATAGCAATCCGACCCTTTAATCACATCACAAAGCGGCTTACACATGGGGAGCGAAACAGGCGACTTCCCGGTTCGAAGCAGTGGTTCGTTCTAACGACGGAGTTTCGGTCCGGCAGCGATCAAATGCATTAGGGCACCGAGTGTGGAAAGCACACCCTTTCGGCAAATTCACCGGAGAGGGGATTTCACCTTTGAGAGGGATCCTAGCCCTCGCTTTTTCCTTTCGGGGGTCCGGAATGGGAACCGCCGACAAAAGGGCACGGGTGTAAGGATGCGAAGGGTGGGCGAAAAGCTCTTCTTGATCTGCCACTTCAACCACTTTCCCCAAGTACATGACCGCGATCCGATCGGCCAAGTATTTCACTACGGCGAGATTGTGGGAAATAAACAGCATCGAAAGACCGAGTTCTTTTTGGATGTCTTTCAGCAGGTTTAAGATCTGTGCTTGCACCGAAACATCCAGCGACGAAACCGGCTCGTCGGCAATGATCACTTTAGGTTTCAGGATCAGCGCACGCGCGATAGCGACCCTTTGGCGCTGGCCTCCAGAAAACTCGTGAGGGTACCGGTGTACGTTTTGTTTCGCGATGCCCACGAGGCCTAACACTTCCATGATCCGTGCATTCATTTCGGCGCTCTTAAAGATCCCCGCTGCTTGCAGTGGCTCCGCAAGAATCGCGTGCACAGTCATTCTGGGATCCAACGAAGCGTACGGGTCCTGAAAAACCATTTGAACAAAAGACCTTTTCTTACGCAGCTCTTCGCCCTTAAGCGATCGGAAGTCGACTCCAGCAATTTCAATCTTTCCAGAAGTAGGTTCTATCAGCCGGATGATCGCTTTGCCGAGCGAGCTTTTTCCGCAACCGGATTCGCCCACGAGCCCTAATATTTCCCCCTGGCGGAGCTCCAGCGAAACGCTTTGAACCGCTTTCACGGTTTCGGCGGGCCCTAGGCCAAAAAGCCGTTTTCGGAGAGAGTAAAAAACGCTCAGTTCTTCGATTCGGAGTGCGATAGTGCTCATGCTGGCAATCCCTCTAGGTGGCAATAAGCTTCGTGCCCTGCTGGATAGAGTTTCGCTTCCGGAAAAGTGCCCTCACAAATGGCGCGCTTGTGGGCGCACCGTCCGACAAACGGGCAGCCTTGTTCCAGTCTGGAGAGATCGGGGGGAGTGCCGCCGATCGCAGGCAGCTTGCCCTGGTTGATGTCAATTCGCGGCGTCGACTGTAGAAGAGCGTGAGTGTAAGGGTGCTGGGTTTGATAAAAAAGCTGCTCGGCGTTGCCACGTTCCATTACTTTACCCGCGTACATCACGACGACTTCGTGGGCGATGGAAGCAACGACCCCTAAGTCGTGGGTGATAAACACGATTGCCATCCCCGTTTCCTGCTGGATGCTGCGCAGCAGGTCCAGGATTTGGGCTTGTACCGTTACGTCCAAAGCGGTCGTTGGCTCATCCGCAATCAGCAGTTTTGGTTTGGTTGTCAGCGCCATCGCAATCATGACCCGTTGCCGCATCCCTCCGCTAAACTCGTGGGGGTAACGGCCCAAAGCGGCTTTGACGTCTGCGATACCTACTCGGTCCAACGCTTTTGCCGCTTCGATTGCGGCGTCTTTTCGGCTTAACTTTAAGTGGATGCGAAGAGGCTCCATGATTTGGCTCCCTACGGTCATGTAGGGGTTCAAAGACGTCATCGGTTCTTGAAAAATCATGCTCACTTGGCTGCCCCGGATCTTTCGCATGCCGGAAGGGGCCTGTTTCAAGAGGTCCAGGGAACCGTTTAAAATCACTTCCCCCGAGTGAATGCGCAGCGGGGGCTCAGGCAAAAGCCGAAGGTAGCTTAATTGGCAGACTGTTTTGCCGCTGCCGCTTTCTCCAACCACTCCGAGAGTCTCTCCCTCGTGGACTTTGAAACTTACGTTGTCTACTGCCCGTACAATACCTCGGCGGGTGTGGAAGAAAGCTTGGAAGTTTCGGACCTCTAATACCGTCTTTGCCATCAGTCTTTCGCTCCTTTCGGATCGAGAGCGTCACGCAACCCGTCGCCTAGAAAATTCAAAGAAAAAAGAGTGAGAGAAAGCGCCGCAGCCGGAAAGAGAAGGAGCCATGGGGCGATCTCCATCACTTCCACTCCACCCGAAATCAAAGTTCCAAGAGACGCCATCGGTGCTTGAACCCCAAGGCCCAGAAAGCTCAAAAAAGCTTCTTCCAAAACCACTGTGGGGACCGTCAGCGTAAGGTAAACGATGACGGGGCCGAGCGAGTTGGGGATTAAGTGCCGAAGCACAATCCGAAACTGGGTAACACCCATGGTGCGCGCCGCATCCACATATTCTTTCTGACGAAGGGAAATCACTTGCCCTCGGACAATACGGGCCATCGTGAGCCACTGGGTAAACCCTAGGGCGATAAAAAGAAGCACAATGTTTCTGCCGAAGTAGACCATCAGGATGATCACGAGAAAAATAAACGGCAATGCGTAGAGAACGTCCACTACCCTCATCATTAGCGAATCGAGCTTACCGCCAATGAATCCCGCAGTAGCCCCGTAAAGGACCCCAATCAGAACGCTCACCAACGAAGCGAGAACGCCCACCAAAAGCGAAATTCGACCGCCGTAAAGCACTCTAGTGAAGAGATCTCGCCCTAAAGTATCGGTTCCAAACCAATGAAGAGCTGAAGGGGCCGCGAGCGTATTGCTGAGATCTTGAGTCTCAAACCCATAGGGCGCAACCCAAGGAGTAAAGGCAAACACCGCACACTCCACCAGAAGAAAAAGAAGGCCCGTCACTGCTAGTTTGTTTTTTCTGAGCCGTAAAAACGCGTCTCCCCAAAGGCTATGCCCTTTCGGCGCAGGCTCGGGTTGGAGCGGGATACCTATGGTTTGAATTGCTGAAGCCCTACTCATATTTCACCCGTGGGTCTAAGAGAGCGTACGCTACGTCGACAAAAAAGTTACAAACGAAGATAAGGGCGAAATAAAGAAGGGCCGTGCCCATCACTACCGTGTAGTCCCGATTCACGGCGCTTTGGATGAAGAAGCGTCCTAGCCCGGGGATATTGAAAATCGTTTCAGTCACTAACGCGCCGGACACAATCCCGGCGAGGGCCGGGCCCATGTACGACACGACGGGGAGGAGCCCACCTCGAAGGCTGTGCACCACCAAAATCCTCGTTTCGCTAAGTCCTTTTGCCCTCGCCGTGCGGATAAAGTCTTGATTACGAATTTCCAGTAGCCCGCCACGCGTCAGTCGAGAAATGAAAGCTGCATACGCAAAACCCAAAGTGAGCGAAGGTAAAATGCGATCTTCCCACGAGTTCCAACCCGCGACGGGCAGCCACTCCAGCCAAACCGCGAACACCAGGACGAGGAGGGGCCCGATGACAAAAGTGGGTAAACAAATGCCTAAAATAGAAAATGACATCGGGACATAGTCCCAAAAACTATTGGGCTTCATCGAAGCTATCCCGCCCGCAAACAGCCCAATGGCTAGCGCCCACATCAACGCAATGGCACCAAGCTCTAGGGAAACCGGGAAAGATTCCGCAATCAGCTGGTTCACCGTGCGGTTAGCGTACTTAAACGAAGGGCCCAAATCCCCTCGGGAAAGATCCGACAAGTAACTAAAATACTGCTCCATGAGCGGCTTATCGAGGTGGTACTTGGCGTTTAGGTTGCGCAAGATTTCAGGCGAAACGTTTCTTTCTCCCGAAAACGGCCCGCCAGGGGCAAATCGGATCATAAAAAAGACGAGCGTCACAACCAGCAGAAACACAGGCACCATGACCGCCAAGCGTTTTACTAGATAACCTAAACCCATAGGTCCCCCTATTTTGCTGTCTCGTGATCCAGGCTGACATATTTCAACGGGTGCTGGTCCTGAACATTGTTCGTCCAACCCCTGACAGCTTTGCTCTTTAAGTAGTTGCGAGTGTAAATATACAACGGTATCAGCGGCAGCTCGTCCATGAGCAAAGTTTCAGCTTCCGTAAAAATCGCTAGCCTTTTCTTCAGATCGAGCTCTCGGCCCGCTTTCTCCATCAAGCTGTCGTACGCTGGATTCTTCCAGCCAGAACGATTATTCCCGTTATCGGAAATGAACAGATCCAGGAATGTGTTGGGATCGTTGTAGTCGCCGATCCACCCCTGCCGACCCAAATGAAACTGCCCTTGTTGCATGCTATCTAAGTAGACTTTCCACTCTTGGTTGAAGAGCGTTACTTGGACGCCCAAGTTTTGCTTCCACATTTGTTGCAGCGCTTCTGCAATTTTTTTGTGGCCTTCGTGGGTGTTGTATAAAATCTCGATCGGCGGCAGCCCTTTGCCACCGGGGTAGCCGGCTTCCGCTAAAAGCTTTTTGGCTTCTTCTAACCTAGTAGCCCCTGTAGGGAGAATGGCTGGCGGTTCATAACCCCCGGTCCCCGGAGGTGTGTAAACGTTCCCTGGAAGCTGGCCCCCTCGAGTCACAAACTTGACGATCCTTTCTCGATCGACGGCCAAGTTCAGCGCTTTGCGAATGCGCTTATCTTCGAGCGGTTTTTTGCGCACGTTGATCCAGTAAAAATACGAGCCCAAATAAGGGTGTGTTTGATAAACGCCCGTGCTGTCTTTTTGCCAGCTAGGGATTTTTTCGAGTGGGATCTCATTGGTAATATGGATCTTTCCCGATCGGAACATTTTCTCCTCGGTGTCCAGATTTTCAATGGGAAGAAAACGGGCTTCTTTCAAGGCGATTTTTTCCTTTTCCCAGTAGTGGGGGTTTGGAACAATCGAAATGATTTTGTTCGTTTCCCACTTCGAAAGAATGAAAGGGCCGTTGGTCACGATGTGTTCCGGTCGGGTCCAGGCAGCGCCCCACTTTTCAATGGTTTTCTGGTGCACTGGGTAGAGTGAGTGGTGGTACAAAAGGCCTAGGAAGAAGGGAGTGGAGTTCACTAAATTTACTTTGAGCGTGTGTGGGTCTATCGCTTTTACACCCAGTTGACTTGGGTCCTTTAGCTTACCGGTATTAAACTCTTTTCCGTTCACGATATAGTATCCCTGGTACGCATACTCTGCTGCCGTTTCCGGTTTCAGCAGCCGCGTCCAAGCATAAACAAAATCGCTTGCAGTGACGGGTTCTCCATTGGACCACTTGGCGTCTTTGCGTAGGTTGAAAACATATTCTTTGCCGTCTTTTGATATTTTCCAAGAAAGGGCAACGCCGGGTATGGGCTCCAAGGTTTCGGGGTGAACGCTGACTAACGCTTCAAAAAGGTTTTGGTTGATGTGGTGCTCGGGGATTCCTGTCACTAAGTGAGGGTCAAGATCTTTTGGCTCGGCGCCATTGCCAATGACGATAACGTCTTTTTCAATGGGTTGGTTTCTTCCGGTGCAGCCGGCTCCTAGCAAGGCCGTCAAGGTTAGCAGTGCTATCGTCTTCTTACCCATCATCTCATTCCCCCTAAAGCAAGCATGCAATGGTTTGGACGCTTTGCAAAGCGTTTGCAGCGTGCAGGAAAATTTTCCTTACTAAAATGCGACTGGGGCCGTTTCGACTATGCGGCCAACCCAGATCGCGAGGCGAGATTTGCGCGCGTGGCCGAGACGACGCCCGTGGCCGTTAAGGCACTAAACGCTTGAAATACGAGCGCGTGGGTGGTGTCATTTAAGTTCTTCTTGGGGAGAAAACAAACTAATGCGCACCATTCTAACGTTACTTTGCTTTTGGTCCTTAGCGTCAAACGGAGAGGGACCTTTTCAGCCTTTGCCAAAAACTCCTCCCATCCCCAAAGACAACCCGCAGACTGCCCCCAAGATAGCGCTGGGTAAAAAACTCTTTTTTGATCCCCGTCTTTCGAAAGACGGAACCCTCTCCTGTAATTCCTGCCACAACGTCATGGCGGGAGGCGACGACAACCGCAGAACGTCCCTTGGGACTGGAGCGAAGGCGGGCGGCAGAAATTCGCCCACTGTGTGGAACGCCGCGTTTCTATCCGTCCAGTTTTGGGACGGGCGGGCGGCCACTTTGGAAGAGCAAGCGAAAGGGCCGCTGACGAACTCCATCGAAATGGGGATGGAAAGCCACGCGGCGGTCGTTGCGCGAGTGAAGCAAATTCCGGGGTATGTTGAAGACTTCAACAAGGCTTTCGGTGGGGCGGACGCCGTTACCATCGATAACCTCGCCAAAGCGGTTGCTTCCTATGAGCGAACTCTGGTGACTCCGGGGAGCCCTTTTGACCGATACCTGCAGGGCAACAAAAAGGCGATTTCGGCGAAAGCCGAAAAAGGCTACAAGCTGGTTTTGGAGATTGGGTGCGTGAGCTGCCACATGGGGCCGAATTTCGCTGGTCCCGCGTTGCCAGTCGGCACGGGTTTCTATCAAAAGTTTCCGGTTTTTCCTGCGAGCGAGTTTGTTGAGAAGTACAAGTTAACGTTGGACGCAGGCCGCATGGAGCACACCAAAAACGAAGCGGATCGAGCGATGTGGCGTGTTCCCACCTGGCGCAATGTGGCGGCCACGGCTCCTTACTTTCATAATGGCTCCGTCGCTACGTTGGAAGAAGCCGTGCGCGTGATGGCCAGTACCCAGCTGAACAAAACGCTGAAAGACGACGAAGTTGACTCCATCGTCGCTTTCTTGGAAACGCTGACGGGTGTCTACCCAAAGCAGGAAATGCCGCGGCTTCCCGAGACGTCTAAGACGACGCTCTTGATGGATTAGGGCACGTGAGAGAACTCCTCGGAAGAAAAGTTCTGGTAGTCGATGATGACTCGCTCAACTTGAAGTTGATGGCGGAAGCTTTGTCGGTCGAAAAGTTCTGCGTTGAGCAGGCTTCTTCCGGAAGCGCTGCTTTGGAAAAAATTGAGACATGGCAGCCCGAGCTAGTGCTTTTGGATTACGGGATGCCGGGCCTCAGCGGGCTCGAAACCCTTCAAATGATCCGAAAGAAGCAGAATTACGTTGCCGTGATCTTTGTTTCGGCCAACACAGAGCAGGAGCTTATCGTCGATTGCCTGGGTGCCGGAGCAGATGACTACATCCGAAAGCCTTTTCGTTTCGGTGAGCTGGTTTCCCGAGTGAAAGTCCGTTTTCGAATCAAAGATCTCAATGACGAGCTCCAGGCCGCGAACCAAAAGCTTGCTGAACTGGCCGTGACGGACGACCTCACGGGCTTGTTTAATATGCGGCAGATGTACGAAAAAATTGAAAGCGAGCTTCGGCGCGCGAAACGTTTCGACCGTCGGGTTGCTTGCGTGATGATGGACATCGATCATTTCAAGGAAGTGAACGACAAACACGACCATCTGTTTGGAAGTTTCATCATCAAGGAAATGGGCGCGTTGATTCGAAAGAATATGCGCGATGTGGATTTCGCAGCCCGTTACGGCGGCGATGAGTTTCTGATTGTGCTGACAGAGACAACGGCCAAAGGCACGCAAGTTTTTACAGAGCGACTGAGGTCGGTCATCGAGAAGCATGTTTTTTTTGACGGGAAATCGAGCCTCAGCCGGACTTGCAGCTTTGGGTTTGCGGTTTCGGAACCTACAGACAAAGTGGACGCAAAAGAAATTGTCCGGCAAGCCGACCATGCGCTTTACGAAGCGAAACGGTCGGGAAGAAACCGCGTAGGCTCAGCTGCCAAAACTTGAGAGAAAACCCCTTTGTGGGGGTAATCGCATAGTTCTTCAATACTGCTCACTCGAAACCTCTCCATAATCAAAGTTCTAAACAAGTTTAAAGGGAGAGGGACGTAACATGGATTTCATATCAATCATCAACATTATCATGCAGATACTGGCCTTTATTGCTGGCCTGTTTGCGCCGAAAACGGGTGTACGCAGTGTCGCGGAGATCACGCGCCCCGATTGCTCTCCCGTTGAGTGGGCAGCGCCTGCTACTGTTTCAGGTGGAGTTTTTTCGGGCACAGTGGAAGTCCGGTGCCGGTTTAGCTCCGATGCAGGTGGTGGCTTTCAAGCGCTGCGCGCGCATTTGGTCGCTCGTCTCCCTCAAGACGGTCAAGGGGGTGAGGCTTTTGTTTCGAGCCACCAAGGGGTTCCTTCGCTTTCCTGGCGATCGCGCCTTGAACTAGCGGATGGTTCGCAAGTACTCGGCACGGCGTATGTTGGGTCGAACGGAACGAGTTTTTTACGAAGCGTCTTTGAGTCTAGCTCGGTCCGGGGTTCTGGAGCGAGCCAGTACCTTCAAAGTGTTTACTCGGTCATGGAAGTGAAAGCTCTCGATCATGGTCAGTTTGAGCTGAAGGAAACCC
>JANPJT010000255.1:0-2781 GCA_031425635.1 Pseudomonadota bacterium
CTCGCTTTTACTACACTCGGCTTTTTTCCCAGGGGGAACCTTAACCAAGTAAAATGGCGGTACCGGGGTTTTCCCGGAAAGGGTTGTGGAGAGAAAGGCTGGATTAAGAAGCGACAGTTCTTCGACGGTTAACCCACAACGCTCAGCGATTGAATTAAGCCGTAGGTTCAAAGGGAAGCTCACTTCCTCATACTCGATGGGTGCATCAACCATCAGTGCCCCAAAATGCTCCGTGTACTCGCGTTCCACTTCAAGGATCGCCAAGAACTCAGAATAAAAATTCGAAGAGGCAAAGCCAAAGCTCGGAGATTCATACCGAGCGATTATCTCCGCCAGGTCCGTCGTTTCAAGCTTTTTGACGGCCCGGAGCATTCCGTCGCGCCCATGGTTATAGGCAGTGATCGCAAGCGGCCAGCTCTGAAGGGCTTCATAGTTCTGAAGCAAGAGTTGCGCGGCAGCAAGCGCAGCGGCAATCGGATCGTTCCGTTCATCAATCCCTTTGTCTATCCGTAAGTACCGTTTGCCAGTGGAACGCATAAATTGCCAAACCCCTGAGGCCCCTACTTTCGACCTCGCGGAAAGATCAAACGCCGATTCAACTAAGGGAAGCCGGGTGAGTTCTTTTGGCACTCCGTTTTCACTCAAAATTTGCGCCATTTTTCCCCAGTACCGCCCCCCGAAAAGAAACCCTTGCACTACTTTGTCGCGTTGCCCCAACTGAGTTCGAACGTGCTTCGAAGCCGTTTGAAACCGCCTTGGGTCCGCATTGTTCTGGAACTTCATAAAAAGCGAGAAGAGCTCCCGAGGCATTTCCTGCGGGATATCTTGGAATAAATGCAGAGTAGCGAGCTTCTTACTCAGGGCTTTGCGGGCTTCCTTCAAATACTTCCCAATCGCTTGCCGTCGCTGGCGTTTCTCCAACTTTGGATTGGCGGTGATGTGCGAGAGATCGATAACGCCGTACACCATGTCGAGGTTTTGGTCGTCGTGAAGAACCGCCTGGTGGCTTGAATAGACCGTGTAGATTTTTTTCCAGAAATCGACGCGGTGCCTTAGCGTCTCAGGCACCTCAAAGGTTTTTCCGGGCTCGTAGCCAAGCGCATTTTGCTCACCAAAAGACGGGAGCTCCATCGCCCTGAGCTGACCACTTGCAAATAGCTCTGAGTAACCAGGTATGGTCTCGGGGTCCACCGTCGTTACTTGGTCTTGCGCCGAATCCTCCACCGGGGGCTCTACGCCGTAAGGAATAGGCAGGATCGCATAGGAGAGGTTTGAAAGAAAAAGAAACGCGCTGAATAGCTGTTTCAAAGCCTGTCCTATTTTCTGGAAAACTGATTGAGTTCAAGGGCGACTTTGTCGACCCAGGCCGACATTCTACCGTATCTTAGCGCGGGGTCATTCAAGATTATGGCAAAAGCGATGTTCTCTTTGTCTTTGGTTTCCATGTAACCGGCCAAAGCGTTCACGCCGTCTAAAGACCCCGTTTTTCCTCGGATAGTGGAAAGCGTGAGCTCTGCCGGAAACCGGTTGCGCAGCGTGCCATCTTCGCCTCCCACTCCCAGCGACGCGATGAATTCGGGGGCAATGGATAGATCGCTCGCTGCGGAAGCTAGCACTTTCACAATTTGCCTCGCTGTTACTCGCGTTTTCCGAGTAAGGCCGCTGCCATCAATAATCGTATAGGTTTTGCGGGGGATCCCAATCCCTTCCAACGCGTCTTCTAAAGCTTTGACACCTTTGTCCATCGTCCCCGGCTGGCCCCAAACTTCTGCACCTACCTTTTTCAATATTTGGTCGGCAACGAAATTATTGCTAAACTTGTTCATCCCCCAAACCACTTGCCACAGCGGCAACGACTCGAAGCGCAGCACCTGACGTGCCTTAGCCGGCACGCTGCCTTCACGTATTTTTCCATCCAAACGAAAACCTCTTTGCTCCCAGAACACTTTGAACATATGGGCAGCGTAAAGACTAGGGTTTACGATATTCCGGTAGAAGCGCATTTCTTTCTGATCGACGGGTATCGAGCCTCTTAAAAGAACTGTATCGCCAATATCTCCCTTCACAAACTCAGTGCGCTTCACCTGCAGCGAATTCTTCGATTCTGCTTTTCCCGTCATCGCTTGGTTCACGACATCGATGTAGGAATTTTCGGGATCGGTGTAAACGATGGGCGGCATGCCCGCCTTCTCCGCAGGCTTCACATAAATCGTCGTGGTATTGAAGTTAAAGGAAAGGGCCCCGATAGGCGCATTGTACGCTTGATCCGTGAGGTAACTAGGCCGCGTGTCGGGGGTTCGCTCTTGATCGTAGTAGCTATCGTCGACGACAATATCACCCGAGATTTTCTTGATCCCCGACCGAGTAAGTTCATTCACGAGCATCCAAAGCCTCTCCGACACGAGGCTCGGATCCCCCCCGCCGCGTATAAAAATGTCTCCGGCTAAACGCCCATCGAGCACGAGCCCTTGAACGGATATCACTGTTTCGAAAGTGGACGTGGGTTTGAGCTTTTTCAGAGCCGTGTAGGCGGTAAAAAGCTTGCTCACTGAAGCAGGGATAACGAGTTTATCGCCTGACAAATCGAGTAGGACTTCGTTTCGATCCATTGAATACGCAAGGATGCCCACATCCAGCTTTCCGAGGACCCCTTTCGGAAATAAGGCTTCGACGCCTTTTCGAAGCTCGGCCAGCTTCGGGTTAGTGGTGACGACAGGTTTTGGGTCCACTTTGTCGTACGGACCGAGCCGAATCCCGGGGGGTAGAGCGGGACCAGGTTCT
>JANPJT010000256.1:0-9107 GCA_031425635.1 Pseudomonadota bacterium
ACACCCTTTAAGGTAGCGTGCCGCCTATGAAACGCTTCGGTGTCCTATTCTTGTTGAGTGCTCCTTTGTGGTCGCACCCGGTGCCACCAGTCGTCCGCGAGAGGATTGTTGAGGCAGCCACAAAGTACCGCATTGATCCCAGGTTAGTGGAAGCGATGGTGGAGGTGGAGTCGGCCGGTGTGTCGCACGCCGTCTCTCCAAAAGGGGCGCGGGGTTTGTTGCAGATTATGCCTCGTTCTGCAGACGAATTTGGGGTGGCCAATAGTTTTCACGTGCAAAGTAACCTGATGGGGGCGTGTGAATATTTGCGCGTCCTCATGAACAAGTACCGATTCAAGATACCCTTGGTGCTAGCCGCCTACAACGCGGGTCCAGGGAGGGTGGCGCAGTACGGGGGCATTCCCCCGTTTAACGAGACGCGGCTCTACGTAAAAAAAGTGCTTTCCGCCTACCGTCGTTTGAGGAACCAAAACTTATAAGGCTTTGGCTAACGGAACTTTTAGTTCATCCGCTAAGTGGATCGCTTGGTAAGAAGGCGCGTCCGTCTCAGGAAACACCGTTCGGCTGGTCGACGCGCAATACTGCTGCAGATCGGCGAAGATGCTCTTACGGATGGGGTAATCGGCATCATGCAGAATGACCTGCCGAGCCAACTGAGCTTTCAAATTGACCACGATAGGCGCTTTCAAATTGGCAGTCATTTTGGTGGGATCGCTCGGGATCGTAACAATCGCGTAAACTTTTGCGAACTTTAAGTTATCCAGCTGGAGTATCTGGCGGTCTTCATCCGCTAATTCAACGCGGTAATTTTTCTCGAAAATTTCAGGTTCCAGAAGCGGGAAAGCAACGCTTGGCTTTTTCACGGCTTGGAGCCAGAGGAACAGCGAGTCGTCGACACGCTCCACGAGGACATACTTATCAATCTTTGAAAACCCCAGCATGCCTTCTGGGAACGTGACAATGTCTTCGTCGGACACGGAGATACTTCCGAATCGGGTGGTTTCCACCAGCATTGCGTCTCTCCTAATAGTGGTAGATCGGAATAGAAGACTACGGCTTAATGCTAACTGGCGGAGACAGCCTTAGCAACCTTTTTTACCGCGTCCGGTTGGGACTCCGAGGCGGCTTTATTTTGATCTTGGATTGCTATGTAAACTTCTTCTCGGTGAATTTTCGTGTTTCTGGGGGCTTCGATTCCAAGCCGGACCTGGCGGCCCTTGATTTGGAGCACGACAATCTTTACGTCATCGTCGATTGCTATGCTTTCACCTAATTTTCTGGTCAATACAAGCATGTGTTCTTCCTACCTCTCTCTATCGTAAAAAAGCAGGATGAAGATGAGGAGAAAGTGAAAAAAACTGTCACCGCGTAGCGTTACTATTTGTAGAAAATATCGGTCGGGTTTTCGGTAAGTATCTTCTGCGAAGTGGAGATAGCGGCTTTAAGTACCGTTTGGTCGCGCGACAGATCGGAAAAGACCTTGATTGCGTCAGCATCCTCAATCTCCGACACCCCGCTCAAACTGTCGATTTGTATTTGGCCCGAGTTCGAGACAGCCCGGTCAATTTGGGCTGTCCTAGAACCAATCTCGCCGCGCACGAGCGAGATTTGATCGTTTGCTTTAGTGAACCCGTCCAAAGTGCTTTGGATGAGTAAAGTATTATTGGTTTTTAGACCGAGCACGAGGTTCTTCAATGGCTCGAGGAGGTTAATGCCCCCTTGAATCCCTTTACCTAGAACCGCTCGCTCCCCCGAGATGTTCACTGGCATCCGCAGGCCTCGAGCGACTTCAATCTCAATTTGGCCACCATCGCCAAGAAAGTTTCCTTGCCCATCAAAAGCCGGCCTATCGGACTGGAAGCCTGCTAGCAGAGTCCGGCCTCCGTAGCGGGTATTGAGGACTTGGATCGCGCTATCGTAAAGCGTTTCAACTTCGCTTGAGGTGTACTTACGCGTAGCATCACTCGTTACGCCCTCGCCCGCTGCAGCCACCGCAAGCTCGTAAGCTCTTTGAAGCGTATCTTGAAGGCTAGAGAAAACGCTCTCCGTAATGTTGAGCACTTTACTCGCTGCATTCGCTGTCTTCATGGTGGTTTCAATGACCGAGAGATCGTCTTTCAGCGAGTTCGATATCATGTACCCTGCCGGGTCATCCGACGGCTTTAGCATCGCCCTGCCCGTAGCGGCCTTCTCGGCGGAAACCATTTCTTTCTCGCGCGCAGCCCCGACGCTGGTTTGGGTTCTCTCAAAAATTTGCGGGGTCGATATTCTGCCTGCCATGGGGTTAGTCCTTAATGCTTAAAACGGTTTGCAATAGCTCATCGCCCATTTTCATTGCCTTCGCAGAAGCATTGAAACACGCTTGGTACTGCATAATGGAAATGGCTTCTTCATCTAAGTTTACGCCTGAAACCGATTGCCGGTAATTCTCAAGCTGGCCCACGATCGCTTCCTGGTGCTTTAGAGTATGATCTTCGTGCTCGACTTGAACAGCCACTTTGCCCACAAGGCTATTGAGCGACTCATTGAGGGTTTGGCGTTCAGGCCCCATCGATAGTTTTCCCGGATCGTCAGTCAAGAGAGGAGAGTTCTGGATTTCGGCAATTGCGAGAGCCACGCGGTTGTCCCCTGCGGCGCCCACATTGAAACCGGTAGCAACTGCGCCGGCATTTGTAGCGACTTCATAGGAAACATCAATCTCGGACGCAGCTCCCTGCTTTTGAGCAGGGACCTTAAACATGTTTCGCCCGGTTAATCCGTCTGCTCCCACTCCCGCTGCATGGACTTCATTTACTTTGGAGGCGAATTTGAACGCAATTTCATCCAGGTGATTCAGCGTAGGATTCAAGACTTTGTCTCGAGTATGTATCAGCCCGCCAATTTCTCCTTCTTTGATGTGTTGGGTCGCTAAGCGAAGACCCTCACCATCTCGAACGAAAACATCGTACGAACCGGCCGCCTTGTCGCCCTTTTCAGGGGTGCGCATCACCAATATCTCGTTTACCGTGGATCCGTTTACTAGAACCCCTAGGCCTCCCGCGGACATGTTCACATGGCCTTTGCCGTCGGTGCTATCTTGGAATCCCAGCTTGCTGGAGATTTCTCGTACGGCAGCGTCTCTGCGATCCATGAGTTCCAGTGGAGCATCTCCCTTGGACTCAAAATGGGTGATTTTTTCGTTCAGGTCGGCAATTTCCTTAGCGAGCGTGTTTACATTTCCGACCGCCACCGAAATCTGCATATCCAAATCGTCGCGGACGCCTACCAAATTAGTGCTCAAACTGCGAAAACCTGTAACCGCTTCTTTCGCTGCAAACGTCACGTTGCTCCGAAGAGCATTCACTTCGGGGTTGGCTGAAAGCTCCCGAAAGTCGTTAAAAAAATTATTGACCAAATCCCCCACTCGGTTGGCATCGTTGTGCACGGTGTTTTCGATTCGACGAAGCCCTAACGTGCGGGCTTTTGCGGCACCCAGGATCTGGGATTCATCAATGATCTGGTTTTGAACGAATTGATCGTGGATGCGGATCGTTTCCTTAACTTTGACCCCCGGCAGTCTCACTTGCCCTTGGGTTGGCTGATCATTGGTAGTCAGCTGAACCCGCTGCCGGGAGTAACCGGGTGTGTTTGCGTTGGCAACGTTATTAGAAGCTGTTTGGAGGGCTTGGCGATTCGCATCGAGGCCCTGCTTCCCTACCTCGAGAATATCGGAGACGCTCATAAGTACCTCAGAATTTCGCTTCGAAAACTTTTCCGGTGGAAGAGGCTTCTACTTTTAAGCCTTTTTTTGAATACAGAGGGCTTTCTCCGAGCAATCTACGCCAGTGCTCGATGAGGCGGCCTAAGTTTTTTTGAGAGTGCTTTAAGAGATTCTGATTCCTCTCCACTTGGGAGCAGGTTGCTTTCCATTCGGATTTCCATACTAAATGCTTTTCAGACCACTTCTGAAACTCTTCAGGCGTAAGGTGTTCCTCAAACGCTTCGGTGCTCTCTACCCCAAACCAAGCCTGCCCTGCGACCTTCAGTTTTTTCCGGGAATTGAGGATTTTTGCGACCACATGTTCTTTTGCCATGGTGGACTGGGCCAGAGCCTCCCCTCGAAGGAAAAGCAACGACTCCCGCTCCTCGGCGAGAACCGCCTGCAGCTCTTTACAAAGCGAAATACTTTCGTCTGTCCACAGGCAAAGCTGTGCAAAGCGATCTGTCATAGAGGTGCTAGAGGTCGTTTTTTCCGAATCCAGCGGAAAGGTGCTCGTCCACGAGCTTATCCGCAACCGCTTCAGCGTCCACTTTGTAGGTGCCGCCTTTTACTTTCTGTTTCAGATCGGAAACACGGTCTGCGCGAATGTCCGGCGAAGCATACACAAGCTCACGAGCTTCTTTCATGAGCTTTGCCTGATCGGAAATACTGACGTTTGGCTCGCCGGAGACCTGGGCGGGGCCGCGGGGGGCCACTTCACCTGGTTTCACCGGCGATGCCTTCTCCGAGGCTTTTGCCTTTTCGATCCCTGCATTCGTCAATGGATTTTGTGTGACCTTCATGGCCGCTCCAGGCTAGTCAGAGGCGGATAGAAAACCGCGTGACAGTATCAGTGTATCACCGGCCTCCGGAAGACCGCAATAAATGCTCGTAGATTAAATCCGACATGCCCAGCTGGTTGCTTTCGGCCATGTGCTCTGCGTGCTGTGTGTCGAGCATCCCTTGGTAGATCCGTTCCCCCTGGCTAGGCGGGGTCAAGCCTCCTGGCTGGATCGTTTTGCGCATGGCATTAACCATCTGGTTCAAAAAAACCCCTTCGAATTGTTGAGCGACAGCACGAAGCTTCGCTCGGTCTTCTGGCGAAAGGTGCGCGTCATTGGGCTGCTGCGCCGAAACCGGTAAAGGTCCAATTTTCATAAAATTTCGAGCTCCGCTAAGAGAGCGCCTGAGGACTTCAACGACTTTAAAATCGCAATGAGGTCGTCAGGGCTTGCCCCCATTTCATTCAGCCCTGCCACCAGGTCTGAAATACTGGCAGAGCCATTGACCATCATCACTTTATTCTTATTCTTTTCCGCCTTAGGAGCGCTGGGCTCATCCGCTGCGGGAGAGCGCGTGTTTTTCACTTCCACGCTGAGGTTCCCGTGGGCAATCGCGACGGGAAGAATACGCACCGAATCACCCAAGACGACCGTTCCAGTTCGAGGGTTGACAATGATTTTTGCAGACGAATCTGCTTCCACTTCAATCGACTCGATTTGAGCGATTAGGTCCACCGGGTTGGACTCAGACCCGTAAGGAACCACGACTTGTATGGCCCCCGCATCTTGAGCGATAGCGTACCGACCAGAAAGCTCTTCATTGATACGCACTGCAATCCGAGCTGCAGTAGTGAAATCGGCGTTATGGAGCTGGTAGCGGAATTCTTTCAGGTCGGACCAATTATAAACAATTTCCCGCTCTACGGATGCTCCGTTGGTGATTTGAGCGGCAAGCAAATGCTTCGGTCCCGCGGACCCAGAAGTTTTGCCGGACCTCGACTCCACTTGGAGTTTCCCTTGGGCCATTGCATACACAACACCATCGGGCCCGCGAAGTGCCGTCATCATGAGCGTCCCACCTTCTAAGGACGCTGCATTCCCCACCGAAGACACAGACACATCGACGGAGGAACCTACTCTAGCAAACGCCGGAAGAGTCGCAGTAACAAAAACGGCTGCAGCGTTTTTAGATTCTACGGAGGCTTTGCTATCAATCCCGAGGCTCTTTAAAGCCTGCCCTAGGGAACTGGTGGTTAGATCGAAAGAGGAGTCTCCCGAACCGGCAAGACCCACCACAATCCCATACCCGGTGAGCTGGTTGGTCCGCATGCCTTTAATGGCGGCTAGATCCTTCACCCGAGCAGCAAAACAAGGCGTCACGCAAAAGGCGACGAGTAAGAATTTACCAAGAGACATTGCTTTCTCCCTTCACAGCATCCCCAGCGACAGGCGGGTTTCTTAAAAGTTCGAAACCCAGATCGACAACGCTCGCCACATTCACTTCATCCACAGCGCTGATGTCTCTATCTCGCACCCTCCCCTTCAAAACCAAGTAGGGCTCCCAATTTCCCATCCTTAAAGTATCAGAGGCGGATATGCGGTAGACGCCCCTAGCACCGACTTCTTCGATAGTCCCTCGAAGCACTATGTCGCCCGTGCTTTTCGGAGCCGCCGCGCTTTGTGCATCTTCATTGCGAGACTCAGGCTTAAGTTTCGCAACTCGATTTTGGAAAGCATCGTCTAAGCGAATCGAGATGATGTCACCCACGACTCGCGCCGACGCGGCCGTATAAACATGGTTCCACATAGAGTCTTCACTCCAAAGTGAACCAAGTTCCCGCTGGACAACTTTTTTTGGAGCTGGCGGCTGGGGGGCAGCCGTTTGCACTGTTTCTTCTAGCGCGGAGCACCCCGCCATCGCCATTGCCGCCATGAGCGACACAATAATGAACCGAACCAGCGCCCTTGTGGTTTTCATTTTACCTGACCTCCGCTTCGCCCGGTCCAGTGACGCGGGCTAAGAGAATTTTCCCCGTTTGCGGGTTTTGTACTTGAATCCATTGATCGACCAGTCCCGATTGAAGCGACCGCACTTTTAAACTTACTACCAGTGCATTGCGTCTTCTTGAGAGCGTGAGAGACTCGCCCGGGTGGATGGTCGGCCGCAATTGAGTGTTCGCGCGGCCGATCACTTGGGACTTTGAAAGCGCCCCTTTGACCTGCTTTCCTTCCAGTTCTTTAAAGTCAGTAAAATAGCCGCTCTGAGAAAGTCGGCTCAGCTCTCGCAATTCTCGGCGTAGCTGGGGCGCTGCCATAGTTTCCCCATGCCCCAACGGGGTGTTTGCTACCACAACGGGGGCAAAGGCCCGTACCTCGGCACTCCCCTGAACTCGCCGGCCCTGCGTTTCGATCTCAAAAGTCGAGAAACCCAATGGGATTTCGGGTGAAGTTACCGTGAGGAACGATTTATCATTGCAGACCATTTTGGGGCGGAACGAACGGATTTGCACTTTTTGAACTTCGGGGATGCGCTCGGACAGGGCCTTCTGAAGGAGCGTTTCGCACGGAAAACTTCCCGCAAATACGCTAACGCCGACGAATAAGAAAATAGGGATCAAACGGTTCATCGGATATTCGCCGTGTTCTGCAGCATCGAATCCACTGCCTGGAGGACTTTTGAATTCATTTCAAAAGCCCTTTGAGCCGAAATCATCTCCGTCATTTCACGCACCATGTCTACATTTGAGCTTTCAATGTAGCCCTGTAGAATCCCGCCGGTCCCATTTTGTCCCGGAGGAGCGATATTAGGGGAGCCGCTTGCTCCACTCTCTGTAAAAAGATTTTTTCCCATCGACTTCAAACCGCCATTATTCACGAAAGTCGCAAGTTGCAGCTGCCCAAGAACGGTCCGAGCAAGGTTGGGAGGGCTTCCTACTGCGCTCACGATACCGTCTTCTGAAATCTCCACTCGCCCCGTATTGCTGGGGACTTGCAGCTCGGGAACTAGGGGGTAGCCATCCACCGTTTCAATCCGTCCAGTCGCCGATCGGTAAAAGACACCATCTCGGCGGTACGCTTGCTCGCCATTAGGAAGCTGAACGACGAAGAAACCATCGCCTTGGATAAACATGTCGAGGTCTCGCTTGGTACTTTGAGCTTTCCCCATCTCAAAGTTACGCTGAGTGCCAGCAACTTTGACTCCCATTCCGCGCTGGATACCTACCGGAGCTTGGGTCTGCGCCGATGTATTTGCACCTGGTTCTTGAAGCGTTTCGTACAACAGGTCCTGAAACTCAGCTCGCCCCCGCTTGTAGCCCGTCGTATTTACGTTCGCCAGATTGTTCGTTATCTGGTCAATTTGCTCCATCTGAGCTTCCATTCCGCTTGCCGCGGTGTTGAGGGCATTTACCATTCCTAGTCTCCTTATCGTCTAGCGATTTCGTTCACCGAGCGACCATCTATTTCTTGATAGGTCTTGATCGCTTGCATGTGGGATTCGTAAGCGCGGGTCGCTTCGATCAACCGGGTCATTTCGTGCACGGCGTTCACGTTGGAATTTTCTATGAAGCCCTGATGCAGCTGGCTCGACGTTTCCACTTTTAGGTTCTTCTCGTCGGTGTTCCTGAAATAAGAGTTTCCGACCTTTTCCAGCCACTGGCTTTCCTGAAACTCCACGATAGCCAAAGATCCGACGGCTTCACCGCGCTGCCGGATTTCGCCATTCGGTGAGAATTCTACGGGGCCTGCTCCCTGAGCCAATCGAATGATTCTTTGTTCGGGCGCAGCGCCAATCCCTTTGGCAAGGACCGGGAAGCCGTTCGACATAACCAATACCCCGTCTTTGGATAGACTGAAGTTACCTTGCCGTGTGTAGCGCACACCCGACGGAGACAGGACTTCGAAAAAACCTTTCCCCTCGATCGCTACATCGAGCGGAGTACCCGTGCGCTTTAGGCCGCCCTGTCCATGCGACGTGTAGATACCGTCCATTTCAACGAAGCTCTTATCCCCTTGAGGACGTCCTTCTAACAGCGTTGCAGCGGTGATCTCTCTTTGAACCCCTTCCACTGTGTCTGGCCGGCGCAACTCGGTGAGGTACTCATTAAAAGTTCCTGAGTCCCTTTTGAATCCAGGAGTATTCGCATTAGCCAAGTTATTTGCGAGAATCTCGATTTCATGCTGCTTTGCAATGCCCCCTGAGAGCGCCGTGTAAATTCCTTTGTCCATTTTTTTCTAAACTTTCTTTAGGTGAGTTCCGATACGGTGCTGTTTATCACTGCAACCTCTGTACCATCGCCATTAAGCCCAATGCCGCTGCGCTCCTAGGAAGTTTTTTCCCATTTACAGGGTGTTTCTTTCCCTTTGGAAAACGCTTTGCCAGCAGCTCGTCTCCTCAATACACTTATTGTGTTACCAAAAAAATGGTTGGGGGTAGCCTTTGCGACAGCTGATTGCAGTCTTTGCTCTTTCAGTGCTTGGAATAGCAGCGCCCCTCCACTCCAAGGAATACCTAGAAGCTTACGGAGACTCCATCACGGCGGGCTTTATGAGCCACACCGATGTGACCCGGCCTCCGCCTCTGAAAG
>JANPJT010000257.1:0-2805 GCA_031425635.1 Pseudomonadota bacterium
CGCTCGTACCGCCGATTGAATCAGTGGTTTCTAAATGCCCCCGCCGGCGGTAACGGTTTTTAAAAAAGCTCCTCACCAACCACCCCAAAGCCTCGACTGCTCTCCATCTTAAATGCGGGGACGTTAAAGGCTTTGAGCGCCAGCTCTTATCCTCTGAAACCGTTACCGCCGGCTGGGGGCACTTAGGAACCGAAAATGTATCGGCGGTACGAGCGTATCCCCCCCAGTAAATTGCAAAGCCCGATGGCGTGTTTCTGAGGATAAGAGCTGGGGTTCAAAGCCGGTGGTGGGGCTCGGTACCATTGCGCGGGACCAACCGCTGGTAGGGGAAGGCACAGAAAAACTGTCTAATCTTTGGTCGGTTTAGCGGCGCCCCCTTTCAAATTGCCCCTATGATTCGATGAGATCGGGGCTTTTGGCGCTGGGGCAGGCGCCCATTCGGGGGTGCCTACGGCTAACTACACTAAACCACCTGCATTCCATCCCCCACTTTCGTGCCTGACCAAAAAAGTGACAGTTTTTGTCACTGCAACTTAGCTTATTACTGAATGAAATCAGTACATTATGCGGTGGGACTGAGGGTTGCAATTACTACGTGAAATCGGTTATAAGCCCCCCCTCGGGTTGAGGGGGACAAAAGTATGAAAAAAGGTTTTTACATTTTGGCGTTGGGATTCTTCATAGCACGCACGGGTTTACCCGTCGTCGAATCCCATGAGACGATGCAAGAAGTGCTGAAGATTGCCCATGGCATCAGCGTCGTGCAGCCGAACCTCCCTGACGCCGAGTACGTTTCTTTAGCCATCGGCATCCACCGGGCGGCAAAAAAGTACTCTGTGCACCCGTCGGTCATGATTGCGATCACTCAGCAAGAAAGTGGCTTTCGCTCCAACTTGCCTGAGGGCGCTGCGGGCGAAATCGGTATTTGCCAGATCATTAAGAGCTGGCTTAAGAACCCAAACCTCATCCGTGAGTTTGGGCCTTTAACGGTGGCGGACTTACAAAAGCCTGCAACGAGCTTCAAAGTTTCGGCTTGGATTTTATCTGAGCTGAAGGACGCTTCCTTGAGCGGCCCTTTGCCTTTTTGGTCTTTTTATAACTCACGAGAGTTCAAAAACCGATTTAAGTACTTCCTCAAAGTCACTCGGAACTTGAGCGCGCTGAGAAAGCACGCTCCTTCCGTTTACAGTGACTCTGTGCTGGTCGCGGCGGGGGACTCCTCGGGAAAAGCAGTCCAGTGGAGTAAAAAACAGTCTGCTAGAGACGTCGCGAGCGATCGAAAACTGCCAGATGCTTTGAAAGCCGCTCGGATGCTCCACCCTCGGAGGCTCTCTCAGCGCACGATTGGTTCGCTCCTCAAAACAGCTAGCTTAAACTAAAAACGGGTTATTCTTTTTTTCGAAGCCGATTTCAGTGCGGGGCCCGTGGCCTGGGTAAACTTGCGTTTCTGTTTGGAGCGTCAGCAGCCGATCTTTGATCGAACGGACCAGCTGGCGCGAGTCGCCACCCCACAAGTCAGACCGGCCAATACTCGTCCGAAAGAGCGTGTCGCCTGAAAAGAGGCGTTCATCTCCTCCGACAAGCTGGAAACAAACCCCTCCAGGGCTATGCCCCGGCGTGTGAATAACCCGAAGCTTAAAGCTCCCGAAACTAAGCTCCTCTTCGTCTTCCAAATATTTTTCAATCGGCGGAGCGGTCCCCGTCGCAATGCCAAACATGCGGCCTTGGAGAGGTAAGTTATTATAAATCTCCTCGTCGTCGCGGTGAAGGCAAGCGATGCCTCCCAGCGCGGCTTTTACCCCGGCTGTTGCGCCAATGTGGTCAAAATGGGCGTGCGTGTGCAGCAAGTACTTCACTTTCAGGCCTTTAGACTGCACGAGGGAAACAATCTTCTGCGGCTCATCTCCCGGATCGATGAGCACGGCCTCTAACGTTTCGGGGCACGCAAGGAGCGAGCAATTGCACTGCAAGGGCCCTACGACTGCGGTTTCAAAAAGAAGCTTACTCACCCGTGCCCTCCCATCAAAAAGGCCTGACCGTCATCGCTCTTTGGGCGGTGGTTTTGGAGCCGAAAATAGTCTAGCGCAACCGACTTGAGTGACTCAAGATCCGCCGCTTTAAAAAGGCTTGCCCGAAACAAGGAGCAACCCGGAAGCCCCGCAGCGTACCAGGCAAGGAACTTCTTTAATGAGAGAAAAGCTCGGAACTTACCCCGGTGCTCCAAGGCCAGCTCAAAGTGCCTTTCAATCAATTTCACAAAATCGAAATCAGGGTTTTGCCCTAAGATCTCTTGAAAAATCCAAGGGTTCTTTAAAGCTCCTCGGCCTATCATCACTGCGTGCGAGTAGCCTTCAATGATTTTTTGTTGTGCGAGCGATGCGGTTACCAGATCTCCATTGCCGATGATCGGCACAGGGCTCTTTTCGGCAACCTCTCGAATCAGATCCCAGTCCGCAGTACCCGCGTAACCTTGCGCGCGGGTTCTCCCGTGAATTGCCACCCAGGCAACACCGCAACGGGCCGCTACGGAAACCACGTCCGCTACATTTCGGTTGTCGGCATCCCACCCCGTGCGCACTTTGATCGTAAGCGGGATCCTCAGAACTGCCTTCATGGCAGCGAGAAGCTCGCCCATTCGCTCCGGCTCTTTTAGCCAAGCGGCTCCTGCTCCGTCGCACACGACTTTTTTGACCGGGCAGCCAAAATTGATATCGACGAAATCGGCGCCTTCCGATTGGACCACCCGAGCCGCTTCCACCATGGAAGGAATGCTGGAGCCAAAAAGCTGAATGCCCACAGGCCGTT
>JANPJT010000258.1:0-7879 GCA_031425635.1 Pseudomonadota bacterium
GGACCTCGCTCGGTCCACCACCAAATTGTGAGCCGCATCGTTACCGCCCCTGATTTAAGGACGCTCATCGACCCGCGGCGGAGCGCGCTTCCGAGCGCTATTCCGTCGATGGCTCGAGCATTTGCGCTTGTCGAGTTTGTGCTCCTCAACGGTTTTAGCGATTCGGTCACTGCAACGATTGGCGGCATTACAAACGTTCGGGAAGGAGCAATTTCCGTCGATTACTCTTTCGACGAACATTTCACGGGAGTCATGCCGTCGACTTACTACAACACGCTCCTTAGCGTCGCCCAAGCCTCATGCCTGCTAGAGCTGATCGATCGGTTAAAGGCCGCTCGGATTTGGACGGAGACTGTCATCAACATCGGCTCCGAATTCAATCGTTCGCCCCTTCCCAACGGGTCGGGATCCGATCACGGGTACCAAGGTGCAAGCGCTCAAATTTACTCTGGCTGCGTGCCCGGACCGTTGGTTCTAGGCAACATCGCTGCAGACCCATCGCCCCGGCAATACAAAGGGACTTGGGGCTACGGCGCAGAGCAACCCGAGCTCGATAGCAACTTGGAGTTGGGGCATGTGATCAACACGGTCGCAAGCCTCCTTCGAGTGCCCCTGCCTGTCGCTGCTCGCCCACCCTTAATGGACGGCTCAGGGCAAATGGCGGTTGCGACCGTTCCTCAAGGTAAAATCATCGCGTAGCCTGGGGCCTACGAAGTCCTCTGTTCCTTTCGCTCGCTTTAAAATCTATAACAAAAACATGCAATGGAACTGGGACACCACCTACTTAACGCTTCCCGATGAGCTCTTTTCCCTCCAAAGGCCAACCCCCGTTCGAAATCCCCAGCTTGTGGTGTTTAACAAGCGACTGGCGATAGAAAAAAACTTGGGCATTTGGGAAACAGACGCCGACCTTTCCCTTTTAAGCGGCAACCTTAGCCCTCCGACGCAAACTTTTTCCCAAGCTTACGCAGGCCACCAGTTTGGCCACTTCGCTATTCTAGGCGATGGCCGAGCAGTCGTTTTGGGTGAGTGTGTTGCCGAAAGGGGCGAGAGGTTGGATGTTCAGCTGAAGGGTTCCGGTCCTACGCCCTACTCCCGAAGAGGGGACGGGCGTGCGGCCCTTGGCCCCATGCTGCGAGAATATATTTTAAGCGAGGCCATGGCGGCTCTAGGCATCCCCACCACTCGCTCGCTTGCAGTGGTAGCTACCGGGGAGCCCGTCTTTCGTGAAGAAGAAAAAAGAGGGGCTATCCTCACGCGCCTTGCGGCAAGCCACCTGCGAGTGGGAACTTTTCAATACGCTGCGAGTTTGGGCAAGGTTGCCACGCTCCGTGCGCTAGCCGACTACACTTTGCAAAGGCATTACCCCGAGGCGATGCTCGAACCAAACCCGTACGAGGCCTTTTTGAAGAAAGTGGCAGAAGCCCAAGGGAAACTCATCGCCCAATGGCTTTTGGTGGGCTTCATCCATGGCGTCATGAACACGGACAACATGGCGCTTTCTGGAGAAACGATTGATTACGGGCCGTGTGCATTTTTAGACGCTTACGATCCAGGCAAAGTGTTTAGCTCCATTGATCGAAACGGCAGGTACGCTTACGCAAACCAACCACAAATAGGTTTGTGGAATTTAGAGCGGTTTGCAGAGACTCTTTTGCCCCTTTTGGACGAAAACTTTGCCCTGGCCAAAGAAAAAGCCCAGGCGGCCCTCGATGGCTTTAACCAGCAGTTCGAAACGCACTGGCTGGAAGGCATGCGCCGCAAAATTGGACTCGTTGAAAACCGGCCCGAAGACACTCAAACGGTATTGACCTTTCTAGAGATCCTGGGTCGAAAGCACTTGGACTACACGTTGACCTTCCGAAACCTGAGCGAGATGCAGCCGGACGACTCCGAGTGGCAGCACTGGCACACAGAGTGGAAAAAGCGAGCGCTGGTCGAACACGGTTCTATAGAGAAACTTCGGCAGTTCACTGATCGCTTCAACCCCGCAGTGATTGCGCGAAACCACCGGGTTGAAGAAGTTTTGCAAGCAGCGGAACAAGACGACCTCGTGCCTCTCCACCAGTTTTTAGCGGCTTTGGAAAACCCTTTCGAGTCAACACCCGCTGGCCGTCCTTTCGAGGAAGCTCCGGGCCCGGAGCAAGGGATCTACCAGACATTCTGCGGAACGTAGCAGAGGCCTCGTGGTAGAGTGGGGCGGTGGAAATTGGGCCATCTATTCTTACGGCGTTGATCATTCTTTCCCATTTTTGGGCTACGGGGCAAGCGTTTGACCGCTGTGAGTCTGTTAAACGCTTAGTAACGCCTGCTGCTTTGGTCCAGCTAGCAGCTCGGGTGCGGGGCTTGGAAGCCGAGCTGGAAGCTAGAGCTAAAGCCGATGGCTGCGCTTTGAATGCCTCGTTCTGCCGAGGGGCTACTGGCACACTACAGCAAATGCTTTCACTGCGCTTTGGCATCGAGACCGAAGCGGTAATAAATGCAAACCTTCACACTTTCCTGAGGCTAAAAAGGGGAGCTGGTCGTGAAACAGTTTATATTGATCCCACGATCCGGCAATTTATTCGACCGGAACTGCAGAATCGGGCCCCCCTCGTCTTTGTCGGGAACCGCAGTAGCCTTCTCGCGCTTTTAAAACATTGCGAAGTCCCCCCGAGCACGATTCGAGGTTACCTAAAAAACCTTGAACGCGACACAGTCACCCCGTCGTTTAAATGACGGATAGCCCCTTTTGGTTTGCCAGGCTCTCCAGGTCGTGTACCAATCAAACACTATGGCGTGGGGAATTTTAATCGGGGTGTTTGTTTGGGGTATGGCAGCGTTTGGGGCAATCCCTGATAAAGAAGCCTGCGCGTCTTATCTGGCGTGGCTTGATTTGCAAGGCAAAGCGGAATCGGCTCAAGCACGCGCTCACGAGCCAGGAATATCGGATAAAGCCAAAGCCTACTGGGAGCGCGAATTTTCCGATCTCCACGCACAACTCATGGTGCTCAAAGAGGCATTGCTCGTCGCTAGTACCAAAAAAGGGGAGCGCAAGGCCTTAGCAGGATCCCACTTGGCTTTAGAAGCCGCTAGCACCGAGACTTTGCCCGCCTACCACACCACCCGCCCGGCCGGAAACCACGCCGGTGCCAAAGTCGTGCGCCTTTCCAATGAGAGTGAGCGAATGCTGGTAATCCCCGGCCAAAGTTTGGAAACGCATTTGTGGGATGTGAAACGAAATACGTTTTGGATCCTGAAAATGGAAAACCGAATTGTCGACGCAGCCTTTGACTGGAACGGCAACGTGCTGGCGCTCGATAGCGCAGGGAACTTAGCGCTCTTTGCGGCCGATGGACGCCGCTTAAACACGTCTGTGCCCCACAACAGGACGGATCAAATCGCGCTTTCGTCCAAACAATTGCTCTGCCTTGCGGGGGAGCTGCGCTTGACCGACGAACTCACTTACACGCACGACCGAGTGCTTAAACTGCCCCCGATCGAACGGGCCCATTTTCTGCGCATTTCCGCGGATGCCCAGCTAGCGGCGGTTTCGTTTGGCCGTACCGTGCACCTCATCGACGTGGCGAACGGCGCGCGATTGAGAACCTTTCCAGAGTTCAACCCTTCTGAATTAGTCGCGCTAGAATTTGCCCCCGATTCGCACCGGCTGGTAGGGCTCAGCGAAGAAGGTTCTCTTTCGGTTTGGGATCCCGACGCCATGGGGGCAGTAACCACGCTGCAGCTCGAGCACTTGGAGGGGCTTTGCCTTGCCCTAGATGCGGAAGGGAATGCCTTTGTAGGCGGCTCCCAGAATGGGGGCCTCAACGGGGCTGTCGTCATTGTGGATTTAGAGGCGGGCGAGGAACTGCGGCGCTTCAACCCCGAACATGAGGGTGGCGTGGGGGCCATTGGCCTTTCTCCCAGCGGCAAAATTTTGGTCACTACGGCAGCCACGAGCGCTATTATCCGGTTTCACCAAAACCCTCTCGTCGACCCTTAGTGCCCTCGGACGGCTTTAACCATTCTATGGGCCGAAAATCGCACCGCTAGATTGCCTAAAGCGGGCCTTTGGCATTGATTTGCCTTTCTAATTCCGCTATTCAAACCGGTCGTTTAAACCCTCAGGGAAATGCGTGCGCTTTCTAGCCCCCCTCCTTTTCATTCTTGCCCAGGCGTCCCCTAGGGAGGCCTTAGCCAATCGGTCGTTGGATGATGCCCTTTGCAGAAGGCGCTTGCAGCGTGAGGCGGCGAAAATGCCGGACGAAGAGCCGGCCGGGATTTCAAACGGTGAAATGCAGGCTTTCTTTAAGTTCGTCGATAAGCGCGTCGCGCCGTCGATGGACCCCACCGAACGCCTGAGGTACGAATACGTTAAGCGGCAAAGCGCCAACCTTCTGAAACTTTCGGTTTGCCGCTCGATGCCGCGAGTCCTGAGGCAACAAAGCGCAGTCCGCGATCTTGTTACGATCCCCCCTGTTATTGCGCAGACTGCAAACGCCATGATTCAAGGGATCTATGAACAGGCCCTGCATCGGCGACAATACTGGATGTCCACGCTGATCTTTGAAAAGAGTTTCAATAGCAACGGTAATCCGGCACTCAAAACGCTCACGGAGTGGATGATCCAGGATCTGCCGCTTTTAAGCCCCGTCGAACAACTTCGCGCGTTTTTGCATTGCACCGTGGGCCTACACGCGCATTTTGTTTTGCCCGAAAAAAGCACGCTCGAGATCATCCCGATCGAGATCCTTACTTTGCTCGATCACCCTAGTTTCCACGCTTGGCTGGGAGCCGAAGAACCGTTTTCTTGGCTCTTAAAAACACCCGACGAAATCGAGGAAATGCTGTACCCAGGGCTAAGCGAATCCGTCGCCGAGTCCATTTTGCCTATTGTTGTGGGCCTTTCGCGAAGTGAAGCAGGGCGAAAAGTAGGGTCCTCGTTGCTATCCTCACCTATCTTCCAAGGAGAAGACACTGCCCTAGCCCGTGAGTGGTTGCGCCTCCACGAGGAAGGCAGGTACGACGAAGCCTCTTTCCACACGATGGCGCTCATTCGCCAGAAGCTGGAAGACAGCGGAACCGACATTGTAGTGAGGACCTTTTTCAATGCCGACATTGCACTCAGCACCGAAACCGCAAACCGAATGCGGGAATACGCGCTCCATGAAATGCCCGTAGACAGCCCGCTCGCCAAAGTGAAAAGGACTTGGGTATGGGTCGCGGCTTATGACTTCGCCCAAGACTTTTTCAATCCCTCAATGATTTCCGAGGGAATTTTTGAAAACGACATCGGGATTTCTAGAACCTCCGCCCTCGCTTTTCTCAACCGTTCCATCCGCTTTAAGGAGCCGATTGAACCCCACTTCCTAAAGAGGATTTTTGAAGTGGACCCTGAGCATTTTGTGAGGCCCCAAGGCCAAGATATAGCGCTACGGTCTTTGACCGCGAAAGATCTTCCCTGGCTGCTGCAGAATAGCCGTAGTGTGCCTCCCCCATTGCTTCGCTCGTTCCTAAATAAAACCATTCCGGAAATGGCAGTAGCTCCCGTAGCGGAACCTTTCATTAAAATCCGCTGGGAACCCAAAGAACTGGAAGCACTCCTAGCCACTGGCGATGGAAGCAGCAACCCCGATCTGGTCGCCAGCAGCATGTACTGGCTTGCCCAGACCATTCGCTTGCGCCCCGTGCACGCTGTTCGCGTCTTTGATTGGCTCGTTAACCTCGGCCAGAAGCACCGGTTGGCGCCGAAAGTGCGCGAGCTGCTCCTTGCGAACATTGGCTTTAAGAGGCTCCTGGAAGCTGTTTCACGGGACCTGAGTTTTGATCGGCTTCAAGCTTTTGACCGGCATTTTGGGGACCAAATGGCGCAACCCGAAAACGCCGACCGATTTATAGCCACTCTTTTTTCGAGGGCCGACGAGATCGAGGAGGCTAAGAAACTCCGCTTCCTGGAGTTCATTGCTTCCGTTATTGAAAAGGTTGGGGCTTGGCCCAGGGTGATTTCCGGACTGTCTTCAACGGTAGACAGAGACTCCGCGACCTACACCGCCGCTAGCGCAGTGTACTTGTCTAAAGAAACGGGACGCCGCGGGATACGCACGGGTCAAACCCGCGCTGTCTTTGACGAGGGAGTTGCGTTAGGGCATTCCTTTGCGCTTCTTGTTCCCCCGATGACTACCGAAAGAAGCAGGCCTCGGGATTCAGGGTCTTTCGTCAACACAAAGGCGAGTGGATCAGATGCGCCCAAAACGCCGCCGAAAGTGTTTGGTTTTAGTAACCCCAACATTGTTACCCCCAACAAGTCGAGTGCCGAACTTCTGGACATTTTGCGAAACACGCAGAAAAGCTATGTCGCCGCTGCCGCTGCGGATTTGCTTTTGAAGCGCAATGATCAAACCTTCCAAGATTTTGGGTCACCGGCCGAGTTTTCGCAGCTCCTGGACCTCGTAAAATGGCAGCTCAGCGCTCGCAACCACGTCGAGGTGGCGGAACGCCTTTTCCAATTGGTTCTGGGAGTCATCGAGGGGCAGTTTCTATTTGAGCTCGATGAAACGATCTTTAAGAGCTGGTCAGAATACTACCTGGCCTACGCCAACCAATACCCTATCGATTCAGTGAGCGCCGAGGCTCTGTTTCTTTGGTTGGAGTCGGTACCAAAGCATCAGGCGCAGCGATTGCTCGTAGTCCTCCGAAAGCCTATTGCCGGAGCTTTGACAGCGCCTCCGACAGAACCCTACCTCAACTACCTATCCAGCTGGTTCCAAGCCAAAGCACGTGCCCAGCACCCCGGCCACGCCGGTTTTGCAGCAGCCATCGTAGCGCCTGCATTCATGTCGCCCGCTTTAAGCGCCGACATCCAGCGCGCCGCTTTCTATTCGCGAGATCATGGCAAACAAGAACTGTACGAGCTTTTCACTTCTTTAAAGGCCCCCGCGCTTTACCCCATCAGCAAGCTCATTGTGAAAGGGCACCCGCACTTTTCTTTCAGCGGATTAAAAAGTGAATCGGGGCTTTTAAAGCACGGTGACAAACTACGGGCTGAAAATCAGAAGTTAGTGGCTCTCCATGGCCCGAAACTGCCTGCGGGCCCCACCGAAAAACAGCAAAGGCTCAACGAGGAATTGGCTGTGGTTGCGGCCTTTTTGCATGAGCTGAAGCACAACCGGATCCCCTGGGAAGTCGACGGCCTCGTGGACCTTGGCTACGACCTCGTTTCTCTAGACCCCTTGACCGGCCAAGTCCGCAGGATTGAGGTGAAGTCTGGGTACGGAGAAGCGCCCATCGCTCACATTTCCACCAATGAATTGAAAGTTTGCGCGTCGACCCAGACGTCAGGCGCTGTCGACTACTATTTTTACTTGGTAGACACCCGCCGAGCCCTGAGCCGGGATGAGCCGCTAGCGACCATTAAGCTGATTAAAAACCCGGTCGTTGCCGAGCTTCGCTCCCTCACCCAAGCCGACGATAGCGTCCCCAGGGATAAACTGCTTCGTTTTGCGGTTCAGGAGTAGGGCGCTCCCGCCTTGATTAATCGCCGCTTCGGTGCGACTTTTGGAAACATGAAGTTTGGGTATGTATTGATGTATGTCGAAGACGTTGCGAAAACGGCCGAGTTCTACGAACGGGCGTTTGGAGTCGAAACGGCTTTCCTCCACGAATCCGGTGACTATGCGGAAATGGATACAGGCGATACCCGTTTAGGCTTTGTGGCGCTCCCCCTCGCTCGAGAGAGCGCCGATTTTGAAACCGTTCGAAAAGATCAACCCGCCCCCGGCATTGAAGTGAGTTTTATTAGCGCCGAAATTGAAAAGGCTTACGCCGAGGCGCTCCGCGAGGGCGCAACGGAAGTGCTTGCCCCTAAACAAAAGCCCTGGGGCCAGTGGGTTTGCTACGTTCG
>JANPJT010000259.1:0-1799 GCA_031425635.1 Pseudomonadota bacterium
TGATCTTTTCGAAAGTCGCTTTCCGCGTATTTAAAAAAGCTTTGGCTCTGATTAGCCACCGCCCGCTGCTGTTCGTACTCCCGCAGCGCTCCTCTAAAATCTAGATCGGCTGCGCCTGCTATTAAAGAGACTCCCAAAACCGATAACAAAAACGCATTTCTTGCACCCATGTATTCTCCCCCCAGTCCGGATGAAAGCAAAGACTAGGCCAGCTGGCTACTTTCCTAAATGCTGCGCAGCGTCTTTGCGATATTAGCTTGGTGGCGCACGATGACGAGGAGACTGAGTGAATAAACTATTATTTGTTGGTAAATGTCGACAGAGAAGAAAAGTGCCGCTAGGGATGCCAAAGTGACACCGGCCAATGAGCCAAGGGCGCTGACTCGGGTGGCCCCTACTAAAACGACGTAAGTCGCCGCCATCACCGCCGCTTCTAGGGGAGCGAGCAGTAACCAACACCCGAAAGTCGTTGCCACACCCTTTCCGCCTCTGAAATGTAGAAACACGCTAAAGCAATGGCCCAACACCACACTCAACGCGCCTGCAGCTAGCTCGCGGGGCCCGAGTCCGAGCACAATGCCGGCGTAAACCACGGCCCAGCCTTTGAAGGAGTCGGTCAAAAAGGTAACGACGCCCGCACCCCACCCGAAGTTGCGAGTCATATTGGTTGCGCCGGTATTTCCGCTGCCCAGTTTTCGCACGTCTTTGCCGAAGCGTAGCCGCGACAAAACGACTCCCGTGGGGAAGCTGCCCACGAAGTACGCCCCGAGGCAAAAAGCCAAACCAATCCCATCCATGCCTTACGGGTAACCTGTGCAAACGCGGCTGGCAATCGAGGGGTATTCGGAAGAACGGCCTTTCTACCGATAAGGTAGGGGGGTGGCTTATGCCGCGGGTATTATTGCTTTGCTTTTTTCTGTGCGCTTTCGCCGAAGCGGAAGTTCCACCGTGGGCTGCCAGCCAGCCTATCGATAGTCTAACGGGGTTAGTGCTTCCCCCTGACTGGGCCAAGCGCGCGGGTTGGACCACCAGCTTTCAAGTCGATGAGAAAGATCTTCCCCAGTTTTTTGATTGGCGCTTCTACGCGCATTCGCTCACTCCGGTAAAACGCCAAAGAGCGGGGGATTGCTGGGCCCAGGGGACAGTGGGAGTTTTGGAGTCGCTCGTTAAAATCGAGCTCGCGACGGAAACGGACCTCTCTGTTCAGGAAGTGATCTCCTGTTCGGGCGAAGGGACCGCCGCCTTTGGGGGCTACTTTGCGCATGAATACCATGTGGCAAAAGGGGCTGCCACCACGATCGATTTTCCGTATGTGGCGAGGGATGTGGGTTGCAAAACGGGGCTTCGCCCGGTGTATCGACTGGCTCGGTGGGGGTTTGTTGGCAAAGAAGGGACTGCGCCCACCGTAGTCCAAATGAAGCAAGCGTTGATGGAACATGGGCCCATCGGCGTTACTATTTTCGCCAACGCGGCTCTGCAGAACTTCCAAGGGGACGGAGTGTTTCGTGGCTGTGGCAAAGGGCAAACCAATCCCATTGAAGTCATTGTCGGATGGGACGACAATGAAGCGGGCGGTGTTTGGTTTGTGAGAAACTCCTGGGGAAAAGACCACGGCGAAGACGGCTACGCAAAAATCCCCTACGGTTGCTCGCGGGTAGGCGAAATCAGTACGTGGGCCGACTTGCGGTTCTAGCCTGTGAATGGTAGAGCCTTGGTCTGTCTTTTTGATCAAAGGGCGGTTAGCTCAGCTGGATAGAGCACCTGGCTTCGAACCAGGGGGTCAGGAGTTCGAATCTCTT
>JANPJT010000260.1:0-6866 GCA_031425635.1 Pseudomonadota bacterium
CGGAGCCAAGTGGAAGCGGAAAGGCTGCGCGCCGAAGCTAAACGCCGCACTGTTCAGCGCCAGCTTGAAGGCGCGTACACTGACTTAAGCCGCGCCTGCGAGACCTTGGCCCTTTTCCCGATCCGCTCGCTGGATACCTTAGAAAAAGACATCGCTGACGCGGAAAATGAGTTCAAGCGCGGACGGCTGCCTCTCAGCTTGTTTTTAGAGGTTGAGTCTCAGTCGCACGAACTTCAAGACCGAGTGTTTGAGAGCCAGTCCGAGCTGGCGCGCGCGCTGTCTAATCTTTCAGAGCTCGCAGGTAAGATGATTCACTTAAAGGAAAACGCCCATGCTGAATAAGCTCATTCGAAGTTCGATCGAAAACCGGGGATGGGTCATCGGCTTTTTCGCCGCTGTGATGGTTTTAGGGGGCTACCAACTTTCCCGACTTCCCGTGGATGCGGTTCCCGACATTACCAATGTGCAAGTGGTGGTGAGCACCAAAACAGCCGCGTTCGAACCGGAGCGCGTGGAACAACAGATCACTTACCCGATTGAAGCTGAGCTGGCGGGAGTAGCGCGAATCGAAGAGATTCGATCGCTTACTAAGTATGGCCTATCCCAAGTCACTGCGATCTTCCGCGAAGGGACCGATATCTATTGGGCTAGACAGCAAGTCGTAGAAAAGCTTTCCACGATGGCCGGCAAATTCCCCGCAGGCATTGCCCCCGAAATCGCTCCTATGACGACCGGCCTCGGTGAAGTCTATATGTACGAGCTTCGTGCCAAACCCAACACCGCTTTGTCGGCGCAACCCGAAAAGGAACGGCTGCTCGAATTGCGGACGATCCAAGATTTTACCGTGAGGCCAGCCCTCAGGCGGGTGGCGGGAGTAGCAGACGTTGACACCAACGGAGGGTACAAACGAGAGATCCACGTCAATCTCATTCCCGCAAAGCTTGAGAAATCGGGTTTGACGATTGATCAACTTTTTAGCCGGCTGGATTCTTTAGGCGAGCGGTTTGGCGGCGGTTTTGTGGACATCGAAGGGAAGCAGTGGATCGTCCGAACGGAAACCGGCCTCAATTCGCTCGCTGAGATCGCGCAGGCCTCTCTCGGGCTGGATGTGAGGGGGCGGGTCATTCGGGTTGCTGACGTCGCGGAAGTGAGGTCGGATCATGCTTTGCGTCTGGGGTCCGCCACCAGCTCCGGTGAGCAAACCGTTCTGGGCACTGTGCTGATGCGAAGCGGTTCCAATAGCCGGGAAGTCGCGCGGAGCGCGCAAGCCGCTCTCAAAGAAATAGCCCTGCCCGAGGGCGTGGAAGCTCGCGAACTCTACACCCGTAGCTTCCTCGTCGAACGAACCATTGTGACGATTGCAAAAAACCTTTCTGAAGGGGCTCTTCTCGTTATTTTGGTTTTGCTCCTTTTTTTGGGGGAACTCCGGCCCTCGCTACTCGTCTCTCTCGCTATCCCGGCTTCTTTGCTCATTGCGGTGATTGGGATGAATGGGTTCGGGATCACTGCAAACCTGATGAGCCTTGGCGCAATCGATTTTGGTTTGGTAGTAGATGGCGCGGTGGTGATGGTTGAAAACGCCGTTCGCCGCTTGGGCAGCGCGACCGCGGACCGCGCCGAAGTGATCAGCGAAGCGTGCACCGAAGTGGCGACCCCCGTCGCCTTTGGCGTTGCAATCATCATTTTAGTGTACTTGCCTATTTTGGCGCTGGAGGGCACGGAAGGAAAACTCTTTCGGCCTATGGCAATAACGGTGATTTTAGTGCTTTCGGCAAGCCTCGTCTTGGCCCTCACTTTGGTTCCGGCGCTTGCTTCGTATTTTCTGAAAGGCCATAGAGAAAACCACTCCGACAAGAAAAGCTACCGAGTCTCCCACATTCTGGAGAAATTGTACGGACGACTTTTCAAATACGCCATCGGCCACCGATGGGCGGTGATTGCCCCGACCGCTCTCCTATTCTTGGTGGCTATTTTTCTATCGCTCCGGATGGGGACAGATTTTGTACCCGCCCTTGACGAGGGAGATCTCATTGTCAACGTCATGCGCGAGCCCGGTATTTCTCTCGACTCTGCTACGGCGCTTCAAAAAACCATGGAGAAAGAGATCTCTAAAGTTTCCGGAGTGGCCAACGTATTCTCTCGACTCGGCACTCCAGAGAGCGCAACCGATCCGATGGGCCCACACTTGGCGGATACTTTCGTGATTTTGCAAAAAGAAGCACGAGCCGCCGGCCGCACCAACGCAAGCATCTACAGCGAAATTGAATCACTGGCTCAAACGACCGAGCCGTCTGCTTCCATCAGCACGTCGCAGCCCATACAAATGCGTTTTAACGAACTTTTAGAGGGTAGCAGGGCCGATGTGTCGTTGAAAATCCTGGGCCCGCATTTAGATGAGCTAGTGACTCTCCACTCAGCAAGCCAAAAAGCGCTCGAGGGTATGCAGGGACTTGCCTCACTCAGCGAAGACCCTCTGACGTCGTTGAAGAAAAGCCCTGTCTTGTCGCTCGATTTTGATTCGGAAGCGCTTTCCCGAATGGGAATTTCACTACGCAGTGCAAACGATATGTTCGAAACGGTGATGGCGGGCCGAGTCGTCGGGAGCTTTGCGGAGAAGGGGATTCGCTTCCCCGTTTTGTTGCACTTAGACGAATCGCTCCGCTCCGATTTCGGTACTTTAGCAGCGCTGCCGCTCAACCACCCCGCGGGCGGCAGTGTCCCTCTTTCAGAAATAGCCACCCTTCGCAAAACGGAGCAGGTGACGACCATCGCGCGGAGCTGGGGAAAACGGTATGCGGCCCTGGCTCTTCAAGTGCGTGGCCGGGACCTCGGTGGTTTTGTTGCAGAAGCAAAAACGCGGGTCGCAAAAGCGATAGGCGATGCGCCGGTGGAGCTTCAGTGGGGAGGTCAGTTCAAAAACCTCGAGCGGGCGCGCGCGCGGCTCATGCTTTTGATACCGGTCACGTTGGTCGCCGTTTTTCTCCTGTTAGTGCGCCTCTTCGGCGATGCCGCTGTAGCCACCGTCGTTTTTTCCAGCGTGCCGCTTGCTGCGGTGGGAGGGATTATTTCGCTGTCCATCCGGGGCCTGAGTTTTAGCGTGGCGGCTGCGGTTGGCTTCATCGCTTTGATTGGAGTGGCGGTTCTGAATGGAGCGGTTCTGGTAACGTTTTTCCAGCAGCTAAAAGCCATGGGCCGAACCCCTCGTGAAACGGTGAGCGAAGGCACAGCACTCCGCTTTCGGCCGGTACTGATGACGGCTATCGTGGCGATTTTGGGGTTTGTGCCAATGGCCCTCAGTAGTGGGATCGGCGCGGAAGTGCAAAGGCCTTTGGCGACCGTCGTTATTGGAGGCCTTTTCACATCGACGGTCCTCACGTTGTTTGTGATCCCGATAGCCTACGAAGTTTTAGAGGTGTGGCGGCAGCGCGGGCATTTGAAAAAAATCAAACCAGCCTAGGGCGTGAGTGGATTCGGTGCGATTGTGACCACGATTGCTTTTGAATTCAGCGTGCTGTGTTCAAAAGGTTTTTCTTGTCACTTCCAAAGGCCAATCCCATATTGGGCTTCAGAGGTGTTTCAATGAATGTGCTGCTCACGGTTTTATTGAGCTCTTGTGTATTTGCCAGCGCAACGTCCGGCGACGCCAAAGGGGTGATGCTCGTATTCACCAACCTCAAATCCGCAAGCGTAGTCCTCGTTGACGACACCGATGTTCGGCTTCGGCTTGAAACGATGGAACGGGGCGAGAAGAAGAGGATTTTCATGAGTGCGAACCCGGAGCGGCCGTCCGAGGCCAGTGTTCTACAAAACTGTGTCGCGCTTGCCGCTCAGGCGCTCTTGAACCCTGAGACAGCTGAGTTCGTGGCCACGTTTATGGTCGATACCGATAAGCTTCCGCCGGGTCGGCTTTCGGAGCGGGACGGAACCCAAGTCTTTAGCGCCAACGCCTTTGGCAGCTTGTTGGAAATGGGCAGCCGCGCGAATTTCGGATGCGGTATTCACAAGCGTTAAAATGTTTCCCCCAGGGCCTCCATCCAGTGAGCTATTGAGGTTTTAACCCGTGGATACGGTACCTGAATCAGACGAATACGAACCTAGTTTAGACAAACGAGACCGCAGAATCATTTTAGCTACCCTTGGGTTCATAGCGAGCGTTTTGATAGGAGACATCGTTTCCGACTGGCGGGAGGGAAGTTCTTCTGGGCACCTAGCCACCGAAGCAGTTTTGCTAGTGTCGGCCCTGGCGGGTCTCGGGCGTATTTTGCTTTCAAACCGGCAAATGGCGGCACAGGCTCGAGTAAGTGACGAACAGCTGCAGAAGGTCCGAAACGAAGCTTTTCGCTGGAGGCGCGAGGCTTCGCAATTGATTGAAGGACTCGCCAACTCGATCGATGCCGAGTTGGAGCGCTGGCAGTTGACTGCGGCGGAAAAGGAAATCGCCCTTCTTATGCTGAAAGGCCTAAGCCACAAGGAAATCGCTTCGCTTCGCGAAGTTTCCGAACAAACGGTTCGACGACAAGCTTTCAGTATTTATCAAAAGTCTGGGGTGTCGGGTAGAGCCGAGCTATGCGCCTATTTCCTTGAGGACCTATTGACTGCTAAGCCGAAAACAGTTGAGCGAACGGTAAAGGAATTCGGCATCAGCGAAGGAATCTCTACGGTTTAACGACAATCTCAAGCTGAATGGAATCAACCTCGGGCTTTTCTGCGGGTTTGGCAGCTACCTGGCGCGACGCTTCCTGGGCAGCAGCCTTCGCTTCGTAGAACTCTTTCGGCATGATGTCCGTTTTTCCGCCCAAGTCGCTCAACCGAGGAAACCGGTGCGGCCATTCAAACGTGAACCCCTTTTGGTCGCTTGATAGGGCCGATTCATTCCCCAGTAAATCCCAGACCTGAAGCGCCAAATGCGGGGTGCCAATGATCGTTTCAGGGGCTTCGATCCTGGCTTTTACCGTTTCTTTTTTTCCTAATTCAAAAATCGGAACGTGAACCTGAGTTTGAAAAGAAAAGAGTCCATTCCCTGCTTTTATCTTTTCAGCGGGATTATCATCCCATTTGCTTCCCAGAATGTACCCGAACTGTGCAGTTCCCGTCGCATCTTCCGAATCGAATGCCAATTCAAAATGGGTCGCATCGATTTTTCGGATTACCACGTTCGAAAGTTTGGGGCCGGCGTCGTCCGTTGCGACCGCAGGAAACACAGGCGACTCGAAGTAATAGTCGGTCTCCACCTTGGTTTCCGACCGTTTGTCTTTTTGGCTTGGCACCCCTGAGATCTCCGAACGTTCGTCCTTAGAGGCCAAAGTAAGAGTGACTTCCGGGTTACTGCGGTTGATAGGCAAAATTTCGAATTCCCCCACCAAATTTCCCGCTTTGGGGTCGACGCTCAAAGTGACTCCTTGGCCACCCCATTCGAAATCATTATTTTCGCCGAGAGCACTGGGGTTTTTGATTTTGACAGTGACCCTCACCACGTCTCCCACTTTCAAAGTTTCTTTAGGGTGATGGGAAGGAATCAGAACCGGTTTTTTCAAAGGCGGAGGATCAATGGCCAAAACAGTTTGAAACGGACCAATTAAATGACTCAATACCAAACACAACAGTAACCAAGTTTTCATGTACATCGGTTACGCTAGACGGAAGAGATCCAGCAAGCTTTTTTATTGCAGCGAGTGGCCCAAGTCTTTTTCAAATTTAGTCGCTTCAAGTCGCGACCTGCCAATTGACAAGCTGCGCGTTCCCTATGAAATGGAACGAAGGGGGAAGTAATGGGAACTCAGTTAAACTTTCGAATCATGGCGTCTGTCACTCTATGGGCGGCATCCGCGGTTGGCTTTGCGATAGACACGCCGGCAATCCATGAACTCAAGAACGAAGAAGTGGTGGCAGCTCTTTCGGCTCAGGGAAATCCGGCCGACCCCCAATTAGTCTCTAAGGCCCAATTGACTCACTGGCTGGATGGATACTTTTCTGCGGTGAACCGATTTGGCGTCTCCAACGTCCTTGGTAAACGTAAGAATGGCCTTTCCACAGGCCTTACTCCCGAATCCGTCGGCAAGGCGGTAGCGTCGAAGCAAGGGGAAGAGAAGCAACTTTTCTTGGAGTCCCTGCTGTCGGACACCGATACACGGGTCGAGGAGCACAAACGCTTAATTGAACAGTTAAAGAGCATCGGAATTCCCGATTTGAACTCCGGGATTTTGCGAGAAATGGATCAGCTCACGCAATACGGGCTTTGGGACCTCAAATTCGGCCGCACCAAACGGGAAGAATGGGTGAGTCAGCCCGACTGGGAAGGAATGGACTACTGGGCAGCAGGTTTTTTCGACGGTTTTTTATACTCTCGCGGTATTTCTTGGACGGAGGCGGACACCATCGCCTTGGTGGAGACGATGGTTTTTTCTATCCTTCGCCCGTGGACCAACTTTTCCTGGGATTCGGCTTATAAGAGCTTGGCTCAGAAAGTTCGGATCGATATGAACGCGAACCCAAAAATCAGCCTCTCCGTCACTGCCTATAGGCTGATGCAAAAATTTGACAAGCAATGGGTGGAACGCCGGGCTATGGCAGAGAAATTGAAGTAGCGGTTCTTTGCGGGGGGTGGCACCCCTCGGCGGGTGATCGAAAGCAGCGTGTCCTGTTCTTGCTCGCATCTTTCGCGCGATGTTGGGGGCCGTGATCCCGTCCCGGTTTTCACCTGAGTCCTATTCGGCCGAAAAGTGGATGGGTTCCTTGGACTGAGTTCCGTGAATATTAGGGGCTGTACTCGGATGGCGCGTCATTTTAGGGCCTCCATCGCAGCCGCGACGTAAACAAACGACAGAAAGTTCCTTATCAGCTTATCGTAGCGGGTTGCGATGGCTCGG
>JANPJT010000261.1:0-2197 GCA_031425635.1 Pseudomonadota bacterium
GCCGGTGGAAAGAACCATAGCCTGGTTAAAAACACATTCCCGCTTAGCCAAGCGCAGGGACCTCCTCCAAACTAGCTACACCGGTTTCCTACACCTCGCTTGCTGCCTACTGTTGATGGAAAGGTTTTACTAATGGCCACCTAGCCACTTTTCGGCGAGTTGCGGAGCACTCCAAGCGGACGGGCTATTCGGTAGTCTTGCCGTCAAACTGTTCGTTGTCCGCCTCCGCCTGGTCGCGGGTATGGTGAACAACTCCGTCGCGATGGTTGGGTGGCGCGTAGAGCGTATAAAGCTTGAGGGGGCCGGCACCTGTATTGATAATGTTATGGTTCGCTCCCGCCGGCACAACCACCGCGAATCCTGGGCGGATCTCAGTGCGGACACCGTCAAGAACCGCCTGGCCGGTCCCCTCTTCAACGCGAAAAAATTGATCGAGTTCATGGACTTCTGCCCCAATCTCTTCCTTGGGATTCAACGCCATCAAAACGAGTTGGCAGTGTTTGGCCGTATAGAGTACCCGCCGAAATTCTTTGTTTTCGACGGCCATTGCTTCAATGTTTTTTACAAAACCTTTCATGACGGCTCCGCTTTCTTAGTAAATTTTAAAAAGCCGTTAGGCTGCTTGCCTATAACGGCACTCCCCATGATCAAGGCCACAAAAGGGCTAGCCCGACGTCTGAGTTCGTGAACTTTGCGAATGCATCGACTGTGCCAAGTCGATTTCTTTTTAAGAGACGTGGATTCTTTTAAGGGGCTTGGGGGACTAACTGAAGAGGCTTCTTAAAGAGGAGTCACCTAGCATTCGTTACGTCGTGTTGAAGTGCCCATCGCCTTTTCGGCCAAATGAGAGCCGGGTGCAAAGAAGTAAAGCTCAACCTACCGATTAGTTGCCTAGATAATTAGCGCCGACATGAACCATTCCAAGCAGAAAAAATGTGTCAGCTACATAACGAGCATCTCGCGCGCGATACCCCTTTTCGGCGAAGCCAAAAACCCAACGCGCAAGCACCCCACTTTCCCCGATTCTGGTCTCAAACGGGAGGGCGACGAAGAGTGCGGCCAAAAGCGAGGAAAATGGGCCCAGTTGGGAGCAAAAGCATGCCGGGGGCATGTTTTGCAACAACCCCCAGATTAGAAATTCTATTCGATGAAAAACGGAAGTAGTGAATATCTCACGCTTCTTAAACGATAACAGGAAGATGTCCAAAGTTCGGGTTACCGTCGTTGACGGTCTATAACGGGCGTTTGCGGTGGGTGATGTCCCACAAAAGTCCCACGACGGCACTTATAGTAGCAATCAAGCCAATGGGATAACCGCTAAGACCTACCGAATTTTACCCCCTCACCGGTCCTATACGCTTTAGAAATTGCATAAATAGTCCGAAGAACCAATGAGTCCCAATGAAAGGTTTCGAACGAAGTTTGCATTGGTCGCATTTCTAGTTCTGTCTATTAGTTTTGCGCCGCTGACTGCTGAACAATCTGAACCGGAGGAACTCACCTCCATCAATCCTTACGAGCCGCCAGTTGATGTTTATCCATCTCTTTATCAACGTCCGTCCATTTGGCGCGCATCGGTGAAAGGGTTTATGTATGGGGCCATCGGAGGAGTGGCTCTCGTATACGCACTCGATTCCCTGCCGTACGCCAGTAACCCAACCCGTTTGTGGGAGCGGATTGCCGAGACGTTCGAAAAACTACCGCGCGATGGTGAGTACCGAGCCCATTTCTTACGCGTAAACTTAACTACCGTCGCTATCTTTGGCCCTTTAGGCGCCTGTGTTTCAGCGCTCTGCAGAAAAACACCTGCTTCTTCCCAAGACGATCAAGAACCGTCGGCAACTGAACAGAAAAGATCTGCTGGCGGTTTGGGCACACTATGTCGGACATTCTGGTCTCGACTTTCCGGCAACGGAAACAAGAAGTAGAGTTTGCGCAGTGTTGGCGCGCGGTACGCGATTATTTTTAAGGAAACTGCCTCCTTCGCCCTACTTGGCGGCACCCTGCAAACGCGGCGCTGCTCAAAAGTAGCCGCGTACCACCGAACGAAATAGAAAAATGGCCTCGCCAGCGGAACGAACATCTCGCGCGATACCCCTTTAGGGCGAAGCCAAAAACCCCACGCAAAGCCACCCCATTTTCCCCGATTTTGGTCTCAATCGAGAAGCGCGACGAAGAGGAGCGTACGCGTACTGCC
>JANPJT010000262.1:0-6145 GCA_031425635.1 Pseudomonadota bacterium
CTGCTGTCCTACCATTAGACGATCCGCCATCAGGAGCTACTTGATTAGCCCAAGACCCTGTAACCGTTCAAGCTCGACTTTAAGCGAGACGGAAGAAACACTCGCAGTCCCAATTTTTCCGACGACTAAACCCGCCGCTGCATTGGCAACTTGAATGCAAAAATCCAGCGGGTGGCCGGTCACCACCATCAAAGCAAGGATCGAAATAACGGTATCGCCCGCTCCCGTCACATCGAAGACTTCCCTCGCGAAAGTCGGGATCCTTTGTAGTGCGCTTTGCCCGCGGGTTAAGGAAACCATCCCTTTCGCACCGCACGTAATCACGGCGTGCTCGGCGTCTGTCGATCGCAGCATTTGCTCAGCCATCTGAAAAAGCCGGTGATTTTCTTCTCCAGCGGCTCGCGGCCTTTCGCCGAAACCTGTCAACGCCTCGGCCTCCGACACGTTCGGGCTCAGAAGGGTCGCTCCCGCATAGTAGCCGAGCGGCGTGTTTCGGCTGGGATCCACGAAAACAGGCTTTTTCTGCTCACGAGCGTAGCGAATAAATGAAACGGTGTCCGGCGTCCAAAGGCCTTTGCCATAATCCTGAAGGATCACGCCGTCGCAAGAGGGCAAAAGATCGTGCAGCTTTTGGGTGAACTGCTTTACCAAAGACGCATCTAAGGCATGGCATCGCTCGTAATCGACTCGCACCACGTGCTGTTTTTGGGCAATGATGCGCACTTTCCTGAGAGTCGGACGAGAAGCGTCTTCGATGAAATGGCTATCTTGAATCCCCGCTTGTGAAACCATTTGGTGCAGCTTCGTGGCGTCTGAATCCGCACCACACACCGACAAAAGCGTGGCCTTGCCCCCAACCGAAACAACGTTCGCCGCAACGTTCGCCGCGAGCCCCAAATGAAAGCTTGTCGACTCTACTTCAACAACCGGCACCGGGGCTTCGGGACTAATCCGGCGGGTATCGCCCCAAATGTACTCGTCGATGCCGACTTCCCCTGCCACGAGGATATTCGCACCGCCAAACAAACTTAAAAAATCCGTGTTCAAAAAACACCCCTAAAGCGCATTTAAACCACCGAGTAAGGGGGATGGCAAACCAGAGGAAACCATTCGGTCCAAGCAATAAAACGAAGGGCACTTGCTACCCGCACAAGCACGTCTACCGGGGCACGGCTTCTTTGGAACCAGGACTTTGGATTTGCCTGCCCCGCCCCACGGAGCCCAGCGCGCTGGTTGGTGGCTTCGCACGGGTGAATACACTCCCAACGTGGAGGCACCCACATAATGGGCTAAGTGCAAAGGCCCCGTGCTCGGCGCGACCACACACTCGGCCAGCCTGAAGATCTCGCCCAGGGCCGGAAGTGAGACCCGAGGCAAGACGCGCCACTCGGGCTTTAAATTTAAAACCGACTCAACAAGCTCTAAGTCCGCGGCGGCAGGGCCCAAGGTTAAAACAAGCTGCCCTGTCACTTCCAAAGCACAACGAGCGAGAAGTTCGACGTACGCTTCTGCCCCTAGGTTGAGCGCGCTGCCGCCCATGCCTGGGTGAGCGACCCAAAACGGCTCTCCCTCGTGGATACTAATGTGTTCTAGGGCACTTCGTGCTTCGTTCGCCGCGTTGGCGTTTAGGGGCAAAGTAAGCGGCTCGACCGAATACTCGGATGGCGCGCCCAAAGTATTTAGAAAAAGCCTCGCTAAAGCCAAGTTGTATTCGCCTTCGCTCATTGAGCCCTGCCCACGGTTTTGGCGGATCCCGTGGGTCAATTTCAGAAACGATGAAAACTTTGAAAAATTCCCCACGCGCACGGGCACATTTGCCTTTTTGAGCAAGTTCAAAACCGAAGGCTCCTCAAACAAACAGAGTGCACCGTCGTAGGGGCCCCGACCCTCCAAGCTAAAACACACTTGGACATTCCACTGCCCTAATAGAGGGGCGACCGTCGCTCCCAATTCTTCCCGAATGAGCAGGTCGATCGTCGCCTCGGGGCAGTTCTGCCTTACCCTTCGAACCGAATGGAGGGACATCAGCACGTCTCCCAAACGATCGGTACGAGTGATTAAAAGGGGGCGCGCTTTTTTCATAAATCTTCCAGGACCTTTTCGAAGCGAAGAAACCCTTCGTAAGGGTTTGCCGACTGGCTCACTTGTTTTTTAGCCCACTCCCGAGCCCGGGCTACTGCTCGCCCCTCTACCAGTTCCGCCAACGTGTCTAAAGAAGCTTGAGCGCGGCGCTTAAGCACCACGTCGGGTTGAAGCCGCACAAAGGATTCCAAAGCCTCGAAAACGGCTTTGACGCTTTTCTCATCACCCTGCTGGCTGAGCAAGATCTCCGGCGATACGCCGTGAGTGTGCAAGACGACTCGGAGTTCGTTAGCGACCCGATCGGCTCCTTCCCTGTCGGCTTTATGCACGCAGAACACGTCCCCAATCTCCAAAATACCCGCTTTGATAGCCTGCACGCCATCGCCCCACTCGGGCACTAAAACCACCAGCGTCGCATCGGCAATCTTCCGAACTTCCACTTCACTTTGCCCAACTCCGACGGTCTCTAGAATAATCGTGTCGAAACCAAAAGCGCTGAGCGCATGCACCACTTCTCGTGTCGCAAGGGAAAGACCACCCAATTTCCCTCGCGTGCTAAGGCTGCGGATAAAGACTCCCGGATCGTTAAAATGCTCGGTAAGCCGAATGCGATCGCCCAGGACCGCCCCGCCCGTAAACGGGCTGACGGGATCGACCGCAACAACCGCCACTTTTTTGTTACTAGCGCGGCAAATGCGCACAAACTGGGCCACCAAAGTACTTTTACCCGCACCCGGCGGGCCGGTGATTCCCAAAACCTGCGCGTGCCCCACCTTTTCATAAAGTTTCGCCAGAATCGCTTCGGTTTCAGGCTCGCGGTTTTCTGCCCATGAGATTAAGCGACTGAGGGATCTTAAATTCCCCGCCCGAAAACCCACTAAGAGTTCGTTTGCTTCACTCACTTGGGCACCTCGAAGCGTTTCAAAACGAACTCAATGCCTTCTTCTTTCGTCTTTACTTGCCCTTCTAAGATGGCGTCTTCCACCGCACGAAGGATTTTGGAAAACTCAGGGCCCGGTCGGTACCCCAGCGCCATGAGATCGGCCCCCTTTACTAAGCGCAACGGCGGGGGCGGCTCTTTCGAGAACTCCGCGAGCTTGCTCTCGCAAAACTGGAGCGCCGAGAGATCTTTGTGGCTCGCCATGCAGTCTATTTTATGCAGCGCTAAGTGCAGATCAAAGCGGTCTAAGGAAAAGAACCTTTTCAAAGTGCTGAGCTTCATATTCTTCGCGTCTTTAAAACGAAGGTGCTCCAAAACGAGCGAACAAATGAGCTCACGCGAATCATTCGAAAACGCTAGGCGGCGCAGGATCCCGTCGGCCATTTGAGCGCCAATCACGTCGTGACCGTGAAAGCGGATACGGTCGGCAGCTCGTTCAAAAGTCGCAGGCTTTGCCACATCGTGGAGCAGCGCCCCCCATGCGAGTTCTGACGGCGCATCAGACAGCTGCTCCAAAAGCAGTAGCGTGTGCACATACACGTCTCCCTCAGGGTGGTACTCGCTGGGCTGCTCAACCCCTTTCATGGTGACAATTTCGGGGAGCACTTCTTTGAGTAAGCCTATTTCATCTAAAAGACGGACCCCTCGCGCAGGTTGAGGCGACGTCAGGATTTTTGTGAGTTCGTCACGGATCCGCTCATGGCTGGTTGAGCCAATCAACGGAGCGTGCTTATTCGCCGCTTCAAACGAGGACGACTCAATTTCAAAGCCCAACTGCACGGCAAAGCGGACCACACGGAGCAACCTTAAGTGATCTTCCAAGAACCTTTTTTCGGGGTCTCCTATGGTTCGTAAGACTTTCTTTTTCAAATCCGCCCGGCCCTCTACTAAATCCAGAGGCTCCTCGGAAACGCCATCCCAGTAGAGGCCGTTCACTGTAAAATCGCGTCGCCGCGCGTCTTCTTCCACGCTGGAAAAGACAATACTCTCCGGGCGCCGTCCGTCTACATAAGCTCCGTCATTTCGAAAAGTCGCAACTTCGAAAGATTGTCCTTTTTCTACCACCAGCGTGACGCCAAAGTGTGCGCCAACGGGAACTGTCCGTTCAAAGACGGAGCGGACCTGCTCCGGTGTGGCCGAAGTCGCAATGTCATAGTCTTTCGGCTCTTTTCCGAGCAGCCTGTCCCTTACGCAGCCCCCTGCAAAGTACGCTTGAAACCCACGGTTTTTCAGTTGGGACAAAACCTCGAAGGCTACAGGAAAAGTATTCATTAGAATAAGTACCGAACTTGCAGGATCGGCCAAGCTAGAAAGAAGGCTTGGACAGGGGGCGCAAAACAGGCCCGCACCACCGAACTGATCGCAACGTCCTCTTCCAACAAGTAATCAACGCCCATGCCTACGTGAAAAAGAAAACCAATCCCCTGCGTTGCTGAAGACATTCCCAAGCCAGCTTCCACCGTGGGCCGAAGCCGCGGGTGGATTCCCAGCTGAAGCCTCGCTGTTCCTGACACCGTGAAAAGCGCTCCTGAAGCGCCGAAACCGGCCTGCACTAACGCACCGAGGAAAAGGTTTTTCCTGTACACTTTCTCCAGGTGCGGCGAAACCAGAAACAGACCGGGCGGAGAGGCAAACCCCATCCCCACCGAACCTATCCAGTCCCCGGGACGCAGCCTATCCGCATGGGCGGGAAAGCAAACCAGAAAAAAAACAAACCCTAGAATTCGCATGGGGACAGTGTCGCGAATCCTTTCGGTGCGGTCAAGAAATCGACGGCTCACGCAAAGTGATCAAAGCGGGTTTCAAGCAATGGCTGCCTTGTATTACCCCGGTTAATAGAAACGCCCGCCCCTTTTGTCACCCGACCGAGCTCGCGGGCTTTAGGGAGGGCAGCCTTAACTTTCGACCAGTCGCTGGCCCGGCAGGTAAAGAGGAGCGCGTAGTCTTCTCCCCCGTTGAGCACCCAGTGTTCCGATGCTTTTGAGAGAAAAGGTTCGGCGGCTCTCAGCGCAGGAGAAGCCCGTAAGCAAGTATTGTCTATTTCTAAGCAAACCCCCGAATCCCTCGCCAAGGTATGCAAACTCGAGGAAAGGCCATCGCTGACATCCATCAACGAAGTGGCCCAGCCAGACTTCCCGAATTTCTCACCGCCCGCAAGCTCAGGGGAAGGTATCAGCTGAGCCTTGACGAGTTTTGGCCAGTTTTTTAGCGATTTCGCTCTCCCAAACCTTTGCAGCAAATCAAACCCAGCGCCTGCCTCTCCGAGCGCCCCCAGGACACCTATTTTATCCCCCGGCCGAGCCCCCGATCGAAGGCACGAAACTTTCGGTCCGCGCACACCGATCGCAGTCACGTCGATAAAAAAATCTCGTGCTGCCGTAAGGTTACCCCCGATAATTTCAACTCCAAATTTTTTTGCCTGCTTTCCAAGGCCGCGAAAGATCTCGAGCGCCACTGGCTCCTTGCCTCGAGGAACCCCCATCGAAACCAGCGCGTAGCGGGAGACTGCGCCCATTGCCGCTATATCGCTAAACGCCACCGAAGCTGCTTTTTGTCCAACTTCCAGCGGAAGAAAATGGCGAAAACTAAAGTGGCGATTTTCCACCAGGGTGTCGACCGAAAGCACCCAGTTTAAAGATCCCGGGCGCACTACCGCCGCGTCATCTCCTACCCCCACCAAGACTTCCGAATTTTTCTTCCCTAAGGTCTTTTGGAACGCGCGGATAAGATCTGGTTCGTTCATCCCGGCAAAACTACCAGACACGCATTGGAGCGCCAGAGATTAAGAAGGTGGCCCTTCTTTTTGGAATTGCAGACTCAGCCCCAAAGCGGTATTCCGAGATCTGGTCTTCTTGGGGGGTTCATGAGGTGGGTTTTCCGACATTCGTAGCACGTTTAGTTCTCTGCTTTACTGTCCTGAATCTGCATTGCCCGTCTGCCACGGGCTCTCCCTTCAGCTGCGCAGAAAGAATCCGCGACCAAATCCCCATCGCCATTGAAGCGACCAGCGCCCAGGTTAAGGAACGCAACCGTTACGAGGCACAGCGATTTCTGCGCCACCACCAAACGGAAATTGAAAGCGAAGTTTACGCCCAATGCTCCAACCCCGACTCTTGCTCCGAG
>JANPJT010000263.1:0-2403 GCA_031425635.1 Pseudomonadota bacterium
GGTTTAACGCCTTAAACTTTTCAATCGTCGCATTGAGTTCTGTCGACGAGGTTCTCAGGGAAATCCGATCCCAGCTTACGGGTCCAGCAGGGTAGCCCTTAGTGTAGAGAAACGGCGAAGACCGGAGGCCGCTTTGCTCGAAGGCTTTTTCCATGTCGGACGGTGAGGCAATGTGGCTGGCAAAAGTTTCTACGACAAGCCCGATGCTTTGAACGGCCGTAAGCGGCTCTAATCCTTCTGTTATCCATTGCCGAGCTCGAGTGTGTGCGATTTCGCTGAATTGGGCGGCATTTCGATTGTTTGAAAAGAGCTGCGGGTGTTCGGGGTAGAGAGCCACCTGAAAAAGGTATTCAATGTCAGCGCGCGTTCGCTGCATGCTGTTGCTGAGCAACACACGAGCACATGCCGAGTTGAAAATCCGGGTCGCAATCTCTCTTGAGTTTGCGGCAGGGGAGTGCTCGGAGAAAATGAGGGCCGTGATCGTGCACAGCCCGACGAGTAAAGAGTTGACCGCAAATCGCATGCGGGTCGTTTAGCAGATTGGGCGATCCAGTATCAATACCGAAAAGCGCGCTATAACCTTTGGAAGATTAGGAGTTTTAACCGCTAGGTTACGTTAGCCGCTGCGAATGACACGGCGACATTTACACGGCTGCGAGGCTGCACCATTTCCTACCGAACCGGGCCCGGGGTCGGCGGGGATTCCCCATACGGGGCGGCATCCCATCCCCTTTCTTTTTGCGCTCCGAGCAACACGGCATGGGTTCAATTAAATCCCATCTCGCTCAACTTGGTGTGAAAGTCCCGGCGCTTGGCATTGAAGGTGGCTGAATAATAGAGCGGGAAAAGAACCGAGCCTTGTTCGGGGGCGGCTTGGACTTCTAAATACCTGATGTGATGCGGCTTTATTTTTTTACCCACCGCTTAGCTAGCGGTGGTTGATTGCGGTAATAAACGCGGTGGTTAATGCAAAGAAGCGCTCTACTAACTCCAGTGTAGGCGTTTTCAGAAATTTCATGGATAGGGGGACCCCCATTCTCACATTCGAAACAGCTGCACCTAGAAGCTGAAACGGCGAGCTTGGCAGTGAGAAAGTAAAAAAGCCCTGGCCGCGTTCGCAGCCAGGGCTTTTTAGCGCAGTCAAAATTACTTATCGAGCTGATCGGTCATCATGCTGAAAGTGGGGTACGATTGCCCGTCGGTTGTCGCGAGGCCCTTACCGCCCTGGAACTTAAAGCCTGACTCGCTGGCTTTAGAGATTTCAAGCGTCTTCATTTGGCAGACAGCTTTTTTCGATTCGGCATCCGTGCAATACTTTACGCCTTCTGCCACGCTGTTCGCCGTGCCGCGGACTTGGCGCAAATGATCCTCGGTTTCCATGCCTTTGTAGGTGATTTTCAGCGAGCAGCCGCAGGTATTCTTAAAGGCAGCTTCCGCCGCGGCAATCGCGGGGTTCAGGCTGTCTTTGATGAATTCGCGTTCGGCTTTTCCAGCAAACGCCATGGATGTCACAATCGCAGAGAGAACAACTAGCATTTTCATAGGGGCTCCTTTGTTTGAGAAGATTAAAAAAACTTGGTTCATAAACTGTGCGTCTCGGTCGCTATCGCCTACTTTTTTGCCGGAGGGCAGCTTTTAAGAAGCTTTGCGTCTTTTAAAATACGGCACGCATTTTCTCTTATAAACGAATCACCGTTAGCCGCTTCTTCCAAAAAATCCGATTTGAACGTGCTGTCCTTGGAACAAATAGTGAAAAGGGCGCGCGCTTGTTCAAAGTCTTCCTGGGCCACTTTTTTGGTCGTGGGCCGCCGAAGGGTGGTGAGCAGCAAACCGTACACTTTCATGTCGTTGCAGAAGCTCAGTTGTTTGCGCGCCAGGGACTGCGCCAAAGGCAGCGCGAGCGCAGCATCCGCTTGCCGCCGCGTTAAATCGACCATTTCTAAAAGCTTCGAAGTGTCAGAAACCTTGGGGGCGATAGCGACAGCTTGTTTAACGCAACGCTCTTTCAGCTCCATGCCGCCAACCCAACTTTTCTCGGTCCGACCGCCATCGGACGTGATCTCTTCAATCCCTTCCGAGGAAAGGCATTTTTCGTAGCCTTCTAGATCTTGAAAAGTGAAAAGGGAAGCGTGAGAGAAAGCGGGAGTTAGCACTAACGCGAAAGCGAAAAGTTGCCGCATCGATAGGCCTCATAAGTGATAGTAGAGGTCGAAATAACCCCCCCATTATTTTAATGACTCTGGCCATTTTTTGGAATGGAAAAGTCAAAAAGAATGGTTTTAGCGCCCGTGGTACACTTTGGTTCAGCAGCGAGGGTCTCGGAATGGCGGATTTATTTTTTTGGATTTACGACTTAACCGCAAAGGCATTTTTTCTTCGCGACTCGACCCCGGCTCTTCCGAT
>JANPJT010000264.1:0-7559 GCA_031425635.1 Pseudomonadota bacterium
GTGTCGTTGCTCGACACCGGCTGAGTGTCTCCAAAACCGGAAAGGGAAATTTTTTGAGGCTTGAAATCTACCCCTTGTACGAGGAACTGGACGACATTGAAGGCTCGGTTGGTGGATAGTCGCCAGTTGGCTTCTGGGTCGGCTGAGGGACTGTTGTCGGAATGCCCTTCCACTTGGACGGTATGGCCCATTCGAACGAGTCGTTTTCCAATGGCGAAAAGGAACGGAATGTTTTCCCGGCGGAGTCTGTCGCTGCCGGGTCGGAAAAGCAGGTACTCGCCGAGCCGGATGCGGTACCCTTTGTCAGAACGAATCACCTCGATGGCACCTGGGCTAAGTGACAAACCGGTGGACTGCTTAAAAAGCCCGCGAAGCTGCTGAGCGATGCGATCCATCGCCTCTTCTTGTTCGTGTTTCGCCATGCTCCCCACGTCTTCGGGGGAAGTTGGGACGACGGTTCCACTATCAGGCGTTTTCTCAAAAGGAGTAAACGGAACCCCGCGTAGTGAAAAAACTCCGCCAGCCGATAAAAACGCGCGCTGCACGTTTTCTACGGCATCTTTATACTTGGTTTTGTCCTGTTGCGAGAGAGCGTAAAGAACGGTGAAGAACGCAAAAAGCAAAGTAATGAAGTCCGCGTAGCTTACTAGCCAACGCTCGAGGTTTTCATGCTCTTCATGATGCTTCTTTCTGGCCATTAAGCAGCTTTCTTCAGTTCTTCGGTGTGGCCCTTATCGCCATGGCCGCCGATCATGTTCATGAGGCGGTCTTCAATAATGCGGGGGTTCAGGCCTTCTTGGATGCCGCAAAGGGCGATGTAGATGATTTCCATTTCCATCAGCTCTTCTTTGGCCATTTTCTTAAGCTTACCGCCCAAGGGGATAAGGAATAAGTTTGCCGCACCTACGCCATACACTGTCGCCACAAAGGCGACGGCGATTCCGGATCCTAGTTTGGACGAATCCGAAAGGTTCGACATCACGTGGATGAGCCCCATCACTGCACCGATGATTCCGATGGTGGGGGAGAAGCCGCCAGCCGTTTCCCAAACCTTTGCGACGGCAAGTTTGTGCTCTTCCGTGTGCGTGATCTGGTCTTCCATAATCGTTTTTAGGACCGTGGGATCGTACCCATCGATAATGTGGCGTAGATTTTTCGAAAGGAACGGGTTTTTGATTTTTCCGACGCTTGATTCTAAAGACAGCAGCCCATCTTTGCGGGCGCTCGCAGCAAGCGCCGCTAATTCTTTGACGAGTGAAGCATAGTTGGGGGCTTTCCCTAGGAAAGCGGCCCCTAAGCAGCGAATGGCCGCGCTAAACTCAGCACCGGTTGAGGCTAGTAAAGTTGCACCTAAAGTACCTCCGCCTACAATCATTGCCGCGGTGGGTTGGACAAGAGAGCCTATGTGGCCACCCTCCAGCCAGTTACCCACGAGAATAGCTCCTACGCCCACGATGACTGCGATCCAGTTGACTAACATGGCTTGAGATCTCCTTTGAGCGCTCGCTGCTTATAGGCGTGAAAGGCTTGAACGACTTTCTCCACAGGCTCACGCACTAGGAGTTTGTAGCCCGTGGTCAGCGTAATAAGGGTGTCAGGCGTGTTTTCGACGCTTTGGATCCAATCGGCATTGAGCATGATGGGCGTGCCGTCAAATTTGGTAACTTGAATCATAGACTCCCCTACCAGGGGGTATCGGGTGGAAAACGAGAAAGCTTGAGCGCGGTAGGGAAGAAGCGCCTTAGAAGCTGAGTTTCATGCCCAGCCGGAAGAGATGGGCTTTGCTCGAATGGGCAACGTAGCTATAGCCCAAAATGAGGTCCGTGCCGTACTTAAGCAGCGGCCACTGAGGGAAGACCTTTTTATTGTGGTAGATGAAATTTGCCCCAAAGGTGGGGATGAACGCTTGGACTGAAATCCAAGTTTGAAGGCCTGCCAGGACTTCGAAGTCGAAAGACTCGGCAAAAGCGTAACCCAGCGATGCTCGGTACTCGAAAGCGGGGAAAAACCTTGGTTCCGCAGACTTCAGTGGCAGAAGGCTTAGCCCAAAGCCCCAGTTCCATTTGTCCGAAAGATAAAATTGAGGCGTCCAGCCCGCCCCGAGCGTCAGCAAGTTTCCACCGAGGCCGTCGGTGAAAAAGATGATGTTGAGCTCGAACTGCTTCCAGTTAGGGGCAAGTTTGTCTTTCGACGCGTCTAGAGGGATTTCAACTGGTTTGGTTTCCGGCGAAAGGTTAGTCCAGTTGCTTAACAAGCGGTAAAGATTGTCTCCGTGACCATTCAGAGTGATAGGGATCTGGTATTCAGTAGCTTCTCTTGAAAGTGTGAGCGTTAAAGTAAACTTATTTCCCACTAGCACTAACGGGCTACCTTGGTAAGAAAGGGTATACGGTCCGTTCACGGTGCCCGAAAGAACGACTAAGGGGTCTCCCTTTTCCGGAAGGGAAATGCTCTTCCCTGCGTTAGGGTCCCAAGTGATTGCGTTTTCGAAGCCTGGCGGACCGCTAATGAGCGCCATATCGCTCACATCAGCGGAGTACGCGATGGCATTTAAAAGAAAAAGAGCGGTCAGCGTGAGGTGTTTTGTCATAACCTCTAAATTGTACGCTAACTCGAGTGAGGTAACTAGGTTTTGATGAACGCGACAAGAATCTTGCCGAATACAGAGCACTAAAGATAATCTTGAACGATGAAAATACTTGCTGCGTTGCTTCTTTTCTTGTCGTTTGAACCAGTTCTGTTTGCTGAGGCGAAAATAGGTGCTGTCGCGCCCGATTTCTCCCTTTCTGACAGCGAGGGAACAAAGCGAACTCTCTTGGAGAACCGAGGGAAATGGGTCGTTCTCGAATGGTTAAACCACGGGTGCCCGTTTGTCCGAAAACACTACGACTCCGGGAATATGCAGGCGCTACAAAAGAAGTACACCGGCAAGGGAGCCGTTTGGTTTTCGGTCATTTCATCGGCCGCTGGCAAACAGGGTTTTTCGACCCCCGAACAGGCAAAAGCCGACGGACAAAAGAATAACGCGGTGCCAACAGCCATCCTTTTGGATGGGGATGGTGCGGTGGGCAAAGCCTACGGCGCTCAAACGACCCCCCATCTATTCATTATCAACCCAAAGGGCGAGCTTATTTATTCAGGCGCTATTGATGATAAGCCTTCCACTGATGTCGCTGATGTGAAGGGGGCCAAGAATTTTGTTTCCGCTGTGCTCGACTTAGGGCTAGCAGGTAAGCCTGTCGATGCAAAGTCGACAAAAGCGTACGGTTGCTCGGTGAAGTACGCTCATTAACTAGGCGGATCACCAGCGTGAAGATTTACACGAAGACGGGAGATACGGGTATCACCGGACTACTCGGCGGTCTGCGAGTGTCCAAAAATTCTCCCCGCATTGTTGCCTACGGCGAAATCGATGAGCTGAACAGTATTTTGGGGATGGTGCGGGCAGAAAGCGGCCATGCGCCGATCCAAGACTCACTCGCTGAAGTACAGCTGGCCCTGTTTACTGTAGGGGCACAGCTAGCGTCTCCGAAATCGGACCCCAATATTGAGATCATCACTTCCTCGAACGTGGACTTCCTTGAGCGACAAATGGACGCGATGGAAGGGGCGTTGCCACCACTCAAGAACTTCATTCTACCCGGAGGGAGCAAGACTGCCGCGTTTCTTCACCTGGGTAGAACGGTGTGCCGCAGAGCGGAAAGATCCATGGTGGCTTTGGCGGCTCTGCCCGACGAAGCGGTGGATAGTTGGCTGCTTATCTATATCAACCGGCTCTCCGACTTCCTCTTTGTACTGGCGAGGCTCGCGAATCAGCTGGAATCAATAGAAGATATTCCCTGGAAGCCCAGACACCGGTAGAATAAAATTTGGGGGTTTCCCATGGGGCGTCTGCTTTTTGTCGTGGCTTTGTTGTTTGGTTTTGGTTTGCAGGCGGAGGATGCCTTGCAAGGGCAGCTCGACGCGGCGCGAGCATTGGCTGCAGAGGGAAAGCATCCCGAGGCCATTGAAGCTTATTCTGCTTTGATTCCAAAGCTCCCGGCAGGCGATACCCGGAAAGAAGCACTTTTAGTCGAACGAATCCTGAGCTACTACGCCTCCAAGGCCTATCCAGAAACGGAAAAAGAGTGCCTTAGTTTTCTTAAAGCGTACCGGAGTTCCGAGTTTGGATTTACCGTGTCGTACGTGCTTGCCGCAGCCCAGTTTGGCCTCGAGCGCTACGGCGAAGCGCTTAAGATATTCTCGGGCTTTGATGTCAAACAAATCAGAGCGCTGGACGCCGACCCTAAGGAGAAAGTCTACGAAGTTATTATTCGATCTTTAGTCGGCATGGATAAGAAGGCTACGAGCATTGCTTTCAAAGCCGACCTTCTTGGTTTGCTAAAGGGAGCCGATGGCAACCCGCTGCTCACTGGAAAAGTGACTACCCTCGTTGAAAAGATCCCCACGCGCGCCGAACTGGAAGTGCTCATTGCGCTAGTGCCGTCTGAGTCCGATCGTGAAAAAATCCGAGCGCTTTTCGATGAGGAAGTTCAAGCCGAAGTGGTCCCTTTTGACCCCGTTTACGGTATGGGGATTGGTGCCTTTAGAGATTCGCTGTTGGGGCCGCAGTTTACCCAGGTGATGACTCAGCTGCGGGGCTTCATCGAGCTTCCGATTACGAAGGAAGGATCGGGCCTCGGTTTTAAGGCAGAAGTGGATATCGTTGGTTTCGGATCCAGTTTAGCCCAAACCCAAGTCCGGACGATGCGGGGCGATGTTTACCTTAAAGGGGCAATGTTTTCGGACGGGGACTTTTTCTTTGATTTTAATCTCGGCTTTTTTTACCGAACCGCGAGTGCTAGTCCCTCCAGCTTTGCCTACACAGATACATTGGGCGCTATCTTGTCCCCGTCTTTTGGATACCGTTTGGGCGGCGGCTATGATTTGGTCTTAGCGCTTTGGTATAGCCCCATCACTTCGATCAACGAAGCCTTCGATGATTTCAATTACGCTTTTGGGCTTTCCATTGACCTAGGGTTCGTGGGTCTCTGGAATAAACGGAATTCTATTTTTCTTGAGTACGACAAAACACGCTTCCGATCGACCACGCTCGCTACGCAGTTCGAGATGGCACGTGTTGGCTTGGGTTATCGGTTCCAATTCTAATTTGTCGATCCACCCACCGAGTGATCAGCGAAAAATAAACGCTGCTGTCTATGTCCACATGAGGTTCGTGGAACCCGCCAGGCAGGAAGTGGAGTTCCTTGTCGTGAGAACCGAGCGATTGAAGGATGTCAAAACTCCCTGCCGGTAAGATGACCGAGTCAGCGGTTCCGTGCGCGATAATGACCGGAATGGTGATTTTTCTGGCAGCACGAGGGATTTGCTCTAGCGCCCTCAGGACTGCGTCGCCTTGTTTCAGCGTGTTGAAATGGCTTGAAAGCGGATCCTTGCGGTAGGTTGCCACGGCCTCAGGGTCCCTGGAGAGACCGTCGGACGACTTGGAGTAGAGGCGTAAAGTGGGGAAAAATCGGACAAGGCACCTTCCAACCCAAATAGTCAGCGGCGAAATATCTCCCCCTGTCTTGTAGGCCGGAGCACTCAAGACGAGGCCCTTTAGTAAGGGGCCGTATTCGGCCGCGAAGTGCAGGGCGATCGCGCCGCCCAAGCTATGTCCCATCAAGAACAGAGGTAACGGTTCCAGGGTCTCGCAAATCCAATTGTGTGCCCGGGTGGCGTCGGCAACGTACTCGGCGAAGTGTTCCACGTACTGCCGCCTTCCCCCGCTTTCCCCCGCCCCTCGCAAATCAAAACGAACGACTTCGACGCCCATTTGATTCAAGGCTTGAATCGTGGGGAGGTGTCTAGCGCTGTGTTCACTAATGCCGTGGATGTGGAGCAGTCTTGCCCTGGGCTTTTGGGTGGTAGCGGGGTGTCGCCATGCGGCAATCTGCCCCAGAGTCAGGCGTTCCATTCGTCGGTACCTAAGGAGCCACTGCAGGGGGATCTGCCGTGGGAGTGCGCTTGGACGGCGCGTCCTGCGGAAAACGTGCTGTTTCCGGGAACTTATAAGTGCGGATGGTCCCTAGAAACTGTTTTCCGTCCATTTCTTTTCCATTGTAGAGCACCCGCGACCCGGTGGAGTTCCCCAGGACCACTTTAATTTTGTCAGTGGCTTTGTAAGTGACTGCTTTGCCCTCGGGCAAAAAGTACTCGGTCGGCTGGTTTTCATCGATCACCACTTTGATCCAGGTGCGCTCTTTGCCCTCGATCACGACTTCGTGCAAAATGGCCGGCGTGGAGGGGGGGGCCGCCGTTTCAGGCTTTGTGTTTGGCGTGGCCGCCACCGCTACTTTTCTATCTTCTTCTTTGGGGATCTGGACTACCTGGGGGGCTGGAGCGGATTCGGGTACCATCGTGACTTTGACGGGAACCGCCGCCCTTTCTTCTGCCTCTCTACCCACGTTAATTAAAACCGCCGCGAGACCAACGACGGCAATCAGCGAAGCGGCAGTGATCATTTTCGGTCCAGACGGGAGCCTAAACTGGGTGCCAAGATCGCGAGTGGGGGCCAAAACAGACGACGGGTTCTGTGAATGGGCCGATTGTATTTCCGCCGTGGGGGTGACTGCCGCCGGGATGCCGGTTGCTTCCTTGTAGTGGTCGAGCACTTCCGAGGTGTTGAGGCCTACGTACTTTGCGTACGCTACGATGAACCCTCGAATGAATGGCTCCGGAGGGAGTTGTTTCCACTTGCTTGATTCAAGGAGCTCCAGGCTGTGAATGTGGATCTTCGTGATAGAGGCGATTTCCTCTAGACGAATTCCTTTCTTTTCCCGGTGCGCTCGTAAGTAGGCGCCAAAATTATCCATGTTTGTAGATTCTTAAGTAGAACGAGTTGTTACGTCCAGGCAATTCGCGAACCGAAGTAAAATTTACCGGAGCCATTTCAAAACTTCGCTCGATTTCTCAACGAACGGCCCCTCTTTGTGCCGCTGAAGCAGTTTTTCAAACTCAGCTTTTGCCACTTTGCGTTGCCCCATCTTCATGAGCACCAGGCCAAGCTTGTACTGGCTTTCTTGATAAAGTGGGCAGTGCGTCACGGCTTTGTCGTAATACCTGGAAGCTTTCGGGTAAGCTTTCTGTTTAGCGAAAACGTCGCCCATGTTCTTGCTGGCGAGGCAAAAAAGAGGAGAGATATCGAGAGCCTTCTGGTGGTTATCGAGAGCGTCCCTGTAGCGCCCAAGCCTGAAGTAAGCGTAGCCCATATTGGTATAAGCGTTTTCGGGAGTAATATAGCTTTCGTCCTTTAGAGCGGTCTTGAAGCACGCAATGGCTTCTTCAAACCGCTCTTGGCGATTAAACAAAACCCCCATATTGTTCGATGCTTCCGGGTACACGGGCTGCATTTCCAATGCTTTGCGGAAGGCCTCTTCACTTTTCTCGTACCGCTTGGTTTCTAAGTGAATCAATCCCAGTAGATTGTGTGCAGCCGCTCGAGTCGGATCCGCTTTCAGAGCCTCTCCAGCTGCTTCAATCGCTTGAGTGTATTGTCTCTGATTGAGCAAATCGGCTGC
>JANPJT010000265.1:0-13566 GCA_031425635.1 Pseudomonadota bacterium
GCTCTCGTATTCCACGTGGCAGGTCGCAATCGTAATCCCGCGAGCTTTCTCTTCCGGGGCGGCGTCAATCTGCGCGTAGCTTCGGGCTTCGGCCTTACCTGTCTTAGCTAAAACCGTAGTGATAGCGGAGGTTAATGTCGTCTTACCATGATCCACATGGCCAATGGTTCCCACGTTTACGTGGGGTTTATTTCTCTCAAACTTCGCTTTCGACATACGCGCCTTTCTTAAAATCGCTAATAACTGGAGCCCACGACGGGACTCGAACCCGTGACCTCGTCCTTACCAAGGACGTGCTCTACCAACTGAGCTACATGGGCCACTTTCGTAAGCACGAAAAACCGAGTAACCTTGCCACGCGATTGGGAATTAGTCACGCGTTCTGTTTGGGCGTTGTTTTGCAAAGTGCTTTTCGTCTCCCACCGCGTTTTGCCGGAGCGCCAAACGATTGAATCGAGTGAGGAATTTTAGTTATTCTGGACACTTATCAACGGATGCGGTAGTAACCCAGCGCGTCATTGGGCGCGTGGGGAGGGTTTGGTGCGGCGTCGCGGTTTTACAGACAAGCGTATCGGGGGCCAAAGCATCTTGTGGCTCTTGCTTTTCTCTTCGACGCTTCTCGCCGCAGACCCTGAGGCCGCTAAGGCAAAGGTGAGCTCGGCGGTTTTGGCCGACCAGAAGCAGGTGGGCGGACCTCCCGACCTTTCAAATCTGAAAAAGCTAGTTTTGAACCGGACCCATTCGGAAGCGGTTCCGGTAATCGAGGCGATGGTTCGTTGGTGGGGCACGTACTGCGAGGCTGCCGCAAAAGACGGCACTTTGAACCAAAAGCCTCTCGGGGAAGTTCTTTTTCTCGTTTCGTTCTATTCGTGGCTCATTGACCTGCCGGAGCTCTCTTCCTCGGATAGAGCCGGACTTTCGGCAGCGGTCCACGGCGAAACAGGCGAGGACGTTTTTGTTCCAGTGGACCTCCTTTTGCGGTTAGACACTCTCCTGCCCGTTGCGGAGACTCCCTCAGGAAATGAGACGGTGCTGTCTGTTCTGCGGCCAATCGCTCTTAAGTCGGTTGGTCACGTGGCTGCCACAGCGGTCGCTCTTGTAGCCAAGCGCTTGCAGTTTAGAGAACGGGTGGCTTTCATCTCTGGCGTTCTACAGACGGGTGGCGTTGGTGGCGACGGCGCTCGGGTGGGTGCTCTCGAAGTGCTCAACTCAGGCCGAAGGCTTCCGGATCAGCGAGAGGCTTGGCTCGGATTGGCGCGAAATGTTTTGCAAATGCCTGGTCTGGAGCAAAGTTCATTGGTTTCTAGCGAGCTGAGATCCATCCTCACTCGATCTTTGTCTTCTTCCGACAGTTGCGCGAGTGACTTGAGTCGCTCGGAAGATTAGCGAAGAGTGCGGCTTTCGGCTTCGGCAATGCCCTGCGCGTCGAAGATGAGCCGAAGCCGGTAGCCGTGGGGCAACTGCCCCGTTTCTGAAAACGCGCTGCGGATTTTATCCTTCCAGATGGCGTGAGGGATTTTTCTTTCGGCGACTTTAGGCCCCTGGGCATAAAGGACGTCAAACTCAACGGTGCCGTTTTCTGTTGGTAGGAGGCGGACAGCGAAAAGCGTGTCTTTTAAAGCTAGATGGTCCAATCCCTCAGCCCCTAGGGCTTCTAGCTGCTCTCGAAGGTTTTTTTCAATGCTTTCCCCTTGCGAAATCAAATTGAATCGCTCGTCGTTGGGGATTGCGCGGTGTGAGTCGACGAAGTTCTGAGGTTGGAAAGTGAGCCTAAAACGACTCGGGGGAGCCCAACGGTCTCGGATCCCGATCATCAAACGGCCGTGGTCAAAAAGCGTGAGGGGGATGGAAGGCAGGAAAGTGGAGTCGTCGCCCGAAGAAGTCAGCTCGCCCTTAGGCCGATGCTGCACGTTTTGCCCCCGTCCTTGAAGGTGGCTTTCTCCTATGGCCGCAGCTAGCACATCTTTTGAAGAGTCAAACGCATCCGATTCCCGCTGCTGCCTTTCGGATGCCAGTTCCATAGCGAGAAGCGCACGCTCCCTCGAGTCGGAGGACTGGCCAGTCATTTGAGCCGCCCGCCGAAAAGCTTGAAAAGTCCCCACCGTGTTCACGTTATTCTGGCCGGCGAAATCAAACGAAATCACGCCGTGGGTCGCTCTATCGAGTTCCGCTAAGGCGATAGGCTCTTGCTCTTTGATAAAAATCGGCGGAGCCAACTCCTGGACGAGTTGGTAGTAGCGCTGTAAAGACGCGATTTCTTTTTTGGTCAAAGTGACGCCGAACCGCTGTTGGAATCGGCGTTCCAAATAGGTTTCGTAACTAGCGCGGTCGTTGATAGAAGGGCTACTTTGGGCCTTGCGCAAGAGATCGACCGCGTCGAGCGAGAGGCTGAGCTCTTCAATAATCCCGGGGCTTCGAGTCATGGTGGATACGAGGCCGAGCCTAAGCGATTCGATTTCGTCTAGCTCCATTGCGATTGCAAGAGAGGAGCGGGGGCCAAACACTCTGGCAGGGACGGGCGCTCCCGGCTTGCGCGATTCGCCTGGTTCGGGTTTTCTAGCCCTTCGGGCTTCTACGGAAGCTTGCTGCGCGGTGTGGCCAATCCCTGCGAGATTCCAGTGGGCAGGATCGCCTACTAGGCCGCGCACGCCTTCGTAAAATCCGGCCATTTTGGGGTAAGATTTCATCTCGGCGGCAAAGGCAAGCGATACTGACTCGACTAGCTGGTTCAGGTGTTGCTCAAGGGAATCAATTTCTTTTGGATCTCTCGGAAGAACCGCTAGACGGATCGATTTGAAGTCGGAATAGATTCCACCTAGTTCCCCTTTCGGGATGCGGCTCCAAAGATAATCATCCGCTTTGAGTTGTTCGAAAAAAAGTTTCTTGTAAAGATTCAGCGTTGACGCCGAGAGCTCTTTATCCAGGAAAATTTTGTCATTCAGATTTTTAAGGACTGCATTCTCGACGTGCAAGAAAACCGTTCGATCTTCCATTTCCGTGCGTACGACTCGGTTGTAAAAAGCCTCATTGTTCGCAGGCACTGGGTATTCCGACTGCAAATGAACGGACTTGAACTTGGCGCCCTCTAATCGCTGGCCCGCGAGGCGCTCAAACGGACAGTCGGGGTTTGTCGCGTTGGCGAACGCATTGCTGGTGCCCAAAAAGGGCAAGAGCATGAGCATCGTATACAGAATCGATTGCTTAGCGCGCACCAACGTCCTCCCGCAGCATACACTTGCGAGGTTGGTGCCACACCGGCGCTGCAACTACCTGTCGCTAGTCTTGACACCGGTGCCGCTAAACGTTCTTCTGGTAGGGCATATGCAAGACTTTGTTCTGACGGTATTTTTTTTCTTTCTGGGGATTGTCTTCCGCTACTTTTTGATTGTGGGCGTTTTGTGGTGGCTTTGTTTCCAAAAGAACGCGGCCGTTTGGGCGTGGCGCCGAACACAAAAAGTGAAAATCGCGCGGGCGCAGTACTTCGCTGAAATCCGCTGGTCTGTCGTGACTTCGTTTGTTTTTGCGGTCCTGGGGGCGCTGCTCTTTTTCGCTTGGAGAAGGGGGATGACCGGCCTGTATTTGGAGTGGTCCAAGTACGGGACCCTCTACGCGGTGGTTAGTTTCGCTCTGCTTTTGGTGGTGCATGACAGCTACTTTTATTGGGTTCACCGGTTAATGCACCGGCCCGCGTGGTTTCGACGCATCCACCGAGTCCACCACCAACACCGAAGCCCGTCTCCTTGGGCGGCTTTTTCCTTTCACCCTTGGGAAGCCTGCCTAGAAGCAGCGATTTTTCCCGTTCTGGTTCTTTTTGTTCCCATCCACGTAGGGGTTCTCGCCGTTTGGCTGGTTTTTATGACGGTAACCAGCGTCTTCAATCATTTAGGCTATGAGCTATACCCCAAGGTGCTTTGGGGGTGGCTCATCGGAGCGACCCACCACGATCTCCACCACGAAGAGGCGCGGGGGAATTACGGGCTGTACTTTACTTGGTGGGATCGAAAAATGGGGACGGAAAGCCGCACTTTCGCTGCTCGCCTGCGATAGTAGGCGTGCCGTTGCCAACGTATTTAAAGTTTTCTATAGTCCAAAGCCTATGTACACCCCTCAGTCCATCGCGCTGAAAGTCCGCCTCACTTCTGAAGGAAAGCGTAAACCCTTTTGGATCTGCGGCCCTTGCGTCGTTGAGAGCGAGGAGCTGGTGAAGCGAGTCGCCGATCACCTGGTCGGGATTTCAGACCGGTTAGGCGTGCAGTTCGTCTTTAAAGCCTCTTTTGACAAGGCCAACCGAACTTCCCACGGAAGCTTTCGAGGGAAGGGGATCGATGAGGGGCTGAAAGCGCTCCTTTCGGTAAAAAGAGATTTTGGTCTGCCGGTCCTGACCGATATCCACGACCTGTCCCAAGTACAAGCTGTTGCCGAAGTCGCCGATATCCTCCAGATCCCCGCGTTTCTTTGTAGGCAAACTGACCTCATTGAGGCGGCGTGCCGGACGGGCCGTTTGGTCAATGTGAAAAAAGGGCAGTTTCTTGCTCCGTCCAATGTCTCGAACTTGGTTCAAAAGCTCGATCACTTTAATGCCGCCGGCTACTGGATCACCGAGCGTGGGGTCACTTTTGGTTACCAACGCCTCGTGGTGGACTTTGCTGCCTTCCCTGAAATGGAGGCCGCTGGGGCGGATTTGATTTTGGACATCACCCACTCGGTCCAGTTGCCGGGTGGCGACGGTGGCTCGTCGGGTGGCATTCGAGAAGCGATTCCGTACCTCGCCCGTGCGGGGGCTGCCGTGGGGGTCAAAGGCTTTTTCGCTGAAACCCACCCGGATCCCTCAAAGGCATTATCGGATGGACCCAATGCGTGGCCTCTGCAGAAGCTAGAGTCTCTGATCCGTTCCGTCTGTCAAATTGCCGAAAGTGCGCATGGAAAATGAGTTTATAGAGAGCGCCCGAAAAACCATCCGCCAAGAAGCGGAAGCATTGCACTCTTTCGCGTCGGGGATGAATCTCAGCTTCGCCCGAGCGTGTGAGATTATTTTGGGCTGCCAGGGCACAGTGGTTCTCACCGGGATGGGTAAGTCGGGGCTTGTGGCGCGCAAATGGGCGTCTACTTTTATTAGCACTGGCACCCGTTCGTATTTCCTGAACCCTGCCGAAGCTTCTCACGGCGATTTAGGGATCTTACAGAGCGAAGATGTTCTCATCGTTCTGAGCTCTAGCGGCGAGACCGATGAGATTCGGCCCGTTTTAAATTACGCCACTGAGAAGAACATTGCGTGCATTGCTGTTACGCAAAATTCCGAGAGTGCTTTGGGAAGATCTGCTTCGGTTCTACTTTGCGTTTCAGTCGAGGAAGAAGCGTGCCCGCTGGGGCTTGCTCCCACGACCTCGACCACTTTGATGATGGCGTTAGGAGACGCTCTGGCCGTGGCGCTCATGGAGAAACGGGGTTTTTCGGAAAGGGAGTTTGCAAGGCTCCACCCCGGTGGTGCTCTGGGGAGGCGGTTGTGGCTTCGAGTCTCTCAGCTGATGCACACCGGAGAGAAAATCCCCCTGGTGGATAAAAGCGCTTCTTTAAAAGAAGTGTTGCTCCAAATGACCCAGAAATGCTTGGGGCTCGCGGTCATCCAGGAGGGTGGGCGAGCTTGGGGTGTCATCACCGATGGGGATCTTCGCAGAGCGTTTCAGTCCAGAGGAATGGACGAGACCCTGCGGGCCGAGGATTTGGCGAACCGTGAGCCGAAATCGATTGTGCATTCGGCCCTGGCGGTGGAAGCCGCACGGTGGATGGCAGCGTCGTCTATTCAGCAGCTCCTCGTGGAGAATGAAGTAGGCGAGCTAGTCGGTGTGGTGCACCTTTACGACTTGCTTCAGGCAAAAGTAGTTTGATCGGAAAACCCGAGCGGATTTTCTAGCCCTCGCGGAGCGGCCCTCGTTAAGGGGTGCTTAGCTTGTTTTTTCGATCTTGGAGCTTTTGCATTCTCTCTTCGATGCGGCTTTTTCGTTTTTCCAGGTGTTCTGAACGTTCGGAGTCGCGCCACGTTTTCATGGTTTTACGGCACTCCATCAATGCTTCTTTGGTCCCCGCGGAATTAATGCAGGATTTGTGTTCTTGGAGTTTGCTAATGTGCTGATCAATTTCCGCCGTGACTTCTAGCTTGTGCGCCGAAAGATCGTCGTTGCTGTAGCACGTGGTGTGAAGAGAAAAAGCCAAAGCGACCAAAGCAAGAGAACGCATCAATTTAGCCTCCAAAGTTAGCGTCCAGTGTACCACAGCAGTCTGGTCAAAAAACAGCCTGTCGAACTTTGCATCTTGGTGATCTGAGCGTAGGCTTTGACTCAATGCTACGCGAAAATTACCCTTTCTTTTTGGCTGGAACGCCTGTCTTTAGCGACAAAACCCTCACGGTGAAAGACAAGTTCACGGGGCTGCCCGCTGCAGTGGCCGCTGTCGCGGATCAAGCGCAGATCGAAGAAGCAATCCAGCAAAGCGTGCTCGCCGAGCCGGCGATGGCGGCGTTTCCGGCTCACCAGCGACGTCGGGTCCTTGAACACTGCGTTAGTCGTTTCAACGAACGAAAAGAAGAGCTAGTTGAAATACTGTGCATTGAAGCGGGCAAGCCTTTGCGCGATGCGAGAGCAGAAGTGGCGAGGTTGGTGGAAACCTTTCAAGAAGCCGCTGCCCTCACTCGGAGACCGCTCGGCGAAGTCCTTTCGATGGAAGAAAGCGAACGAACCCAAAACTACCGGGGTTTTTGGAAACGTTTTCCCATTGGAGCCTGTTCGTTCGTCACCCCCTTTAACTTCCCCTTAAACTTAGTGGCCCACAAAGTGGCGCCTGCCATCGCAGCCGGGTGCCCCTTTGTGCTAAAGCCCGCCTCTTTGACTCCCGTGAGCGCCCTAGTTTTGGGGGAGGTGCTTGCGGAAACGCATTTGCCAAAAGGGGCGTTTTCCATCTTGCCTTGCGCGCGCGAACTGGCGGGCAGTTTTACGAGCGATCCGCGGCTCAAGCTCTTTAGCTTTACGGGATCTCCGGCGGTAGGCTGGGATCTCAAAAAACGGGTCGGTCGGATGAAAGTGGTGCTGGAGCTGGGCGGCAATGCGGCCTGCGTGGTGGACAAGGACTGGGGGGTCGATGACGCCGTGGCAAGAGTCGTAGTGGGCGCTTTTGCAAATAGCGGGCAAAGCTGCATCAGCGTTCAAAGGCTTTTCGTTCACGAGGCGATTTACTCTGAGTTTAAAGACAAGTTTCTCAAAGCGGTGAGTCAATTGGGCTGCGGGAACCCGCTGAGCGAAAGCACAGTCGTAGGACCCCTCATCTCTGAAAAAGAAGCGGAGCGGCTCATGGACTGGATTGAAAGTGCGCAAACGTCGGGGGCAAAGCTCCTCGCCGGAGGAAAACGAAACGGCGCCCTCGTCGTTCCGACCGTGCTGGAGTCGGTTCCGGTAAGCGAGCCCTTATCGTCGGAAGAGGCGTTTGGCCCCGTCGTGATTTTAGAGCCCTTTAGTGAGTTTAAAGCCGCGCTGGAGGGAGTCAACGCGTCGCGCTTTGGGCTCCAAGCCGGGGTTTTTACGCGGGACATCTTTAAAGCAGAGCTTGCCTTTGAAACCCTTCAAGTGGGGGGCGTGATCATCGGCGATGTTCCTTCGTGGCGTTGCGAATCGATGCCCTACGGAGGGATTAAAGACAGTGGTTTTGGGCGCGAGGGCGTGCGTTTTGCAATGGATGAAATGTCGGAAATCCGGATGCGCGTGCTTCGGGTTTAAAGAGGAGGTTTAAATGTCAGAACACCGTGTGAGCATTGAGTGGAAGCGGTCGACCCCCGACTTTGAGTCGACGACCTACGATCGGACCCATCGAATCACTTTTGAAGGTGGGACCATTATCGAAAGTTCCGCAGCGAAAGAATACCAGGGGAGAAAAGAGCTCTCCAACCCAGAGGAGCTGATCGCGGCGGCCCTGGCCTCGTGCCATATGCTGACGTTCCTCGCGGTGGCTTCCCGGAGCCACGTCATGGTGGACTCCTACCGCGATAACGCGGTCGCAATCCTAGGAAAAAACAGCCAGGGGAAACTCGCGGTTACTGAGATCAAGCTAAGCCCTCAAGTGAAGCTGTCGGCTCCGCTGGACCCCGAGAAGTTTAAGCACTTTCATGAGAAAGCGCACTCGAACTGTTTTATTGCCCAAGCCCTTTCGTGCCACGTCGACATTGACCCTGTGCAACTTTAGCCGCGTCCCCTTGCATTCTTGTTTCGCGGCGGCTAGCGTTCGGGCATGGACGTCTCGGCCGCTGACATTTTTGCCCAGTTTGAAGGTGACGGGCTACTGGTAGAAGCGATCGGCAATCTAAGCGCAAAAGCGACCAGGGTTGCCGCGGTGGAAAATTGTCAGCCCGGAGATCTTGTCTTCGTCGATAAAAAAGAATTTTTTGGGTTCGTGGCACAAGGAGGCCCCTCCGTTGTGGTGACCTCGGCGGCCCTGAAAGAAACCTTTCGGGAGTCGAAAGACCAAGCGGTGCTGATAGCTTCGAATGTTGCCTTGGCACACGCTCTTCTAAAGCAAAAATATGCGGGACGGGATTTTTCCGCGACTGGCTGGGAGGGAGTCCACGCGTCCGCTGTCGTGCACCCTTCAGCTGTTTTCGGGGCGGGTACCGTCGTTGAGCCAAAAGCCGTGATTGGCCCGGGGGTAGTTCTCGGAGAAAATTGCCGAGTGATGGCAGGGGCGGTCGTTGAACACGGTGTCGTGATGGGGAACGCTTGCGTGATTCACCCCGCGGCAGTGATAGGGTTTGACTCGGTTTTTGGGAACGGGGTGCAAGTCGGATCTTCCACCGTGATTGGTTCCGAAGGCTACGGCTTTGCGCAGGATTCTCAGCGGCGGAGCCACGCGATTCCTCAGACCGGTAATGTGGTCTTAGCTGACGGGGTTCGGGTCGGGGCTGGTTGCTGTATTGACCGAGGGAGTTACCGTTCCACCCGTGTCGGCGCAGGGACCAAAATCGATAACCTTTGCCATATTGCACACAACGTCGAAATTGGGAGTGACTGTCTTTTGACGGCCATGTGCTGTATCGCCGGATCCACCAAGATTGGAAACCGTGTGATCGCGAGCGGGCAGGCCGGGATTCTCGATCACCTCACGGTTTGCGACGATGTGGTTCTTTTGCATAAGGCGGGAGTGGCAAAAGAAATTTTAGAGCCGGGCATGTATGCGGGAACTCCCACGCAGCCCCTGTCCGACTATCTCAAAAATACGGCGGTACTGCGCCAGGCCAACGAAATGCGAAAAGCCATTCGAGATCTCGAAAAGAAAGTAGCCGCTCTTTTAGGAAACTCCCCAGACTGTTAGGCCGAAGTGGTGTGCTCGAGCGTCGCAGGCTCAGGAGGCGGTAGAAAACTGTCTACAGTCTCCTCCGCTTGGATTTGGGCGGGCCATTTTTTCGGCGCGGTCCCCAGTGTCGGTGCCACTGCAAGGGTTTCTGGGTGAATTAATTCGTAGTCGGATCGGTAAATGCGGGGGGTCGAGTAAAGGGCTTTCATCGCTTTCCACTTTGGCATCACGTGGTACTCATCGGGGAAAAACTCCACGAGCTTTTGGTGGACTTTCTTCATGTGTTTTCCACTCGCCGTCGGGAAAATATGGTGCTCTACGTGGTACCCAAAATTCAGGCTAAAAAACTCGAACACCGGGTGGTTGGTGACGCTGAGTGAGTTTTCAAGCGGATCATTGTGTTTTGTGAGCGGGCTTAGGTTGTGGTTCGTCGAGATGTAGCTCATCACAAAGTAATTTTGTGCCAAAACCGGCACGACTAAAACCCAAAGCCAGTTCGAGGGCCCGGCCCACGCAAGGAGGGCGATCGCGATGAGGCACTGGAACCCAAATTCAAAGCTTACGCGGCGGTGATCCATCGATTCAAAAACGCTGTTTCGAAACCGCAAATATGTTTGGGCCACAAAGTTATGGAAAGAGAACCAGTAAAAAAAGTACCCGTAGCTGCGTAAGTAACCGGAGCCAGGAGTGAACGGAAAAATATTTTGCACAAACCGGCTTCCTTTGAAAATTCGAAGCTTTGGAAAAGCGTCCGGATCCCAAATCACTTGCTGGGTGCGGCCGTGGTGCATCTTATTATGCCAAAAGCGCCAGAAAGTCGGCGAAATGAAAAAAGGCATGGTGCCGAAAATGATGAGAAAATCTTGGAGCTTTTTATTTTTTACGACGCTGCCGTGCCCGATTTCGTGGCACACGAAGGTAAGGATTCCGTTGCTCAACCCAATGAGGCCGCCAAGCGCAAGCTTGAGCGTCCAATGGAGGTTTAAGTGGACGATGGCAAAGTAGCTGCCCGTCGCAACCGCGGCAAAACATAGCCACCAAACGAGTCGGCCAGGGTTCAGCTCGAAAAGATCGGCGGGAAGGTGCGGGATGAGCGCTTGCCGGTAGAACCCCATCCCTCTTGCTTGTTTTTCTGCCACGAGGAGGAACGTAACACCGGAAGGGTAGTGCGGCAAATTATCGTAGAAGACACCTAAGTGGTGTATGCAGAATTTAAATGGCGCACGTGTTTCACCCGATTGGTTTTGTTCGGTCCTGCTTTTCGGAGAAATTCGGAGTGCCGCGCCAGGCGCTGATGGTGAGCGAAGCCAAAGCGGTCCTAAAGCTCAACCCGCGCGGCGGATTTGCCGAGGCGGTCGCCCGGCTGGATTCGTTCACCCACCTTTGGGTGGTTTTTGTCTTCCATCAAAATAAGGAGCGGCCTTGGCGGCCCACCATCGAAGCGCCGAGACTTCTCGGCGAAAAAAAGGTGGGAGTTTTCGCGTCGCGCTCGCCGTATCGGCCCAATCCCATAGGACTCTCAGCGGTGAAACTTGAATCCATCGACTTGATGGCCGCCGGCGGAATCGAACTGCATTTAAGCGGGGTGGATCTTTTAGATGGCACTCCGGTGCTCGACGTAAAACCGTACCTGCCTTACGCCGACCGAATCGAGGGAGCGTCACCAGGGTGGGCCGACGAAGTGCTGCAGCGTTACCCCGTGGAGTTTTCGGAGCGAAGCCTAGAAACGCTTGCCAAGCACGCTGGGCTCCACCCCCGGTTGGAACTCCTCATTCGCCAGATGCTTGAATGGGATCCCCGGCCTACTTCGCAGCGCCGAGCTTTCCCCGTCTTGGCTCCCGAAACGACAGCGGAAACGTTTGCTTTTCGAATCCTCGGTTTGGATGTGCAGTGGCGGATCCGGGAAGGCGTTTTTCACGTAGAGAGAATAGCAGAGGTAAGGTGCCCGGTTCCGTAATGGCGCAACGCTGTTTCATTGAAGAGAGTCGGAAACTGAAACGATGGAAAAGGGGTCAGCAAAATCGCGCGAGCAAAATGCTTCGCAAGTGGAGTATTCCCTCATCGAGGCCATTCTGAAACGTTCGCCGCTTCCGGAATCCTTTTTCCTCAAAGACGCTTTGACCGTGGCCCGGCAGCTCGTTGGAAAAGGGTTGATCGTAGGAACGGGCAAACAGTCGATTGTCACAGAAATCGTCGAAGTGGAAGCTTACCTGGGCGTCGCCGATCCCGCGAGCCACTCCCACCGCGGGCTCAGTTCGCGAAACTGGCCCATGTTCGAAGCCGGAGGCACTTGCTACATTTACCTTTCCTACGGAATCCACTACTGCATGAACGTCTCAACCGGTGAGAAAGGCGTTGGAGAAGCTGTCTTGTTCCGCGCAGCGCGGCCCATCTCGGGCATCGAGCAAATAGTGGAACGGCGAAAGTCGGCGAAGAACGTGTACGAATGGTTGAACGGACCGGGGAAATTGACCGCTGGTTTGGGAGTCGGCCCTAGCAAGAATGGACAAACGTTTTTTGAAACGGGCTTTCGGCTAGTCGATCTTTCCGGTCTGGTCCCTCCGGTGGAAGTAGTAACCACCGCTCGGATCGGAATCACTAAAGCAGCAGAAAAGCCCTGGCGTTTCCTCGCCCGACATTCGCCCTACGTCTCTCGCGCTATTCCCGCGCGGAAGTTGCCGACCCAAGTTTGAGAGAAAACGAACGCCTGAAGGTTCTCGGCGAAGCCAAAAGCGATCTACCACACAACCCCAAATGCACCGATTTTCGCTTGGATCAAGGAGCGCGACAACGAGGAGCGGACGCGTACATCCCGTACGCGGTAGCGAGGAGGCGGAGCAGCGACGCGGAGCCAGGCGAAAAGCGGTGTATTTGGAGCGGGAAACGGGGTTCGAACCCGCGACCCTCAGCTTGGAAGGCTGATGCTCTAGCCAACTGAGCTATTCCCGCACCGTTGCCCAAGAGGTAGCACACGAGGCAGTGTGTGTCCACCGCAGGTGACAGCTCTTTTGTGCGCCGTTGCTACACAAGCCTTTCCGGCTCTCGTTGACGCCGGTAAAGTGCGTGAGGCAGGTTGCGCTGCCGGCAACTACGAGGAGATTTCATTGCCATCGCCCTGGATCCAAGGACTTAACCCCGAGCAAGCAGAAGCAGCTCTCCATAATGACGGTCCCTTGCTGATCCTTGCGGGAGCCGGCAGCGGCAAGACGACGGTGCTCGTCGCGCGTGCGGGCCGTTTGATTGATGAAAAAGTGGTTGAAGCAAAACGCCTGTGCGTCCTTACTTTTACCAATAAAGCCGCCAGAGAACTCAAGGCTCGCGTGGGCGCAAAACTGGGTGCTTCGGCGAAAGGGATTTTTGCGGGGACTTTCCATAGTTTTGGGATGGGGCTTTTGCGAAAGTACTACGACGAGGCCGGACTTCCTCGAGATTTTGGTGTGCTCGACTCATCCGATGCCGGAGCCATTGTGAAGGAACTCCTAAAGGACTTTAACAACTGCGGAAAAACGGCGTACGACGCGGACAAAATTCTTTCCATGCTAGGGTCCTGGCGAGAGTCAGGGCGAAAAGAAGCGAAGAAAGACGAAGACTATGAGATTGCGGTCGAATGGCTTCTCCCCCGCTATTTGAAACGCCTCGGGCATTTAGGCATGGTCGACTTCGACGGGCTTCTCATCAAGCCCACGACGTTGATGGAGGAATCCCCCGAAATCCGTAAAGAGCTTCAAGAAAGCTTTGGGCAAGTCATGGTGGACGAATTCCAAGACACAAACGCCATGCAAATGCGCTTTCTGAAGCATTTTGTTGCGGGGCACCGAAACCTATCGGTGGTGGGTGACGATGATCAGTCCATTTACGGGTGGCGCGGGGCTTGCGTAAGTAACATTTTAGATTTTCCAAAAATTTATTCTGGCTGCAAAGTCGTCCGGCTCGAACGGAACTACCGCTCGACTCCGGCGATACTTACGCTCGCCAATAGCGTGATTTCGAAAAACACCCAGCGCCACGCCAAAATCCTTCGCTCCGATAAGCCACCCGGCTCGGGGGAAATCCCTGAACTTTATGTGTATGAAAACGAAGATGAAGAAGCAGAATACACTGTCCTCGACATCCAGAACCAAATCGCGGCTGGGCTAAAGCGGCGTGAGGTGGCTGTACTTTACCGCAGCAACAGCCAAGGGGCTCTTCTAGAAGCGGAGCTGCGAAAGAATCAAGTTCCCTACTTGCTCAGCGGGG